>NZ_JBSYOQ010000022.1:0-77548 GCF_058244645.1 Candidatus Thiodiazotropha sp. AKAK3
CCTCTTCAACCACGGATGACACAGAGCAACACGGAAGGATTGTTTGTTCATTTTCCGTGCATTCAGTGTATTCCGTGGTTAAAGCATAAATATAGGCATTCAAAACCCTCTTCAACCACGGATGACACAGAGCAACACGGAAGGATTGTTTGTTCACTTTCCGTGTAATCCGTGTATTCCGTGGTTAAATATTTGTATTTACGTCTATTCAGTAGTTAAAGCTTAAGGAACCTCTGAACAAGTTACGAACCATATCCTGCCGCAAGAATGCACCGTCTCAGAGTTACCTTAATCCATTCCACAAGCCAGGTTAGGTTTCGGCCTAACGAACCAACGACAATCAGACTCGGACAATTTACGTGATCTGGATGGATAAATTAAACGCGTAAGCATGAGAACAATACCTAATGCAATAGATGTCGTTATGACCGATACAATACCTGCCATTGCCAGATACCAGGCGTAGACTGTCATAGAATGTGTGCTCACAACACCCAAGGACGATACCAGGCACGATATAACAATGATCGCCACTTGAACAAGTGTAATGGATTTGTGAATTTTACAGATATTTATCATCTTTTAATCCCGCCATAATCTTTAGTGGAATGATGTACTCAGAGTTATGCCTGCTCACCTGATACAACTTTAATTCTTAAAACATACCCATAGCAGATGCATTCAACCGCATCTTGGTGGACTATATATCGAAAGCTTTTATTGCAGATGGAAAGTCAGAGATTCTTGGCTCGGTTAATTTCTTCCGGTCAATTCATGAATCGGTTCACGGAGAGACTGACTTCTATAGACTTCGTAGAAATAATCTACGAAACATGGCTTTTGTCTTCTTTTTAACCTATTCATCACAGTAGACCCTTGTTCCATTATAAAATGTAGATTCACTAATTAAATAAACCCAAAACTTTTTAGTGGAACAAATAAACGCCTTAAAACTGGACTCTCTACCATATTTAAAACAGGCTGAAGACAATATACTTTTCGTTATGAACACCAGTAGTACTGGAGTTCCCATTAGACTATTCACAGGCTCCCTCCAGAACAGATGTTCCATCTTTATGCGCGGCAAGATTGACAGATCACAATTGCGATTACAAGACGTAATGCTGACCATTTATTGCTATTGTTTAATAACCTCACCTCGACACATTCGATCGACCTTTGATGTCTCTGGTTAAGCCTGAGCAAGGAAGCCGTGTGATCAATAAAGTTGCCATAAATCGCAATTAGGGCTACAAGCGTGGCTCAGATCAAGGCGTGGCACAAGGATGTGCCGTTTACGGACCTAAGGATGGAATGGCCCAGCCCGCGTCAAGAGCCGCAACACCGAGCTGAGCCACGCTTGTAGCCCCTACCCTTATGATATTTAACGACAGGCCGTCGAGTATTAATACCTATGACCTGGTTAGTAACTATGCCCTTGCTGCAGCCTCTCCGTTTCCTATCGTAGAAATCACTTTGATCTGTCGATTATCCGGGACTTCATTGTAAGAGAGGATATGCATACCTGGTGCAGTATGCTTTGCAAAACGCGCCATCCAGGACCGAATAGGTGCAGCAACCAGCAGTAAGCCTTGTTGTCCTTGCGCCTCCATTGAAGCCTGGGTCTCAGCCAGTGCATTCTGAAGTCGTTCGGCCAATCCAGGTTCAAAACCAGCCTGACCATCTTCAGATGCCTGCAAGGTGCGTTGTAACAGTTGTTCCAATCCAGGATCTAAAACAGCAACAGGAATCTCTTCTGTGGTACCTATAAGTTTCTGCACTATCCCCCGTGATAAAGCCACACGAACAGCGGCTGTTAACACATTTGGATCCTGACTGCGTGTAGATTGCTCAGCCAATGTCTCAGCAATGGTACGAAAGTCCCTGATGGGAACATGTTCTGATAGAAGATTCTGAAGTATCTTGGTAACCACACTAAGAGATAGCGTTTTAGGCACCAGGTCTTCCACCAGTTTAGGTGCATTTCGTGCTAACAGATCAAGCAGTTGTTGTGTCTCTTCATGACCTAAGAGTTCATTTGACTGTGACTGGAGTATTTCACTCAAGTGTGTAGCCACCACCGTACTCGCATCGACAACGGTATAACCCAGTGTTTGGGCATGATCCTTCTGTTCCGGATCGATCCAAACTGCTTCGAGTCCGAATGTTGGGTCCTTAGTTGGCGTACCCTGTAACTGACCAAAGACCTGACCTGGATTTATTGCCAGCTCTCGGTCGGGGTAGATTTCCACCTCTGCAACCACCACACCATTGATCGAAATTCGGTAGTTGTTAGGTGCCAAATCGAGGTTATCTCGAATATGAACCGATGGGATAAGAAAGCCCAGTTCCTGAGAGAGTTTACGCCGGACACCTTTGATCCTGTTCATCAACTGACCACCCTGATTGCGATCAACCAATGGGATCAGCCGATAACCGACTTCCAAACCTACCAGGTCAACGGGCTGAACATCATCCCAACTCAGATCCCGCTGCTCAGGTTGTTCAACAGGTTCTTCGACAAGCAGCTCTTCCTCAGGTTGTTGCTGGCGTTGCCAGATCAGCCAGGCTCCCCCGGCCGCTGCAGCCGCAAGTGTTAGAAAGGCAAAATTGGGCATGCCTGGAATAATACCCATCAAAAACAAAACTGCCGCTGCAACGGACAGTGCTTTGGGGCTATTGAATAGCTGGCTGACGATCTGCCCACCCACATCCTGTGTACTGGCAACCCGGGTTACGATTATTGCAGCCGAGGTAGAGAGTAACAGTGAGGGAATTTGCGCTACCAGGCCGTCACCAATGGTTAACAACACATAGTTCTGCAAGGCCGTTGAGAAATCCAGACCATGTTGCGCCATACCAATGGAGAGACCACCAATAATATTGATGAACAGAATCAAAATACCTGCAATAGCATCACCGCGAACAAACTTACTTGCACCATCCATGGCACCATAAAAGTCTGCCTCGCGAGCTACATCTTCTCTTCGCGTTCTCGCTTCATCCTGGTCGATCAGGCCAGAGTTGAGGTCTGCATCGATGGCCATCTGTTTACCTGGCATGGCATCCAGGGTAAATCTTGCACTGACCTCTGAAACCCGGCCCGCACCTTTGGTGACCACTACAAAGTTAATGATTACTAAAATCAGAAATACCACCAGACCAACCGCATAGTTACCACCGATTACGAACGAACCGAAGGCTTCGATTACCTTACCCGCAGCATCACCACCAGTGTGCCCTTCAAGCAGTACCACCCGAGTCGATGCAACATTGAGCGCCAATCTTAATAGGGTGGCAATCAGCAACATACTGGGAAAAACTGAGAATTCCAACGGCCGACGAGTATAGATAACGACCAACATCACAACCAAAGAGAGCGTGATATTGAAGGTAAAAAACATATCCAATGCGATAGGTGGCAGAGGAATAACCAGCATTGCCAACAACATCACCAGCACCAGTGGTGCTCCGAGACCTCGTGCACCCAGTTGTTTGATGTTGTCTAAAATTGCAATATTATCCATTCTCTTCATCCGAGTTAGTGCAGATTATCAGCAGCCGAAAATTATTCATGCTGATACTCCTCCGGTACCTCTAAATCATCAGGCATCTCGGGATATAGACCACCTTCAGCGCTATAGGCCTTAAGCTGAAATACATAAGCCAACAGACGGGCCACGGCCATGTAGAGACCAGCAGGAATGAAGGTATTCAATTCAGTATGGAAAAATATGGCTCTGGCCAGAACGGGGGACTCTACAACAGGCACCTTGTGTTCAGCGCCAACCTTACGAATATTCTGCGCCACAAGATCAGCACCCTTGGCAACAAGTTTCGGCGCATGCATCGCCTCTGGATCATACTTAAGTGCTACAGCATAGTGAGTCGGGTTTGTCACAATAACATCAGCCTGAGGAACTTCCTGCATCATCCGTCTTTGTGCCATCTCCCGTTGTAACTGGCGTATCCGTCCTTTGACTTCAGGACGCCCTTCCGTCTCCTTCATCTCATCGCGCACTTCCTGACGGGTCATTTTCAATTGACGCTTGTGCTCCCATAATTGAAAAGGCACATCAATTGCCGCGATAAGAATCAGTGTTGCACTCATTAAAATAACCGACCAGCCAATAAGCGCGCTGAGATGCTGCAATGCTGGGGTAATTTCCATATTGTGTAGCGCCAGAAATTGGTCCAATGTCGCTCGCAACAACAATATGGTTGTGCCACCAATAAACAAAAATTTCGCCATTGCTTTCAACATCTCCACCAAGCTTTTTGCTGAAAACATCCTTTTCAATCCTTTCAAAGGACTCAACTTGCTCAGCTTTGGTGTCATGGATTCCGCACTGATTGAAAAACCACCCAAAGCTACGGAACTGAGAATTGCTGCTACGATCACTAGCAAAAAATATGGAACTATGGCAATAAAGGCTTTCCTAAACCCTTCACCCAAACTTTGGCTCATGGCGTTGATATCAAATATCTGCTCTCTGGTGATTACAAAACCATCACTCATCATCTGTGACATGGAATCACCAACTGAACCACTCATTATCACCAGGCAGATGACACCACCCAGTGTAACCGCCATGCTGTTGAGCTCCCGTGATCGCGGTACCTGGCCTTTTCGTTTCGCATCATCAAGGCGTTTCGATGAGGGTTGTTCTGTTTTTTCCTGGCCGTTTTCATTGTCAGCCATGATTCACCTCTCCACCTTCAGGGTCAGCATCAGATGCTGGAAGGCCTCATCCTGCAACTCGGTAAATACCGCAAAAACATTTGGCAAGCTTACCCACATCAGCGCGAATCCGAGCAACATAGTGATTGGAAATCCTACCGAAAATATATTCAATTGAGGCGCAGCACGCATCACCACTCCCATGCCCATATTCACCATCAACATAGCACCGACAATAGGCAACGCAATAATCAGCCCCCCTGCAAACAGACGACTACCCCAGGCGACCAGTTCGATTAACCCATTCCGTGAAATACCATCCACCGCTACCGGCATTGTGAGAAAACTGTCAGAGATCAACTCGATCGCATGCAGATGGCCGTTAAAGATCAAGAAAAGCAGTGTCGCCAGGATCAGATAAAACTGTGATATCACGGGTACCTGTACGCCATTTGCCGGATCCACCATTGAAGCAAAGCCCAAGCCCATACTGTAGGCGACGACCTGACCACCGAATACCAATGCTGCAAATACCATCTGCAACAGAAAACCCATCATGATGCCAATCAGAATCTGTTGAAGCATAATCATGAATCCGGTGTGACTAAGAACATCTGCTGGGGGCAACAGAGGCAGTGTTGGTGCAACTAAAAATGAGATCAGCACCATCAAAAACAGACGCAAACGTACCGGTACCTGGCGGGAACTGAACAGAGGAGCGGAGAGCAGCATGGCACTAATACGCACCATCGGCCAAAAATAGGTTGCGATCCAGGCATTGAGTTGAACTTCATTGAAGACCATGATCGTCTACCGGATTCTCCATCGCTGATTACAGAATCAGCTCAGGTATACTCTCGATTAAATTAATCGAGAAATTCATTAACAGTTGCAGCATCCAATTACCTGCCCACATTAAAATCAGTCCAGACACAACCAGCTTGGGGATAAATGTCAGGGTCATCTCATTGATCTGCGTGGCTGCCTGAAACATGGCAATGATCAAGCCCACAGCCAAAGCAGGAAGCAATATCATCCCGGAGAGGATGCCGATAACCTCCAGGCTATTCTGTCCGATGGCCATTACAGTATCAGGACTCATGAGCAGATCTCCCGTCTATATTTGAAAACTGGATGCCAAAGTGCCAAACACCAACGCCCAGCCATCAATCAGTACGAACAACATGATTTTGAAAGGTAACGAAATGATCATTGGCGAAAGCATCATCATGCCCATCGACATGAGAATACTGGCCACCACCAAGTCGATTACCAAAAACGGAATGAACAGTAGAAAACCGATCTGAAAACCTGTTTTCAATTCACTGGTTGCAAATGAGGGCAACAATAAACTGAAGGGCACTTCTTCAGGTCCGTTGAATTCACCAAAATTACCGATCCTTGCAAACAGAGCCAGATCATCTTCGCGTGTCTGTGCAAGCATGAAGGTTTTAACCGGTTCCGCAGCAGCCTGAAGTGCCTGCATGGTATCCAACTCTTCTGCCATATAGGGTTGCACTGCTACCTCATTTACTTCATTAAACACCGGCATCATGATGAATAGTGTCAAAAACAGGGCGAGTCCAATGAGAATCTGATTTGAAGGGGTGTTTTGAGTACCCAAGGCCTGTCGCAGGATTGCCAGTACGATGATGATCCTTGCAAAGGAAGTCATCATCATCAGCGCCCCAGGCAACATAGTCAGGGCGGTCATAAACATCAGAACCTGAATAGTCAGAGTATAAGTCTGCCCGCCATCAGCACCAGGGGTAACACTGAAAGCATCTACACCAGGAGCGGCTTGCAACAAACCGCTGACAAGCAATCCGAAGATAAGCCACAAAATTTTCATTGTGCTTTCTCACTACCCTGAGGAGTCGAATCATTTTGCTGTTCAAGCTCTTCAAGATGTTGTTTGAAATTTGCAGTTCCATCGTCCAGCAAGTGCAGCATGCGCACCTGTCCAGGTGCTACGCCGATCAACATTCGAGTGTTTTCAACTTCAACCACTACAACACGTTCGCGACTACCGACCGAGGCGCCACCAACAATGCGAACCAAACCCTTCCCGCCCATGGACATCTGGCCATAGCGTTTGAACAGCCAGGCCGCGCCAACGATCACTGCCAATACAATCAACAAACCACTGACTGTACTTAAAAGTCCTTCAGCGCCGATTGGAGAAACATTGACACCTATCTGCTTCTTTGTCTCTTCAGCTGCCATCAGGCAATTACTGAAAAAAATCCCAATCAGTAGCCAGCGGGTCATCAACTTAACCTCTTGACCCGTTCGGATGGACTGATGATATCGGTCAAACGTAAGCCGAATTTCTCATTTACCACCACAACTTCACCTTGTGCAATCAGGGTGCCATTAACCAGAACATCCATCGGTTCACCTGCCAGCCGATCAAGTTCAACTACTGAACCTTGATTTAGCTGCAATAAATTTCGGATATTAATTCTAGTGCGTCCAATCTCCATCGAGATAGTCACTGGCACATCCAAAATGGCATCCATGTTGACACTGTTTACTGATGCAGATTCATCTGTCAGCTCATCAAAGCTGGCTGCTGCAGTATCTGTCGGTTGTTCATCATCCGCTTGATCTTCAAGCGCTGCTGCCCATTCATCAGCTAACGCTTCATTAGGATCAACACTTTTCTCATCACTCATCTTCATACCCTCTTAGGGGATTTACCCTTGGCCATCGATAACAATCAAGCTACAACAAGCTCCCGGAGATGACTCCGACAGATTGCTCAGGCCTTGTTCTCTATTTCAAGATAATCGTGCAAACCTTTGCGCTGATTATTTATAAGCCATTCACTGATCTTTAAGGCATAGTTTCCATCAGAAACACCTAACTTGGCTTTAAATACCGGAACATCAGCTGCTTCAACCTCTACCTCTTCCGGCATGTCGATCGGAATCACATCACCAGCTTTCAATCCTGCCAGATCTTTCAGACTCATTTGCACCTCGGTCAGATTGCTGCACAATTCCACTTTTGCAGCCAAAATCTCTTCTTTAAGTGACCGCTCCCAACGCTCGTCTCTTTCGCCCCGATCACTTTGAACGCCGGCATCCAGTAATTCGCGGATGGGTTCAAGCATTGAATAGGGCAAGCAGATATGGAAATCACCTCCCCCATTTTCCAGATCCACATGAAAAGAGGTCACTACTACTACTTCTGATGGACTGACGATGTTTGCAAATTGTGGATTGACTTCAGACCCGCTGTATTCGAAGTCGACATTGAATACAGGCTTCCAGGCACTCTTCATATCTTCAAAGGCGCTGTTCAGCAATAACTGAACAACCCGATTCTCTGTGGGCGTAAAATCACGACCTTCAATCTTGGTATGGAAACGACCGGTACCACCGAAGTAATTATCAACAACGCTGAATACCAGTTTTGGATCAAATACGAATAACCCCTTCCCACGCATTGGCGGCATACGGATCATATTCAGGCTGGTTGGTACAAAAAGACTGTGGACAAACTCAGAGAATTTCTGCATCTGGATGCCAGAAACTGACAGATCCGCTGTTCGTCTCAACATATTGAAGAGACTGGTGCGAAACAATCTTGCGAATCGTTCGTTAATCATCTCCAGAGTTGGTAGCCGCCCCCGTACAATTCGGTCTTGACTGGTAAAATCATATGAGACGGTACCACCCTCATCCGAAACTTCTGATTCTGTGGCGACATCCCCACTATCGACACCATGTAACAGGGCATCGATCTCTTCTTGTGATAGCAGGTCGCTGGCACTCATCTCTAATTCCTATATGTTTGGATTACTGCATCACGAAACTGGTAAAAAAGATCCCATCCACTTCACCCGGCCCTTCCAACTCCTTCACCACCTGATTCAGTGCCTGCAGCATCTCATCCTGCAAGGCATCTTTGGCTTCACGTGTTTTCAGGGATTTCGCATCTTTAGCTGATAGAAGATTGAGTAGATGATGACGAATCATGGGATCATTGTGGCGGATGAACTCTGCCATGGGCTCAGAGTAGACCCGTATGCTGACACCGATCTGCAACAGGCTTGGTTTGCCAGGCATATTGACTACAAATGGCGGTTTGAAATCGAGATATTGAGCTGGCCCCTTCACCTCTTCCACCTGCTCTTCAGCTGTTGCTTCTTCAGCTTCAGCTTCCTCATCTCCGCTGAGTAGAAAAAATGCAGCTACACCACCGCCGATCAGCACAACCGCTACAATAGCGATAATAATGATGAGCTTGGATTTTCCGCTCTTCTCTTCACCCAGGTCGAGCTCTTCAGATTCCTGTTCGTTTGCCATGTTGTCATTCCTCAATGAGACTACTCATCAACGAATGCAATTAAAGTGCCACCCTGGTTGACCTGTTTTTATCAATTATTTTCAATAAGTTATAAATTGCTAAAAAGAAAAAGACAAAAAATTGACTCCTCATACGGACCCAATCAGGCGATTTTCCGACATCAAGCTTGTTGCCTGGATCTTTGAAAATATTACTTTCAACGCCAACTGAACAGGTGATGCCACACTCACCTCGGTTGTTAATAACATTATTGACCTGGCCGAATATGCCATCCAATAGTAATAAAAATACTATTATTCAAGCATGCCCTACCTGCAAGACATGCAGACATAGTGAAAACGCTTTTACAAATGAAGGATTAGTGCTATTAATTACAACAACATCCAGGTATAACTCTATAATAAACTTGGGATTTACGTGGAAACTCAACAGCAAAACAAAACAACTGCAGGCAAATTTTGCGATCTGCCTTCCCCGCCAGCGATACTGATAGCGTTGATTGATAGCTGCAATAACCCCGATGTGAGTTTCGAATCATTGGCAGAGATCATTCAGAAGGATGCCAGTATCACATCCCAAGTAATGTCAGCAGCAAATTCACCTTTTTATCGACAATGGAACGAGTTCACTACGCTTCAACAGATGCTGGTAGTGCTGGGCATCAACAGTGTCAGAACCATCGCTATCAACAGTGCGGTTCAGCAATACTTTTCCAACCTCAGTAAACAGATTGGTCAAAGTCTAGATCTGATCTGGTCAAGATCACTGGTCTGCGCCTATGTTGCCCGCTCCCTGGCTGAACTCACTGCCTACGCAACATTAGAAGAGGCTTACCTGGCCGGTCTGCTTCATCGTCTTGGACAACTTGCACTGTTGCAATCAGATCATCAGGGATATCTGAAACTGATCGATACAAACCAGGAAATCCAAGCGCTGCTACAGGCAGAAGAGAAGAGTTACGGGGCGACCTTTCCGCTGATTGGATCAGAGATGGTCGATCGATGGCAGCTTGAGGGTTTTCTTTCTGATGCGCTTCGTTTTCAGTGTGAACCGGCTGAAAACATTCTTGACAGTTCACAGCTGGTCAAACTGGTGAACCTCTCATGTCAACTCGTCGCAAACGGTATCAAACCAGATGATAGTGCACTGGCCCAAGGCGATGAGCTGTTTGGTTTGAATCAGGCTGTATTGGAACAGGTCATTACTGACGCCCATGAAAAGGCCAGCGCAGCCGCAGGTAGTTTAGGTATCCCATTCTCTGTCACAGGAGAAAATTCCTCGACTAAAGAGAAGAGTGAGGCGCAGCAGCAGGCACTTGGTGAACGAGTAAAACAAGCTGCGCTTTTCGGTGGCACTCTGGCGAGAACAAGCGAAAAGGCCGATTTTTCTGCCACTCTGCAGCAGATACAGAGAGATGTTGATCTACTGTTCGGAATCAAACAGGTCTGTTTCCTGCTGAAAGCGGAAGATGCACCACAATTAATCCCTCACTGTCCCTCCCCGACTCGCAGAGAGAAGATCCAGGATCTGCTAATTGCCATTGAATCGGATCGTAGTACGGCAGCCTGGGTTTTTAACAACCAAAGCCTTGCTTTCACCCATGATGATGCACATCTAGCAAGGCTGTCGGTTGCAGATCAACAATTGATGCGCCTGATCAGCAGTGAAGCACTGCTCTATCTGCCTCTGACATCCCAAGAGTATCCCATTGGCGTGATCGCACTCGGTATGGACAAGCACCAATACGATGCTCTCACCCCTCAGATATCACTTTTGAAACTGTTTGCCCGTGAAGCCGGTGAAACACTACAGCTTCAGCAGGAGATATCCACATCACGGCAACAGCTACTTGATGATGAGCGCGCCGCCTTCCACCTGGAGGCGCGAAAAGTGGTTCACGAGGCCAATAATCCACTTGGAATCATCAACAACTACCTACATATACTGGGCATGAAGCTGGGTGATGATAACCAGGTAAAGGAAGAATTGGATATCATCAAAGATGAGATCAACCGGGTCGGCAAGATTCTGCTACGTATCCGGGATATTCCTGATGAGTTGGAACAACAGGAAAAAAGGGTGGATATCAACAGTCTGATTACGGATCTTCACAAGTTGTTTCAATCCTCACTGTTTACAACCCACAATATCAACACCGAAGTCGACCTCGATGCCAATATCCCTCTGATCACTCTCCAGAGAGGTCATATGAAGCAAATACTAACCAATCTGATCAAAAATGCAGTCGAAGCCATGCCAGAGGGAGGGAAACTGAGTATTGCAACCAGAGATAATGCCTATCTTAATGGTAAGGCCCATATTGAGATTCAAATTGTGGATTCTGGGCCTGGGATCGATTCAGAGATCATGGATCAGCTTTTTTTGCCTGGGAAGAGTACCAAAGACAGCTCACATTCAGGTCTTGGGCTGGCGATAATCAAAAGTTTAATGGATGAACTTTCCGGGGTGATCAATTGCACCTCGAACAACAAAACGGGAACGCGTTTTCAGTTATTTTTGCCTCGTACGGCATGAGAATAAGCAATGCATCCATATTATCCAGCACCATGGCCGGGGATTGAAGGAAACTTCTCCACAATACCAAACGGGCTCAAAAAAGAGCAGCGCAAGCGGGAGGGTATTGCACGAATTCTTATCGCAGATGATGAACCCAGAGCAAGAGCCAGCCTGAAAGAGCTACTGAGGTTCTCTGGGCATGAGATAACCCTGGCAGAAAGTGGCAGGGAAGCGATAGAACTTCTTGATAGCAGCAGTTTCGACCTGATACTGCTCGATCTCAACATGCCTGACCTGAATGGTCACAAAGTAATGGAACATATCAGTCAGGAGAGTATCGATTGTGACATTATCGTAATCAGTGGAGAAGCCACTTTCGATCATGCCTCATTGGCCCTGCGCAAAGGTGCCCAGGATTTTCTGCGAAAACCCTATGAGCCTGAAGAGCTGTTACGTACCATCTCAAACACCCTGGAGAGACGACGCTTACAGATAGAAAATACCCAGATATCACAACGCCTGAATGAATCTGAGTCACTGCACAAATTCATCGTCAATAACTCTCCGGATATGATCTACCTGCTCGATCAGGAAGGCCGGTTTGCATTCGTCAATGAACGCGTCGAAACCCTGTTGGGTTATCCCCCGAAGGAGATGATTGGTCAACACTTCTCAAAACTGGTCTATGAGGAGGATATCAATCAGGCCCATTATACATTCAATGAACGGCGCACTGGTGATCGTGCAACACGAAGCACAGAGTTACGATTGAATTGCAAAATCAATGAGGGACCGCGTTATTTTGAATCTCGAACAGTTCCTATAGAGCTGAGCTCTATAGGCATCTACGCCGTTGATAATGAAAATCAAAAATCCTTTATTGGCACCTACGGAGTCGCCAGAGACATCACAGAGCGAAAACAGGCTGAAGAGTTGATCAAGTATCAGCTTTACCATGATCTGCTGACCAACTTACCAAATCGAACACTATTCCGAGACCGGCTGAACATGGCCATGGCGCAATCGAAGCGCTCAGGTAAAAAACTGGTGGTGATGTATCTCGACATGGACAGGTTCAAGATCATCAATGATTCCCTTGGCCATTTCGTTGGTGACGAACTGCTGAAACTGGTAGGACAACGCCTGCGCAGTGAACTGCGAGAAGCTGACACCCTGGCACGGGTGGGTGGAGATGAATTCAATCTGCTGATTCCAGAGATCAATGATATCCAGGAGGCGCGTAATCTGGCTGAGAAGATTCTACGTCTCACCTCTAACCCCTTCTTCATCAAAACTGAAGAGATCTACATGAGCTTCAGCATCGGCATTGCCGTCTATCCCGGTGATGGCGATACCAAGGACGCCTTGATCAAGAATGCCGACATTGCCATGTATAAGGTAAAGAATTCAGGTAAAAACGGCTACGCATTCTACTCCGAGCAGATGAAAACCCATTTCGCCGCTTCTCTGGATATAGAAAATGGCCTGAGAAAGGCGATATCCACAGATGAACTCTGCCTCTACTATCAACCTCAATACAATATGCTGGAAAACAGAATGGTAGGCGTTGAGGCACTGGTGCGATGGCAGCATCCTGTGAAGGGCCTCATTCAACCTAACGAATTTATCAATGTTGCTGAGGAGTCGGGCCTGATCATCCCACTCGGCGAATGGGTGATGCGCAAGGCCTGCGAGGATATGCAACGCTGGCAGACAGAGGAGAACATCACCCTGAGTCTCTCGGTGAATATTTCTGTACAGCAGTTGGAGATGGATCAGTTCGTCAATAAAACATTGGCAATCATCAAGCGACATAACCTGCCCAGAAATGTACTGGAACTTGAAATTACTGAACATGCCATTATGCAGGATATGGAGAAAGCCATAGATACCCTATCCCGACTCTCCCTTAAAGGCATACGTATTGCCATCGACGATTTCGGCACCGGATACTCATCCCTGGGTTATCTTCAATCACTACCGATCAACACTCTGAAAATGGATCGCTCTTTTGTCGAAGGGATCAAATCCACAGGTGACAACTCCATAGTCACTGCGATTATCTCAATGGCCAGGGGACTCAATCTGGATCTTATCGCTGAAGGGGTAGAGAGTCAGACACAGATTGACCAACTCAATATTGCCGGCTGCCACTTGGCCCAGGGATTTTTCTACAGCCGCCCTGTTCCCGAAAGTGAGTTTCTGCAGATGATCAGATCGCGTAGTAACATGATCAACTAGCGGGCCGCAGCGGCCTAGTCTGCTGGTAGTACAAGCTATGGAATAGCCACCAAAAAAAGATAGGGATATCATGAATAGAGACATAAACATCACACTGATTATTACGTTATTTCTTTTCTCCGGTTGCAACCACGACTCAAAGAATCAGACTGAACAATCCCCCTCTTCAGGGCACTTGGATCACTGAATCCTGCGATCCTGTTCCAATGGATGAGACAACTGAGACAAATCTTTGGGCAAAAGCGACTACGAATTCACCAGCTTCGGCACCATCCAGACAAGCCCCAAACTCTATTCTGATTCAGACTGCACCCTACCCCATAGAATTGATAAAACTGAATTTGGTTCAGTGGATATAGACTTCGAAAACTGCCTGACCCGGCCTTGAGGTGAAATTGCGGAAAATGGGGCGTGTACGTTTCAGGCAATAGCCTCCAGACAATCATCCAATAACAGGTAGAACTACCTGCAGGGATGCACCCATGTTAGGATATTGGCCAATAATATGAGCGATCGATTAACCCGACGACCTGGCATGCCGTGTTAATGGATGGCCACTCTCTGAAAATCAATACTACTATTTGAAAATCATGGCCCAATACATCTATACAATGAATCGGGTGGGCAAAGTTGTTCCCCCGAAAAAGCAGATTCTGCGGGATATCTCCCTCTCTTTTTTCCCCGGCGCCAAAATCGGCGTACTCGGACTCAACGGTGCAGGTAAATCGACTCTACTGCGTATCATGGCAGGGGTTGATACTGACATCGAAGGCGAAGCCCGTCCTCAAGCCGGCATACGAGTCGGTTATCTTTCCCAGGAACCCCAGCTTGATGAAACCCTTGATGTCAGAGGCAATGTGGAAGCTGCACTGGGCGAGGTCAAACAGGCCCTGTCACGTCTTGACGAAGTCTACGCCGCCTACGCCGAAGCTGATGCCGACTTCGATGCCCTGGCAAAGGAGCAAGCCAAACTCGAAGACATTATCCAAACCTGCGATGGTCACAACATTGAGCGACAGCTGGAAATTGCTGCCGACGCCCTTCGTCTCCCTGCCTGGGATGCTGACGTAAAAACACTCTCAGGCGGTGAGCGTCGTCGGGTCGCCTTGTGCCGCTTGCTGTTGGAAAAACCGGATATGCTGCTGCTGGATGAACCGACCAACCATCTCGATGCTGAGTCTGTAGCCTGGTTGGAGCGATTTCTGCACGAATATACAGGTACTGTGGTGGCGGTTACCCATGATCGCTACTTCCTCGACAATGTCGCTGGCTGGATACTCGAACTTGATCGGGGCTACGGCATTCCATGGGAGGGCAACTACTCCTCCTGGCTGGAGCAGAAAGAGCAGCGCCTGGCACAAGAGTCCCGTGAAGAAGCAGCTCATGTAAAGAGCATGAAGTCTGAGCTTGAGTGGGTACGCTCCAATCCAAAGGGACGCCATGCCAAGAGCAAGGCCCGTCTGCAAAGATTCGAAGAGTTGCAGTCTCAAGAGTTTCAAAAGCGCAATGAGACCAATGAGCTCTATATCCCACCAGGCCCAAGACTGGGTGATCAGGTGATAGAAGCAGAAAATTTAAAGAAGGCTTTTGGTGATCGAGTGCTCTACGACGACATCACCTTCAACCTGCCAAAAGGTGGCATTGTTGGCATCATTGGCCCTAATGGCGCAGGTAAGACCACTCTTTTCCGTATCATTACCGGGCAGGAAAAACCGGATGGTGGTGAAATGCGCATAGGTGAGAGTGTGGAAGTTGCCTATGTCGATCAGAGCCGCGATGCTCTGGATGCGGATAAGACCGTATGGGAAGAGATATCTGATGGTCAGGACATCCTTACGGTAGATCGATTTCAGATGCCTTCCAGGGCCTACGTCAGCCATTTCAATTTTAAAGGCTCAGATCAACAGAAACGGATTGGCAATCTATCAGGCGGTGAACGCAATCGGGTACACCTCGCGAAATTACTTAAAAGTGGCGGTAATTTACTGCTGCTCGACGAACCGACCAACGACCTGGATGTGGAGACCCTCAGGGCATTGGAAGAGGCCCTGCTCTCATTCCCAGGTTGCGCGGTAGTCATCAGCCATGATCGCTGGTTTCTGGATCGTATCGCAACCCATATTCTGGCATTCGAAGGTGATTCTGGCGTAGTCTGGTTTGAAGGCAACTATGCTGATTACGAAGCCGATCGTAAACGTCGTTTGGGTGCGGAAGCCGACCAACCTCACCGCATCAAATATAAACGTCTGAGCAATTGATTCGAACCTGATTACTTCAGATTCAGAAACGCATCCAGAGGCATCGGCCGATGAAACAGGTAACCTTGAAACTGATGACAGCCCATATCCAATAAAACCTCAAGGGCCTCTGACCGCTCGATGCCTTCTGCAATCACTTTCATCTTGAAATGTTGTGCAATAGAGATAATGACCTCAACAATGGCTTGATCATCTGGATTAGTATCGATATTAGCGACGAAGGCCTGGTCGATTTTGACCCGATTAATGGGTAGTCTGCGCAGATAGGCCAGAGAGGAGTAACCGGTACCAAAGTCATCAATTGAAATATGTAGTCCTGCATCCCGCAGCAGCCTCATCTTTTCGATCGCCTCTTCAACATTATCGAGCAATGTCCCCTCAGTCAGTTCCAGCTCTAAGCGATTGGGTTCTACACCGGACTCTTTTATTGTGGCTAATAGACGACTGACAAAATCGGGTTGATGAAACTGCTTGGCGCTTAAATTAACCCCAAGCTGAGCCCCAACAGGCAGTGCACCCTGCTGATCGAGTATTTTGATCAGTTTACAGGCTTCAATTACTACCCACTCGCTGAGGGGGACAATAAAGCCTGACTTTTCTGCCATTGGAATGAAGGTACCCGGCGACATCATACCTTTTTCCTTATGTTGCCAACGGATCAGGGTCTCTGCCCCTATGATGCATCCCTCAGGGTCAACCTGGGGTTGCAGCCAAAGCTGAAAGTCTCCGACCTTGAGGGCAGAGCGCATATCATAATCGAGGCTGAGACGTTGACTGGTGCCCTCATCTGTAGAGGTGTTGTGAAGATGGATGGTACTGCGGCCTAGCGCTTTTGCCCGGCGGAGTGCAGAGCGACCGTGACTGAGCAGCGCCTCGGGCTCATCACCTCTACCGGTCAACATAGCAATGCCAGCGCTTGCAGACACGCTTATCGATCGGCCGTTGACCTCACAGGGCTCTTCAATCTGTGCTAAAAGCCAGCGGGTCAACTCCACTACTCGTTCCCTTGCAGCTTTATCATCAGCTGGCAGGTTTGTCATCAAGACACCAAACTCGTCACCATCGAGTCGAGCGGCAACTGTCATATGGTCGCGAGGAAAAAAAACACGTTGTGAAAGTTGGGCCAGAACAGCATCCCCAATCTGGTAACCAAGAGACTCATTGATATCGCTGAAATTATCCAGCCCCAAGTAGACCAATGCGCTAAATACCTTCTCTGAGATGACCGTATCAATGTTATGTTTAATCTGTCTAAGCAGAAATCTTCGATTGGGAAGGCCAGTCAAGTCATCGTGGAATGCCAGATGCTCAATACGTCTTTCTGCAACTCTTCTGCGCTGCACTTCATGGGTGATCTGCTCATGCTGGATTGCCGCTTCATATCCCTGACGTAGACGTTCAAAGACAGGTGTCAATGCGCCAATCAATATATCCGGCAAAGGCGTTTGAGCACGCTCAAGAATCAATATGCCGTTATCAGCTAGCGGATAGACATAAAAAAACTGCTGGCCAATTTGAAAAACAGTCACTTCCTTTGAGGCTATTTCACTACGGAAAAATGCAGCGATCCACTCTCCAATCTGCGGTGTTTCAAGAATCCCACCTTGATGATCGGCAGGCATGGCAAAATAGACACAACCCTCGGGGCCCGGGTTGGCTTCAGTCGGTAGCAACTCAATCTCTTCTATCTGCAGAAAAAGATAGACCCTGCGTACAGAAAGGCGCCGCAGACAGACCTTCATCAGATGCCGCACCATTGGAACCAGTTGCGGTTTGAGACCGATATTCATCGCCAATTCATGCTGAATTGAGATTAAGCTCAAGGTATCGATTTGACGTGACTCGATCATTTCGCCAATCCAGCAATCACTGTGGTTTTATTCAGCCACTGGATCCCCCCCTGGTCGGAGTTGGCAATTTCACCGACAGATAGAATACCCAGTACAGAAATGCTTTTAGGCAGATTTCGCCGGATAACTGCCAGCTCATCACTGAAATCATCACCCAACACCATTCGCCGGGAGATACAGTCGATCACAAACACAATCAGACCATCTTCCGAGCTATAGCGATTGGAGTAGCGATTACACAGATTGAGCGCTGCAGTTCCCGCAGCATCGATCAGATCATCCCGATTGGAATGAAGCAGATATACCATTGCGTCAGTAGGAACAGCTCCGGCACATACTATGGAGTTGCCGACACGGTTTACCGGATCACGTACAAGAAACTCACTATCCAGCTGTTCCATTCCGAAAGGATAGTGATTAGCCAGATCACTGAACGCCTCAACCTCCACTGAATGACCAAGATGTTGGGCGACAATGTTCATGTAGAATGGAAAAGCGGGCTGATAATTAATCTGATGTATCAGATTATCGGTCGCATCAGTCACTAAAAAGGGCCCCTCAACCCTTTCCCATCCATGTCGGACAGAGGTAGTCAGCGACATGGTGCTGAATAACAACAGCGCTGCATTAGAGATCAATCCTTCAGGTGTGACGATATTTGGACGTGAAGAAAAATCGATATAGCCGCAGCCTGCACCAATTACCTCGACATTGGGTCCTATACAATCATGCAGTGTGGTTACAAAGTTATCCACCCCTTTGGATAGACCATCAATAACAATCAATACGCTTGATCTATTTTGGTTGGCAGCTAATATTTTTGAGATATCTCGATTGAGAGCGCTCTCTGATCGGGTAATGTCAGGTACCACATAGGCGATAGAAGTTGATGTTAAACCACACACCAATATGCCACTTTCGTATGATTCATCCCCAAGGATAACCCCTGGCACAACCACACCAACCGCAGGAACAGGCAATGCATGCAATAGATCAGGCAGGGTCTTAATGTCGATGGCACTTGTACTGCCAATCAATAGCAGTAAACCCTGTGCACCACTATTTATAGCCGCTTCTAGACATCCCCTGAGACCTTTGAGTGTCCCGCTCGTATCTAGATGAACGCTGGAGAAGACTCTATTCATTTTCAAGCTACAGATTGGATATTCGAATAAAGTATCGCAAATATCGCCACTTTAACAGTTAGTAGCCAGGACTTATCATAAAATCAGTAATAATATGCCTAAAACTAAGTCATTTACCCACATTGAGCGGGTCTCTATCGCTATTTTGGTGGGGCATGGCCCCACCCTACCCTGATCTTAAATGTGCAGGATAATTGCATCGGCTATTTGCCATATCCCTTCGCGGTTCAACATATGCGTAGGGTGGGGCCATGCCCCACCGGATAAACTGAAAAATAGAATATAGCTGGCTCTATAGCCATTTAAGTTCTATCCCATTCACCCATATTGAGCAGGCCTCTATCGCTATTTTGGTGGGGCATGGCCCCACCCTACCCTGATCTTAAGTTTTGTATTTTTGATCCTTGTGAAGCCGAGAATTATCTTGGGATGGTAGTGATAAATCTATTTTATTGGCCCTGAAACAGGTGGCATAAAAAGATGCTAACAGACAAAAAATCCTCTGGCTCGCAGAAAATCGAGCATATGCGCCCTCTTCTTACCTTGTACGGCATTCGCCGTGGCATTAGACCAATCTGTTATTTTTATATTGGTACCACGCGCTGCATAATAATCTGACATCTGTTGATCGTATTCTGCCATTCGATCTGGTGCTATATCCTGATACTGATCCTGATGCAGAATACAATCTACAGGCATCCTTGGTTTTACCTCACTATTTGAATCCGGCCAGCCCAGACACATTCCAAATAGTGGCGTTACCCAGTGAGGCAGACTGAGTTGTTCCACAATGATCTCCGGTTGATTGCGAATGCCGCCGATAAAGACACCCCCCAAGCCTTGAGACTCTGCCGCCAAAATCAGATTCTGCGCCATTAACGCGACATCAATGACTGCAGCCAAGCTGTGCTCACTGTACCCCTCCAGTTCACCCATCTCTCTGCTTTGACAGGCCCTGTTGATACGACGCAAGTCAGCACAAAATACCAGAAATTCTGCAGCCTTCTCTATCCAAATCTGCCCCCCAGCAGCCGTTGCGATAGCCGACCTAACCTCTGGCCGTGTCACCCGCACAACTGAATATGCCTGAATAAAGCTCGAAGTTGCCGCAGCCTGACCGCAACGGATCAACGCCTCGAGTTGGCCAGGATTGAGCGGTTTATCCAGAAAACGTCTTACCGATCGGTGATTGAGCTGCAATTCCTGAGTTTGTGTCATAGACATGGTAGATTTGGCCTCTTTGTAACGGAAAAGGAACACTCATTTCATACACTTTCTGCGACAGGATTGTGCCACTAATTACCCGTTTTTTATAAGAATATTTTCATTTACACTTCGCATCCGGCATATATCCTACTAGTCGAGCAATCAAGCCTGCAAACCAGCACATGGCGCTGACTTTGAAACCCATTTCAAACCGCACAAAAAGTAGCGGAAAACTTATTGGAATTGAATGGCGTATATGTTTCTCAAGTAAAATCTAATCAGACCGTTATATTATTTATGAAGCTGGACTAGAACATCAGGTACCCCTCACCACCTGATACGAAGAAATGGATGCAGTAATGCTGATTCGACTACTACAATCAAAATACTATTGGTTATCCCCAATAATCTTTTGGCTGCTTTTAGCATCCCTTTCTCTAATATGGAATCTCACCCTAATTGACCGGTCTGTAAAAGAGATTGCCTTCGAACGTGGAAAAATCATGTTTGAGATGGTCAGACTCACCAAGATCAACCCCATTTTGATGGCAAATGATCCGACCCTTCTCAAGAAACAGAGTGTTAAAGATATCCACTATCGTGCCGTATCAGCGCAACCAATGAATCCTGAAAATCTCGCTGACCCATGGGAATCAGGCGCTCTCAAACAATTCGAAAAGGGATCGAAATTTATCTTTGAGGAATTTCTGCAGCAGGAGCCGGAGTTTTTTAGATATATGGGCCCTGTCTTCATGCAGGAGCAGTGTCTCAATTGTCATGGATATGAGGGAAAAACTGCAGGTGATATACGTGGTGGAATCAGCGTAAAAGTGATGGCCAAACCAATAATTGCCTCGCAGTTCAAGGCAAAGCAGATCATGTTATTTCTGCACATTACTGGCTTTATTGTGATCTCTTTCACCGCAAATTTTCTCATCCACATGCTGCGCAAACACTGGTTCATGTTAAAAAAGACACAGGACGACCTGGAAGAGAAAGAACAATTCCTCAGTGATGTCACTAAGAGTATGAGTGAGGGATTTGTAGTGTTAGACGAACAAGGTAGAGTTAAATTCTCAAACCCTGAAAGTGAGTGGTTACTGGGTTGGAACACGCAAGAGATGGAGGGGAGTCTGTTTAGCAAAATGGTTTATAGTGATAAGACCCCAGATCCAGATAACTCGGTAGAATCTGCAATCAATCTAACACTAGCAGATGGAATAACCCGTTCCGGTTATGATGATACTTTTTTTCACAAGGAGGGCCGAGCGGTGGATATTGCCTATTCAGTCTCTCCCCTGATAAGAGAGAAGGAAGAAATTGGCGTTGTTGTCACCTTTAACGATATTTCAGAACGAAAAAAAGCCGATGAGCAACGCAGACAGCTGGAAAGAGAGCTGAATCAGACCCATAAAATGGAAGCTGTGGGGCAATTAGCCGGTGGTATCGCTCATGAAATAAACACACCCATCCAATATATCGGTGACAATTTAAGGTTTCTCAAGGAGTCTCATGAAGATATCGATAGATTATTAAATGCCTATCTCAAACTCATGCAAAAAGCGACAGATCATCCAGATCTCAAAGCCGAAGTGGAAAACGCAAAAGAGATTATAGAAGAGATAGACTTGGATTATCTTGGTGAAGAGACATCGAATGCCATACAACAATCTATCAGTGGCTCAGCTCAAGTTGCCGATATTGTTTTAGCGATGAAAGAATTTGCTCACCCTGGTTCAAAAGAGATGGTTGCTACAGATTTAAACAGAATTATCGGCAATGCAGTGGCAGTATGTAAAAACGAGTGGAAATATGTAGCGGAGACGAACCTGAAATTGAGTGACGATCTACCGAATATAGAGTGTCTGGCTGGTGAGATTTCTCAGGTCATTCTGAATATGATTGTCAATGCAGCCCATGCCATAGAAGGCGCCAAACGTGAGCAGAAAGGCACTATCAACATCACATCGAATTTAGATGGTAATCATGCTGAAGTACGCATTAGCGATACCGGCACAGGAATACCCAAGGAGGCACAGGATCATGTATTCAACCCATTCTTTACTACCAAAGATGTCGGGCGAGGGACAGGTCAAGGATTAGCAATTGCTCAAGATATTGTCGTTGGAAAACATCAGGGTGAACTCTACTTTGAGACCGAAGAAGGGGTTGGAACGACCTTCACCATGCGACTGCCTCTAAGTAGAGCCACAGATTAACAGTGGTCTACACTGAAGCGGAAAGCGTGCCCATATCAGAAGCAGATGCACTAGGGAGAACAAGATTGCTTCTCTGCTGACTGACAATCAGACTTAAAACCATCTCAACAGTGACCTCATCGTTTGATAGACCATTACTTAATACTTCATCATAGTAGTGATAAAAACGTTTCCAGGTGATTTTTCTGGTGGCATTTTGTTGGCGGGTCACTTGATCATTAACCCCTAGAAAAAGATATTCTATCTGTTTCCACTCAAGGAACCTCGCAGGATCTTTGACACCGGTTTTTTTCAGTTTCAATTGTGCCTCACGCTGAGTCATACCCCGAGCCAGAACGCCATCCATAAAAAGCAATCCCTGCATAACTCTTGATGTGGGGGGGCGTTTTTGCCACTCTTTAATATTCTCGGCATCAGAAAATATCTTTCTGATGTAATAATTTGCCATTGTTTTGTTTCCACTCAATGAGCGTGGCATCTTAAAATGTTTCAGAATTTCCACCTGGCGAGTTGTGGCAGGTTGCGTTAGCCCTTGTAAATGAAAGAGCTCTTTATCGGTCAACTCATCTGCAATACTTGCTCCCATCTCTACCAGGCTCTTCAGGTGCTTATCTGAACTACTTTTTATTTTCGCTTCTGATTTGCTCCCAGACGAGCGCCCAAGGGTAAACGCAATTTCGACCTGTTGCTGAAGCTCTATCGTTGCCTGCAACTCTTTTCTCTTCTGCTCAGCCTGGTCAAGTGTAAACAAACTTGATAATAGAGTCACAGTATCTCCTTCCTCATAGTTGTTTCCATTCCCCTCTCCATCTCAATTAATTCGGCGCCAGTTTAGTAAGTTGACCTAGTCTAAGATGCGAGCCTGATCTCAATATTCCAACCTGTTACACAGCCGTAATTTCTGGATAGGAGCATAGTACTATTTTCAGAAACGCACCGAACATCGTTGAATTGATCAGCCTAAAAAGAGCAAGAGATAAGGCATACTCTGAAACTGTTATAGAAACGAATTTTTCAAACAGTAGCGAATACTACCACCATGTTAGAGTTATGCATTCACCTAAAAATAAACGGTAGTAAAAAATAGATTAATTCCAGCGCTTTAAGTCTGCACTTAAAATCTTCTGGCAGGTAAACTCAGGCTGGGGGAGATGAGATTATTGGAATCCACTGAGGCATCACGCCTTTATTGTGCCATTTTTCTTCCTTACAACTATGCCTGTAGAACTATTAATTATTTAAACATCACAAAAATACTCTAACTATACTTAATATAAGGATGAAGCTGGTGATACTATCGAATACCAAAATCGCCTGCATCAAGAAATCAGAATAAAATTAGATTTCCGCCCCAATCACTTCAGGTATTGTTTGGCCTGGATTAGAAAAACATTTAGTCATAGGGATGATGCCAATGGTTGCGCGAGTATTGGCGCAAATTATATACATACAAATGGTGGTGGTGGGGCTACCCGTGCTGGCACTGCTTCTTTTAACTACAACGTAACAGAGGTGGGCGATCACACCTTTAGTGCTCTATATGGCATTTCAGGAGGCGCAACGACAACCGTTGCCAATAATGCACCTGCCGCCGGCGCCGCCACTCAAGCAGTCGCTATTCGGTCTGATGTTGCTGCTGGCGCTTACCCTGGTATTCGGGTCACTTCTAGCCTCGCGCAGAGTCCGTTGATGTGATTAAAGGTATAGAATAGGTAATTTTGGAAATTTGCACTTTGGGTTCCATATGGTTAAAAAAAATGCGTTGATTACAGGCAATAGCAGTGGCCTCGGATATGGGCTCACTGAAGTACTCCTGGCTCATGGATATCGTGTTCATGGCGTTAGTCGGAGGGGCTGTAATCTACAGGGCGATCTACTCGATATCCAATGTGACCTGACAAACTTTGTCGCTATTCCAGAGATGCTGGATAAATTGCTGTCAGGAGTTGAGACGCTTGACTTGGTTGTATTGAACGCTGGCATGCTAGGCGAGATAAAACATATCAGCAGAACCTCCCTGGAGGAGTTACGCCATGTCATGGATGTCAATCTTTGGCCAAACAAGATCATCCTGGACTGGTTACTGAATTCCAGAATCCAAATCGACCAGATACTGCTTCTCTCTTCCGGAGCTGCCGTGCTTGGCAATAAGGGTTGGGGTGGTTATGCACTCTCAAAATCTGCGCTGAATATGCTGGGGCGTCTCTACGCCCATGAGTTTCCAGATACACACATTACATCCATCGCACCGGGACTTATTGAATCCGATATGATGGATTATCTTTGCACCCAGGCGGACAGCAATGAGTACCCAGCTCTACAACGACTTCAGCAAGCAAGAGTTGATGGTACTATCCTGTCACCACTACAGGCTGGTGAAAGAATCCTGGAAACCTTATTGCGACTCAAGGAGTTTGAAAGTGGGAGTTATATCGACCTGAGACAGATCATAGCGCCGGATGAGTACCAGACACTGATAGAATCACGTAACCGAACCTATCAATCCGGCAACTAAATATGCCGAATTATGTGTATGGCAGGCTTGTCAGGGTGCGGCACAGCCGCACCCTGATCTTCAGCTTAGATAACTTTTTGCTTCCTCACCCGGATCGGGTAACCCGGCAATCCGCCAGATACTGATGCAGCTTCCAAACAGATGGTGGACCTTATGTCTGGGGATTCCAGTAGCACGACATACAAGACGCATATTGGGTAACGCACCCAGGTTGATGTAGCGATCTCTGATATGGTGAAGCAGTTGCCAATGTTGCTCACCCAAGTCCGCCAAACCCTCTTCACGGGCTAAATCGCGAGCTACCTCTTCATTCCATACTTGATGGTCGAGCAGAAAACCCTCTTCGTCGAAGTGAACCCCGGGGGATACTTCAGTAGATTGATCAACAGCGGTCTGATGCATAGCCTCAAACTCCTCATGAAAAGTTTAAAATCGAATATTGATCAAAAGTATGGGAGAGAATCATTCTTATGAAAAATGATTATTTATGATTTTATATCACAATTCGTGATATACCATCCCAAACCAGGCTTGTTCAAGCTCTGACGGCACCTCCCCGCAATGAGAGACGACTGCTGACAAAGAGCTATGAATCAGAGGTCCACACCTCTCTGCCAGCAGCCGTTTAAATTGATACTTAGGTTATTACCCTACTGCTTACTTGGTGGACGATTGAGTGGCACTCGGGCATGTTGAGGCAGTCTCTGGATGTCGAGGGAGAGTATCCACTCAACCAGAGCAGCGGCATCTTGCTTGCGTACATTCACATTCGGCGGCATAAAACGCATATTGACGTTATGCCACATCTTGGTACCGCCCTGTGTACCCTTGAGAACTGAATCCAGGAGATCATCCTGAGCAGTTTTCACATTCTGGTATCGGCCCGCTATTTCACGAAACGACGGAGCAAGAGGAACCACACGGGTCTCGGTGACAGGATCTACCCGGTGGCAGATATTGCAGCCGCTGAGACTTGAAAGACGCAACATATTGTCGTGTCTTTGCAGGCGCTGAACGGTTTCTTCATCCACCTCCAGATCTAGAATCCAGCGCACTAATGCCGAAGCTTCATCGCGGGAGACATTCACATTCGGTGGCATAAAGCGCATTGCCACCTTGCCTTCCCACTGTTGTTCCCGGTAGGCAGTACCATGAACTACCCGGTCGAGTAATTGATCGAAGGCCTTGCCGTCATTGCGATAGCGTACCGCCACCTCCTGATATGAAGGCGCCAGAGGCTTTTCGCCACTGCTGTCCGGCGTCACCCGATGGCAGATAAAACATCCTCTGGTATTAGCCAGATCGAGCATCTGCTCATCTTCTGCCTGTAGTGCGGTCGCCGTAACTAGAGCAACGATTAAGCCGCTCAGGTACGTCAAAAACCTTCTCATGGTCTCTCTCTCCTGGTCGCTGTTTTCCGAATCTGAGATGGTGGACTATTTCCATCATCTACTCTGCCACTTCCCACGCCAGTGAAAAGTGACCCTTGGCAGTCTGCTTAGACCCAAAAAAATCAGTTCTCCGCTTCACTCTCTACAGCTGATCTTTTCAGGTTATAAACAGACCTGCAATCTATTAACCCGGCGACTAAGTATGTTGACTTCGGCCTCTCTTTTAAAAATCATATTGCTAGGGGTTTCAAGCCTGCCCTTGCTCGGTGTTGCTCTCTTGACAAGGACAGGCTTGAAACCCTGAAGACGACATACTTAGTCGCCGGGTTAATAAGATGAAATAGCAACATTCATGCCCGACATAAGAGAGCCATGTCTGGCCAGTCCCCAGCAACTGACCTAACCATTCCCGGCATGATTGTTCATATTCGAAGCGGATGTACCACAAGTGATACAAGCCGAAACAGTGGATCAGCGTTAAAACAGAATCCTCGGGGCAAGCGATAAGGCATGTCCCTTGCTACTATCATTGGATGTGCAATGAAAAGGTTTCACCAACAGAATGACTGCCTCTGTCCCCGCTTATAGTCTACTGCTACGGTGGTTGCTGCTGGCTGGACTGATTCTGTTTGCCAGTTGGGTACTATGGGATCAGGGCATGCTTCAACGGATACTGATCTCCGATCCCACCCGTATTACCTTAATGATCTCTGTGATCTTCCTTGCTGCAAGCGGCCATTGTGCACTACGCAGTTTCTATCTGTCGGTGGAGCAGGAGTCCCTGTCACGCATCTACAGTGGCTTAATAAGCTCCAAGCGGCAGATAACTCGGGAATCCACCATGCTGGATGACTCTCTGAGTGGTGAGTTTCTGCGCGGTGTGTTGACCAAGCCCAATCAAAAAGGCGACCAGACAGGCAACAGGGATTGTCAATTACTGGCACAGGTGATGGCTGAACAGGCGCGGGGTCAGCATGAAGCAGGCTGGTTTGTAAGTGGTCTGCTGATCAAACTGGGATTGCTTGGCACTGTCGTCGGTTTTGTATTGATGTTGGCTCCGGTAGCAGCATTGGAGTCTTTTGATCTGGCTGATATCCAGGGACTGCTGCAACGCATGACCGGCGGCATGGGCATCGCCCTGAATACCACCCTGCTCGGCCTCTCCTGCAGCATGCTTCTGGGACTGCAGTACCTGATGCTCGACCGAGCTGCCGATCGTCTGGTGGCGGCAGCTGTCCACCTGGCGGAGACAGGACTCAACAGTAGTAGTGGATCAGGGCACTGAGAAATGGCTATGTTTCGTCAACATCGCAGCTTTGATGCCGACCCATTCACCGACCTGCTGTTCAATGCACTGCTGGCTTTTACCTTTCTCTTTCTAGTTGCACTGATGTTCCTCAATCCACCCGCCAAGTCTGGCACCATCAATCCCAAGGCTGACTTCATCATTACTGTCACCTGGCCTGACAACAACCCGGATGACATAGATACCTGGGTGGAGGGTCCAGCTGGCCAGCTGGTCTGGTTCAAACAGCCCCAGGCCGGCTTGCTGCATCTGGACCGGGATGACCGGGGTCTGGCCAATGACAGCCTGGTGGTGGATGGTCGTGCAGTTGTGAACCCCCTTAATCAGGAGGTAGTCACGTTGCGAGGTCGTCCTCCCGGAGAGTATGTGGTCAACGTCCACTACTACAACAGCAAGACCCTGCAGCCTGTACCGGTAACAGTCTCCCTGGCAGAGGTCAATCCTGCACTGAAGATTCTTCACTACGCCACTCTGCGGCTGGATCGTCTGGGTGAGGAGAAAACTGCGCTCAGATTCAATATCGCCCCAGATGGCCAGGTCTTCGATATCAACACCTTACCCAAATCAATCGTGGAGGTTAGAAAGCTGTGACGGAATCCACCATGTTACTGGTGCTGGCATATGTGGCACTCACTGCTCTTATCTCCCTGACCCTGATACGCGCACCGCTCCACTGGAGTTTAAAACTACTGCTGATTGTTGTAGCCAGCACTCTCTACTTTGTCAGTTTTCAGGGCTGGCGAGATGTACAGGGCTGGCCTGTCAGCAGCAGCCTGCCAATACGCTTCCAGCTGCATGCAGCGGTCATCGAAGAGCCAGACAAGCGCAGTGGTTCACCTGGCACCATCTTTGTCTGGATCACTGATCTGACTGATGGTGAACCTGACGAGCGGCCGCGTGCATACCAGGTAAATTATGAGAAGGAACTGCACAATAACCTACAGGATGCCCTTAGGAACATGCGTAACGGGGTGGTTCAGTTGGGACGGGTAAGCAGCAGCGGAGGTGTTGCCGGTCTCCCCCGGGACTACACCCGTATGGGAGAGAGAAGAGAGAAGATAGAGATCTATAGTCTGCCCGACCCGGCTCTACCTGAGAAGTAACCATGAGAGAATCTGCTTCAATCATTGGTTGCCTCGTTCTATCACTGCTTACAAGTTGCGGACAACCCCCTTCCCCGCCTCAGGAGAGTTACTTCCCACTCGAGCCGGGTATGCGCTGGATCTATCGTGTCACTACCGAAGTGGCTGGACGGACAGAGCGCCGTGAATTTGTTGAGCACAACGGAGATATCGAATCTCTGAACGATATTCCACACAGGGTCAGGATCACCGATGAGGGTACCCGTTACTACATCCGCAGTGTTGAAGAGGGCATCTATCGCAGTGCCAAACGGACGCTCGTGGAGAGTGAACCAAACAGAGACCCGGATCCACATTGGGTATTGAAGCGTCCCTATAAGCCAGGTACCAGCTGGAACAATCTAACCCACCCCTATGTATTGCGACGAATCAGCCCTTACGAACAGACCCTGACTCGAGGTAGCGCCCTAAAAATGGCCTATCAGATTACCCGCCTGGATGCCGTGGCGGATGTCCCAGCGGGTCGCTTCGAAGATTGTCTGCTGGTCGAAGGCGAGGCTCAACTCACCCTCTATGCGGATGGTCGTGAAGGGTATCAGGATATCCTGATCAACACCCGTGAGTGGTATGCCCCGGGAGTTGGCCTGGTAAAACTTGTTCGGGAGGAGCCCATGTCAGGCAGTGTATTCAGTGGGGGCCGGATTGAATTTGAGTTAGTCGCCTTGGAACCATGAGGCTTCTCTAACTTCTTTGAACCAGAAGCGCATTCAATCTTTAGTACTGGAAAAATACTCCTTAAAACTGAGGCTATCCTGATGATTGCCACTGACATAGTTTAACAGGGCCAGGAATCGCCGAGGATCGGCAATCAGACCAGAGTGGCGGTATCGCTCCTCACCTCGGCCATCTAAAAATACCATGGTTGGCGTGCGCACCACACCCAAGCTATGCGCCAGGGCTTTGGCACTGGTTAAACTGCCATCCAAATCTGTCATCGGCTGCTCACTCTCCATATCCAAAGCAACTGCGATATATTTTTTCCGATATTCGGTGATCAACCCTTTATCGGCCAACACGCCCGCCCTCATACGCCGACAGAATGGGCATTGCCCGGTCTCGAAAAAGAGTAGCACGCCATCTCGTTCACTATCATTTCCCATCTCCAGAGCCCTACTCAGATCAACTGCGGGACATTCGAACAGGGTATCGGCCAATCCCCCACCCATTCCCGGCAGAGGCTCTGGTTCACCCGACACCAGCGGCAAGCCAGCCTCTGCCCAACCATCACTGCCTTCGGGATACCAGTAGAGATTCCGGTAACCCAACTCAGAGGCCCGCTTGACTGCGTTCCAGGACATCCAGCAATCAGTCACACAATAAAAGACCATTGGACGCGCCAGGTCACCACCAGTGAGACGATGCAGACTGCGCTCGAACCAGGCTTGCATACAGGGTTCCAGGTGACCATAGCCGACGTTGGGCAACCAGATACTGCCTGGTATATGTTTTCGTGGAGATGCGGGTAACCAGGAGAGGCCAAATTGGGCAGTTTCAGGTCGCAGCGTGATGGCGAGGAGATCAATCAGCAATGGATCTGAGCTCTGTATCAGCTTAGAGAGTTGTTGAGTATCCAAAAGCTCCCCATGCGGGGGAGTCGGGGGTAGAGGGCTTCGGTAGTGAGAAATACGGTAACCCTGATCAGAGAAAAGAGCGGACTCTCCGATCACCCCCATGGGGAATAGCACGATCAGCAGAAACAGGGGGCTGAGCACCTGTGACAACAGACTCACTCCTTCTGCTCTACCAGACCATGTTTCAGAGCTTCTGCTTCCAATGCCGGATAGAGATGACTCAGAGAGCGGGGATACTCGTCTGCAAATACCGCTAGCTTGTTTACTTTGTCAGGTGCCTCAGGCTGCAATAATTCAGCCATAGCCGCCCCTGACTCAGCCTTTTTGGCCAGGTAATCATGTAGCCACCTCAGATAGTCTGAGGTCTCTGAAATTGCATCACTACTCGCAAGGGGTAGTCCATGACCTGGCACCAACACTTTGAATTCAAGCTCATGCAGTTGCTTCAATGCATGCTGCCAGTGGTCGAGGTGAGCGTGAGGCGTGGTTGGTGTACGGCCGTGAAACACCAGGTCTCCGGCGAACAGCACGCCGGTAGTCTCATCAAGCAGCGCCAGATCGGCCCCAGTGTGACCCTGCAAGGCGATCAGGCGTATGCGGTGCCCACCAATCTCTCTGATACCCGGTTCAACCCGATGTGTGGGAATAACCACCCTGGTGCCTTTCATCCAGCTGCCGACCAAGCGGTATAGATTGTCGTTGAAGGTCTCCCCAAGCAGACGAATACTCTCCCTGGTCTCCTCTAAAGCGGCAATCGGAATACCTTCAAAGGCTTGATTACCAAGAAAGTGATCCGGGTGCATATGGGTGATATAGAGCTGAATAATAGGTTTAGAGGTCACCCGGGCGATGGCAGCCTTCAATTGTTTGCCATACAACCAGGAGGGGCCACTGTCGATCACAACCACCCCCTCCTCTGTCACAATAAAGCCGGTATTGACGATATTGCCACCATTTCGAAAATTGAAATGTTCATTCAGCCCCACCAATACATAGGTAGCTTCAGCCACTTTCAGAGGTTCAAGTCGATAATCTTTTTCTACTGCCACAGCTGACCAGGAGAGAAATAGAAACAGCAGTAACAGATACCTCACTTAACCACTCCCTCTCCAGCACTATCATGGGTGATCAGAGCTGCGACCGGGTTACCGTTGTTGTCGCGGCCTTCAAGAGTGAGTTGATTGAGTTTCGGCAGATCCAGAGTCAGTAACGGATTCTCCCCTACAGGCTCGAACAGAGAAATACGGCTGATAAGAGCGCCATCAGCATCATGTAACTCCAGCTGCTCCAGGTAGAAGGCAGGTATACCGGCAACCAGCCCCGTATCCATAGGGTGAATGATATGCGCCCGCAGACGACTGTAACCCTCTCGCCACCAAAGACGGGCGCTTACCTCTCCCAGCCGATCGGCCCAGTCAGAAGAGCCACTACCGAGACTGGCCGCAGTACAGCCGCCACCTGCCGCATCCACCAGAATCCCACCCACATGCCATACCCCATCCTCTGTCTGTGCGGCAGCACGAACGGGGGTGGCCTGCTGTAACTTGATACGCACGCCAACACGAGGTGAAGCCTGGACAGGCTCCATTTCGAGTACTTTTGGAATTGGATTGAGTTCAGCAAAGATCATCAGACGTTGCACCTTACCCAGTGCAGATGCATCTACCCAGACCGGTAGATTGAGTGAGTCCTCTGCAACTGCGGGAGCAGAAACACGCACCCGGTCGTCGAACACCACAGGTTCGCTGTTGAGCAGACGCTTATGCATCTCAAGCCACATCACAGAGTCCAATGGGTCTCGGTTTTCGTCTGCAGTGCTTATACCAGTTGCCAATCCAAGCAGGAGATAGAGTGCACAAACAGGTCTGAACCTCATTTAACAACAGCCTCAGAAGGTTCGATCAGTATGCGGCGGGGCCAGAGGTTATCTGATGCCGGATGTATCTCCATTGGATCGATGGGGCGTAGATCGCCATCCTCAGGAGGGGCCTGCAACACATTAAGATCGGTCTCCTGCAACTCACCCAGCAGGCCACCGCCCCCGCTATGCAACTTGTAGTAGAGACCATTCCAGCCATTTATACCGTACTCACCTGGCGCCTTGTGCAGGAATAGAAGATCGTACTCAAGATCGGTTAAATCATTTTCGCTAATGCGTCGATTCAACTGATAGGGATAAGGCAGACGACATATCATGCGCTGAGCATGGGGCAGACATTTGAATGGCCGCATTGAAAGAAAGTGATTCTCAAACTGGGTCTCGTGCCAATCTATCTGATAACTGAAATCTGCACCCTGCGGTCGAATCTGAACCTGGGCAAGTGGTAGTTTCCGACCTTCACTATCCTCTAGCGATAGGAGATACGCTCCTGCCAGATCCGCGACGGCAGCTTGTGCAATCAGTAGCAGAGATGCGCTAAGGGCGACGTTGACAGAGTTTCGTATCATCACTGTAGGCAACGACCCCTGAATTTTCAGGCTGCAGGCGCACCACTCGGCTTGGTAACTGATAACTGGAACCATGGCTTTGAAAAATAGATTCCAACTCACCGTTCTCACGCACCTCAATCATAGCCCGATCGAGTGCCTGGGCAAGATCCTCATTACCCTGCTTCACTGCTGCACCAAGATCCCAGCCACTACTGCGCATACCTGGCATCTGAACAGGCCCGACCGCATAGGATTGGCGTGCATCACCAAGGGCAAACTCGATCTCACTCCGAGGTCCGGCAACACCACTCAGTTCACCTTTTTTGAGAGCCTCTACAGCCTCGCTCATGGTACGGAAGTGAACCACTTGATCACGAATTCGACCGCTATAGGCGCTCAGCAGATAGAAATCGGCAAGGGTGTCCAACTCGACACCGACCTTCTCACGGGTGAAGATTTCCAACGGCGACCCACGACCCGGATTATCAGCTGCCACAGCTATCACAATCTGCTCCCGGTAGTAGGGGGCGATAAAGCTGACCCGATCATTCTCTTCTGCGTATGCATCATCATACGGGGTATGTAGCATTACATCGGCCACACCTCCCCCCAGATAGTGTCCTTTCCAGACATTATTTCGCAGATCGTCCTCCATATTCTCATCTGCGCCCACAGCCCTGATGGCTGCTACCACACCCAACCGTTTAGCCAGGGCATGAGCAATTTCAATATCGATACCGACAATACGACCTTTCTCACCGCGATAGGAGAAGGGTGGAAAATCGGCATATACAGCCACCTCCAGCACCCCCCGTTCCTGAATCCGTTGCAGGGCAGTAGCGCCCTCCTCGGCATGGACTACTGAAGTTGAGCTTATCCACCATGCAGCCATGGCAGCCATCACCACAGCATTCAATAATTGCCGCATTTTATATCCTCCAACTAACCGGTTATTGATCTGCTTCAAGGGTCACCAACCAAGCCCTGATCGACCACATGGCTTCCTGGGAGAGAATGCCTTCAAAAGATGGCATATAGGTTATGCCATTACGGATTGCACCATTGCGTAAACGCATGATAAACCAAGCGTCACCCTCTTCATCAGGCGGCAAATTACGCAGATCCGGAGCAATACCGCCAGAGACTGCACCCAGGCCATGACAACGCGCACAATTTTGATTATAGGCAGAAGAGCCAATCTCAATAGCCTTGTCATCTCCAGGGTATGGATTCAGTTCCAGCCACTCCTCGCCCAACTGTTTCAGTGCAGAGGTGTCAACAGGTTGAGGTGCGACATCGCCATGACCGAAGACCGTTGATAGTGTTCCGGCCCAGAGGACTGTCGCGAGAGCGGCGAGCTTGAGTGATGGAAGACGCATTTATAAAAAACTCCGTCAAAAAATTAAAACATAGTGAGCGACCGTGCCGCCCTTGTGAAACTACACCGATAAAATTCTTACGGGGTAAGTCGATTAATAGTGAGCGACGGATAGCGCAACTACCCGTCGCCCCTTTACGTCAGTAATCAGGCTCCGGAAAGCTTGAACACCCAGAGTGAGCCACCCTGGTTGAGGAATTTGACCTTACTGGCCACATCACCACCCCAAAGCGGAACTGCGCCACCCCAACCTGAAGGTACAGCGATAAACTGCTCGCCATCCTGTTCCCAGGTGACAGGGCACCCGACAACGCCGGAACCGGTTTGAAACTTCCATAGCTCCTCACCAGTCTGATCATCAAAGGCTTTGAGATAGCCCTCGGGTGTTCCGGTGAAAACCAATCCACCACCAGTGGTCATAACACCACCCCAGAGAGGCGCGTTATTCTTATACTCCCACTTGATCTTTCCAGTTTTTGGATCTACCGCTCTCAACGCACCGATATAGTCGTCATAGAGCGGCTTGATGGTAAAACCTGCACCCAGATAGGCAGCACCCTTCTTGTAGGTCACAGGCTCATTCCAGATATCCATACCCCACTCGTTGGCTGGCACATAGAACAGCTCTGTATCGGGGCTGTATGCCATTGGCATCCAGTTCTTTGCACCCAGGAAAGAGGGGGCAATGAAGATGGAATCACCCTTCTTGCCATCCCCTGTTTTAGTCGGATCGCCGGGACGAAGTCCGGTCTCAATAGGACGACCAGTCTTCATATCGATACCCTTGGCAAAATCGACCCGGGTAACGAAGGGAAAAGCGTTCTCCAACTTGCCGTTGGTACGGTCAAGGACATAGAAAAAGCCATTGCGATCGGCGTGACCCGCCAGCTTCTTACCCCCGGTATTGAAGGAGACCAACTCATTTACACCGTCATAGTCCCAACCATCGTTGGGTGTGTATTGGTAGTGCCAGGAGATTTTGCCGGTATCTGGATCTAATGCCAGGGTAGAGGTGGAATAGAGATTGTCCCCTGGACGCATATGGGCGTTCCAAGGCGCAGGATTGCCAGTACCGTAGAAGATCAGATCAGTTTCAGTATCGTAAGTACCCCCCTGCCAGGTAGCAGCACCGCCTGTCTTCCACATGTCGCCAGGCCAGGTTGCATTGGTAGTACCGGTGATCCCGTTCTCCTTCTTTTCGCCGTTTTTCCAGATATAGCCCATGTGTCCTTCAACAGAGGGACGAATCCAACGCAGCTCACCAGTCTTGGCATCTCGTGCTTCCACACGACCAATGACACCGAACTCACCACCGGAAACACCAGTGATTACCATGTCTTTCACGATCAGGGGTGCCGCGGTGAATGAGTAGCCAGCCTTGTAATCATCGATCTTTGAGCGCCACTTGACCTTACCGGTAGCTTGATCCAATGCCACCAGGCGGGCATCAAGGGTACCGAAGATTACCAGGTCACCGTGGAGGGCTGCGCCACGATTAATAACATCACAGCAAGGCAAAATACCGTCGGGCAGGCGATGATCGTACTGCCATAACTCCTCACCACTCTTGGCATCGATTGCGTACAGACGTGAATATGAGCCTGTCACAAAAATTCGACCGTTATGTATCACAGGCTGCGCTTCCTGGCCGCGCTGCTTTTCACCACCAAAGGAAAAACTCCAAGCTGGCACCAGCTTCTTCACATTGCCCTTGTTGATCTTTTTAAGTGGACTATATCGCTGGCCCTGTTGACCCATGCCCCAACTGACCACATCTCCAGTAGTCTTGGCATCATTATCAATATCAGCCTGGGTGACCCCGGCCTGAACCATACTGCTCAGACTTAAACCTCCACTCAGTACGGTAACTACCGTAGCTGCGCTTAAGGCCTTAGTTTTCAGCGGGAATATCATATTTATTTCTCCTCCCCGAAAGTGGTTGATCGTCTCTGGATGGTCGGCAAGGCCGAACGCCCTGGCGCCGCCATACCCTCCTTCAAACATCTATAGCAAGACCCAGGCCACATACAAAAACAATTTATCTATCTGATATTTATAGATTATTTTTTTTCAGGTCAGTTTGGAGATAGCGCCCAAAATTTGCAGGTATCAGATAACAACAAAGGGTGTATCGGTTTCGTTACAGGAGGTTACAGTTACAGCGTTGTAGAGAATCCGGAATAAGAATGTTCAGCTCGATATGTGGGCTGGAGAGTGCACAACGATCAGTCAGGGCAGAACATTTACCCATTAATCATAGGATCAACCCATAACAGGCAGAACCATCCAATAACCGCCAGACAACGATAAACTATTTGGGGTTCATTACAGTTGTAGTTTGCTGTAATCCAACTATTTGACTAGACTTCAGCTGATTACTAATAAAAGGCATATCACAACATTCCCACTAGGTGGTATCGAATTTATCTGCGGATCTGACTCAGAAATTGCCGGATCAAGACCCCAGTTTTCACAGATAAGCGTGTCACTTGATTAGATCAACCGGGATAGAACTGGGAGTATTTACACGATTGTCGCTGAAGTTGCAGTCGTAATAACTACACCAGTCATCGTAGGGTGATTAGTTCCAAGGAGGGCTGATTACGGTCACAGATAGTGATAATCAGCCCTTGCTTAGCCCAAGAAGTTATCCATGGAATCGTGACGTCGCCCCGATCATCTATCGGTGGCAAAGCTGTAGTCATCACGAAAGGAGTGATTTGTGTGAAAAATGCCAGTGCAGTTGTATACAGCATGTTGCTGCCTGAAAAATAATATATAGCCTCGCTGAAAAGTGGGGATGGAGGATGTAGTAGATGGCTCGTAGACACCTACAACGTCAACACGCACAAAATATTTTTAATGTACTCGCCGACGAAAAATCACCGGATGATTCGCCGTTGGCCAGACAGATTCTGACATCATGGCGCAGATGTGCCGTTAATGATGAACTGGATCCATTACATATGCACAGGCCTGCGGTGGTCGATGCCTCAGCCCTAAGAGAATTGTGCCAGCGTTTTGAAGGCTTTTTACATCTGGCTGAGCCGGAGATGCTCAATCTGCATAGCTCTCTTAAAGGATCAGGCTATGCACTCATCCTCACCAATAATGATGGGGTTATACTGAATCATCTCACCAGTGACCGACTTATTGATGACTTTCGAGAAGCAGGACTCTGGGAAGGCGCAAACTGGGGGGAATCCCATGTCGGCACCAATGGCATAGGCACCTGTATCGCCGAGGGTAGACCGCTCACCGTACATAAGGACGAACATTTCCTCACCCAGAATATACACCTCACCTGTTCCGCCGCACCGATCCACGACCCCCATGGTAACCTCCTGGCAGTACTGGATGCCTCCTGTTGCAGCAATGAAGACAGCACCTCTGCTCAGGTTCTGGCACGGGCACTGGTCGCGAACTCTGCACAGATCATTGAGAACCAGTATTTCCTGCACTACATGAGAAAATGGCGAATACTGCGTTTCCACCAGCAAGTGAATCATCTCGGACTCGCCTCTGAAGGCCTGTTGGCGATCGACGAGGAAAACCGGGTATGCGCAATCAACAGAAGTGCACTGAGGATCCTTGGCATTAGCGACCGCCAGCAACTACTGAATCAAAATATAGACTTTGTCCTCAGTAAGGATCTTAACAAGATGCTGCAGCAAGCCTCCAACGGAGACAACAGCATCTTTCATTTCCAGGATCAGCGCAACGGCAGGCAGCTATTCGGACACCTATTCCAATATAAAGAAAAAATCCGTCGCGATAACAGAGAGCTATCGATACCACCAGCCAAAACCAATCCTGATGATTGCCGCGGCGAGCTCTGCGAGTTATCTGTACTCGCGGGAGAAGACCCGTTTATGAAAGAGGCTGCCCGCCGCGCCAAGCGGGTAATGAACAAACGCATACCTATTCTCTTACATGGTGAAACCGGCACAGGTAAAGAGCTTTTCACTCAGGCTATCCACTTGGCCAGTGATCGCCGTGAAAAGCCCTTCGTGGCACTTAACTGCGCATCGATACCTGAGACCCTGATCGAAAGTGAACTCTTCGGCTATCGCCAAGGAGCCTTTACCGGAGCCCGCAGGGATGGAAGACGTGGTAAGTTTATCGAATCCGACGGTGGCACCCTGTTCCTGGATGAGATAGGAGATATGCCCCATACAATGCAGTCACGCTTGTTACGTGTATTGGAAACCCAGGAGGTAGTACCCCTGGGTGGGGATCAACCTGTAAAAGTGGATCTTCATGTGGTCACGGCAACCCATCGCGACCTGCGCAAACTGGTCTATACCGGTGAATTCAGGGAAGACCTCTACTACCGTCTGAATGGTATTACCCTTGATCTTCCCCCTTTGCGTGACAGAGAGGACTTGAGCAGGATCATCGTCAAGGTTCTGGAAGCAGAAAACGATACCGGTACCGCATTAAAAATCTCCAAACAATCGATGGATGCCCTTCTGAGCTACCAGTGGCCAGGCAACTTACGCCAACTACGCTTTGTCATACGAACTGCAATCGCGTTATGTGAAACTGGCGAACTACAGCTGGATGATTTCAATCTTGATTATGCGCCACCACCACCGCCAGAAACAAAACAACAGGCAGCACCATTGACCCAGGAACAATCCTTCGAAAAACCTCTTCCTGAAGAAGTGGACGAAGAAGACAATCCGCTTCAGTCCGCTGAACAGCAAGTCATTCTCGCCACCTTGGGAAACAATGGCTGGAACATTTCAAGAACTGCCGAAGCATTGGGAATGAGTCGTAACACCCTCTATAGAAAACTAAGAAAGCACGGTATCAATCAAACCCGTTGATAGTTGTAAGAATATATAGAGCTATCCGGTTAATATCAGCAGCCCATGGGTGGGGATAGCAATCTTCTTATAATTACGATGCGTGATGGTGGGGCATGGCCCCACCCTACCCAATTTAATATACATAGGATGGAGCTACCCTTAGTGATGGTGGGGCGTGGCCCCACCCCACCCATTGATATACTTAAACCTGAGAACACCTGTAGGGTGGGGCCATGCCCCACCAACTTAACCCTGAGAATAAGTGTAGGGTGGGGCCATGCCCCACCAACTGCCTAGCTAAGAGAGAGCGTAATACAAGCAATAAAAAAATCGCCTTTTAAACTCATACATAAATTATTTATGAGTAATCGATACTACAGCTAAGAAAATAGTTCTCAGAAAATGTCAGAGCTCAGTTTCAACCGCCGCAGCCACTTTCATCGCCTTCTGCCGAGCTTGTTCAATATCCCCGCCACGCGCCAATGCCACCCCCATTCGACGTTTGCCTTTTACCTCAGGTTTGCCGAAAAGTCGAAGTTGAGTATCCGCATCAGCAAGTGCAGTTTCGAGATTTCCAAAGCGGACTTTATCTGATTCACCGTCTACCAAAATGACTGCAGATGCCGATGGACCATGTTGCATGATATTTGGGATTGGTAAACCCAGGATTGCGCGGGCGTGTAGCGCAAATTGCGATAGATCCTGCGCGATCATCGTCACCATACCGGTATCATGTGGGCGGGGAGATACTTCACTGAACGTGACATCATCCCCTTTAATAAACAGCTCCACGCCAAAAATACCACGTCCACCCAAAGCACCGGTTACCTTCTCAGCAATCTCTTTGGCTTTAGACAATGCGCTATCACTCATTGGTTGTGGCTGCCACGACTCCTGATAATCCCCATCCTCCTGACGATGACCTATCGGTTTACAGAAACTGACACCGTCTATATGGCGTATGGTCAACAGAGTGATCTCATAATCAAAATCTACAAAGCCCTCTACAATGACCCGTCCAGCCCCGGCACGACCACCCTCCTGCGCATAGGTCCAGCTCTTCTCAATGTCAGCTTCACTTTTAATGGTGCTCTGACCTTTGCCTGATGAACTCATAATCGGTTTTACCACACAGGGGATACCAATTGAGGTGACCGCTTCAACAAAGTCCGCTCTATTGTCGACAAACTTATAGTTGGATGTTGGGATACCCAACTCTTCCGCTGCAAGCCTGCGAATGCCTTCACGGTTCATGGTCAGTTTTGCCGCATTAGCAGTGGGAATCACATTAAAGCCTTCCCCTTCAAGCTCAACTAAAGTGTCTGTGGAAATCGCTTCTATTTCAGGCACGATATAGTCAGGCTTCTCCATCTCAATCACTCTTCTCAACTCATCACCATCCAGCATTGAAAAGGCATATGAGCGATCTGCCACCTGCATTGCCGGTGCGTTTTCATATCGATCACAAGCAATCACCTCACAACCGAAACGCTGCAATTCAATGACAACCTCTTTACCCAACTCCCCTGAGCCACAGAGAAGAACTTTCGTTGCATGAGATGAAAAGGGTGTTCCAATGATTGTCATCGTCGGGTCCTGTAGAAAGTAAAAAAAGAGGGTAAGAGAGAAAATATAGAAGAATTAACTGCCAAGTCCAGCTTGTGCCTTATTGGCCGAATGAACCCTGGGTGGCGTATGGCTGCTTTCCAACCAGTTGATCAATTCCAGCCACTGCTGACGGTCTTTTTTCATCGAGGCTGTTTTGAGCTCTACAATGGCACAACCGTTCTCTGCGGCATGGACATAGTTTTGAGTATCTCTCAAAAAAGCAACCAGAGGGATATCCAGTAGAGCCAGGGTCTCTTGTAGTTGCTTGAACGCACGAGTGTTTAAACGAACCCGGTTGGCCACAATTCCCACAGGTATATTGATACCCATCTGACGGCATAGTGTGGTCAGCTCCTGAAGAAAATCCAGCGTCACATGGCGGTCAATCGCTGATGGGAGTACCGGAACAATCACCGCTGAGGCGTTGCGCAGCATGTCCATCATATCGAGGCGTTTCATTGAAGCCGGTGTATCCACCACAACTCGCTCTGTTTCCCCTGGAACCCGCTGGGCAAAAGCCCGCGTGACAGCCCCTTGAGTTGGCTTAGCCGCAAATACACCATGAATATTGGAGAACTCTTCAGAACGAAGGTCAAGCCAGCGCTGACTGGAGCCCTGAGGGTCATAATCGAACAATGCAGTCGGCGTCCCGGCCGAGGCGTAGTAACCCGCCAGATTGGTCGCGATAGTTGTTTTTCCACAGCCTCCCTTGCTGTTGAGTATCAGAAGCCTTTTCATCTCACCAAACCTGTTCCTGTGGTGAATTTGAGGAATATTCCTCCTATTCTACGCCAATTACAAGCCAGGATTACTATTCCATCCAGTCTTGAGGGCTGTGCGATTAATCCGTAATCAATCCACTCCTCCTATCGCTCTCTATCAGAGATCCACTGTTACTTGATTCCGGACACCTTCCCTGGCATCAATCCTATTCTTGTCCAACCACTCTATATAACCCCTAACCCATTGATATTCAATAAAAGGAGTCAGATGGAATCGACACAAACAGAGCCTAAGCGGGACACTCCTGCTGCACCAGACTCTCTTCAACAGTCCGTCCAATCTCCGCCGCATTCTGTACCACGTGAACATCCAGCTCAGCCAAACGTTTCATTTTGGCCTGGGCCGTATCGTCTTCGCCAGAGATGATGGCTCCAGCATGTCCCATGGTACGACCTGCAGGTGCAGTAGCTCCGGCAATGAACCCGATCAGTGGTTTTTGCATATGCTCTCTTGCCCAGGTTGCCGCCTCGACCTCCTGAGATCCACCAATTTCACCAATCATCAATACCGCATCGGTCTCAGGGTCTGTAGCAAACTGCTTCATCAGGGTCAGAAAATCACAGCCATTGACCGGATCACCACCGATGCTGATGCTGGTAGAGATGCCCAGCCCCAGTTCACTCATCTGTTCCACCGCTTCATAATTGAGGGTACCGGAGCGGGAGACCACACCGATTCGTCCTTTACGGTAGATATGAGCCGGCATGATTCCGACCTTACACGCTTCAGGGGTGATCACCCCTGCAGTATTAGGCCCGATAATAATGGCGTCATGACCGATCAGATAGCGTTTCACCCTGACCATATCCTGTACAGGCACACCATCGGTAATCACCACAATCACCTTGATTCCCGCGTCAATCGCCTCCATTACGGCATCTGCTGCGAATGCAGGTGGGACAAAAACCACACTGACATCCGCCCCCGTCTGCTCCACCGCATCTGTAACAGTGTCAAATACTGGCCTGTCGATGTGTGTTTGACCGCCCTTACCAGGGGTGACACCGCCGACCACCTGGGTGCCCATACTAATCGCTTCCTGGGCATGAAAAGTGGCGTGCTGACCGGTGAAGCCCTGAAAGATGACCCGGGAATCCTTGTTGACCAAAATACTCATGCCGCCCCTCCTGCAAGTGCTTTAACTGACTTCTCAGCCGCATCACTCAAACGATCGGCATGTATGTAGTGCAAACCTGAGTCGGCCAGAATCTTCCGCCCCTCCTCCAGGTTGGTACCGGCCAGTCGCACCACGATAGGTACATTCACCTCCTGATCCGCGACTGCTTTGACAATACCCTCTGCTATCCAGTCACAGCGATTGATGCCTGCATAGATATTCAACATCAAAACTTTGACATTCGGGTCTTCCAGAACGATTCGAAAGGCGTTGGCAATCTTCTCGGGTGAAGCACCACCGCCTACATCGAGAAAATTGGCAGGCCGCCCTCCATAGAGGCTTATCGCATCCATGGTTGCCATGGCCAGACCGGCACCGTTGACAATACAACCAACGCTGCCATCCAGTGCAATGTAGTTAAGATCATGGCCAGACGCCTCAACCTCTTTCGGGTCCTCTTCATCGAAATCCCGTTGATCGGCAATCTCAGGCTGACGAAACAGAGCATTACCATCAAAGGACATCTTTGCATCCAGAGCCAAAAACTGCCCATCCCCAGTGGATACTAACGGATTGATCTCAGCCATCAATCCATCCTTATCGCGAAAACAGCGATAGAGACGTTTCATGATGCGTGCAGCAGCATTTATCTGCTTACCACTAAGACCGATACCTGCAGCCACTTTGCGGCATTGAAAATCCTGTAGACCTACTGCGGGATCAACCACCTCGTTAATGACCTTGTCCGGAGTGGAGGCGGCAACCTCCTCGATATCCATACCCCCGGCGGCAGAGGCAATCAAAGTGATCCGCTGGTTAGCCCTGTTGATCACAATACCAAGATAGTATTCAGCCTGGATATCCTGTAACTGCTCAACAAGCACACGGTTGACCATACGCCCCTGCTCACCGGTCTGCTTGGTAATCAGGTGACTGCCAAGTAGCTTTTCAGCATGCTCACGCACTTCATCCAGATTCTTGGCTAGCAGCACTCCTCCGGCTTTTCCTCGTCCCCCTGCATGTATTTGAGCCTTAACTACCCAACCCTCACCACCAAGCTGTTCGGCCGCGGTCAGGGCCTGATTGGCTGAATGGGCCATTCGACCCTCGGGTACAGGAATTTTATATTGACGAAAAAGGTCCTTGGTCTGATATTCATGGATGTTCACGCAGCGACCCCCGGCTTGGTCAGTCGCTCAACCTGAGCCATCTTCTCCAGCAGCACCTCAGCCTGTCGAATGGAGGCAGCATCGATCATGCGACCATCCAGACTGACTGCACCCAATCCTTTGGCGGCAGCCTCATCCATCGCCTGGATAATTCGTTTCGCGCGATCCACTTCCGCATCACTCGGCGTGAACACCTGATTGGCCAGTTCTATCTGAGCAGGGTGAATGGCCCATTTACCCTCACCACCCAGTGCCGCAAAAGATTTGGCCACTGCCAAATATCCTTCGGGATCACTGAAGTCACCAAATGGCCCATCAATAGGACGTAAACCGTAGGCCCGACAGGCCACAATCATACGGGACATGGCAAAGTGCCATTGATTTCCCAGGTATGTCTGCCGGTTACCGCTAGCATCCGCATCGGCCAACACGTGATAGTCAGGATTGACGCCGCCCATGCTGACGGTTCGCGCCTGAGTGGATGCAGCGTAATCTGCCACACCGAACACCAGAGCCTCGAGTCGATCTGGACAGCTTTGTGCTATCGCTTCTACGTTAGCCATCCCCATTGCCGTCTCGATCAGAGCATGCATATTGATCTGCTTGAGCCCTTTTGCCGCTTCAATCTGCTCCATTAGAAGCGCCACAAATTCAAGATCTGAAGGTTGACCAACTTTCGGCACCAGAATGGTGTCCAGCTTGTCCCCTGCCTGTTCCACCACATCAACAATGTCGCGATAACAGAAATGGGAATCCAAGCCATTGATTCGGACCGATACCGAACAATTCGACCAGTCATAATTATTGAGTGCTTCAATTGCGTTTTTTCTGGCTTGCTCCTTGTCAGATGGTGCAACCGCATCTTCCAGATCGATAAATACAAGATCAGCACCAGAGTGCGGCGCTTTTTCAAGCATTCGTAGATTACTGCCCGGTACAGCCAGTTCGCTTCTATGCAGGCGATTCTTGAAGGCCATATTTGGATTCCTCCGTGTTTTCTGCCCTGAACAAAAACAACGGTCTAGCCGCTGTTTCCAAGTTCAGTATTTATGATTTTATAATCCTGGTTTGTTGCAGTTGCTTTATATTCATGTCGTATCGCATGATTGGTTATTGCGCTGCAATATATTCAAACCGGGTACGTTCTGCCCTGTTGTGGGAATTTTAGTATCCACAAGCAGGGCAAGTATTTAACACAGGAGTAGAGCAAATGACAGTGACTGTCATCAGTTAAAAGGGAATTGAGCGATAGTAATGAGTTCAAACTCTTATCAGAGTATGACAAAGCGCGGGCGGAGCCTGTGTTTCAGCATGACCATTAAATGAATGCCAGATTCAATCCAATATTCATTATATTTATAAATAATCAATTACACCGTGACTCATCATCTGCAGTTCAGGCAATCCCTGAACAGCTAAAAACATAAAATTTCAGCAAAACAGGTTAACACTCAGGGCAAAGATACTCCCGGCCGCACAGTAATGAAACGATAGGGCGCTGACAGCACTCCCTGCTCGGTAGTAATCAATACTTTGGCCTCCCACTCCATCGAGTCTCTAACGCAGACAGGTATCATGCCATCAGCTTCGTAGCGACCTGACTCAAGCTGTTGCATGACCACCCTGTTGTAACCCATATTCATGTCGACACCGGTAAAGTCCACTTCCACCTTGTCTGCATCAACACCGTTAACCTGAACTTGCAGTTTCAAAGGTTTTACCAGAGGTATCTCTCGGGGTTCGATTGAAAAACTAATCCTTATATCAGGCTCTATTGAGGATACGCAGGACCCTTGACGTAGGTCGCATTGAGGATCAACTGCAGCTGATTGACTGATCTCTGGAAACAGAATAGGCCATGCCTTGTAAACCGCCACCAAACAGACCGCAGTTAACAAAATAGCAGCAGCAATCCATAGCACAATTGTACTCTGACTCTGGTTATCCTTACTCTTTTCACTCATCGAAAAACATCACATGATTAATAAAGAAATACATAATGCAGACCCTTGATTGGGTCGATTGTTAAGCCTATTTATTGAGACAACTTATTGGTTACTTTGTATACAACCTTTTTTCAAATTTAAAGCCAATCTTTAAGCCCGAAAAACAATCTATTTATCAAAGCGTATTTTAGATTGATAAACACTCAAACTGACTTAAAAACCTTAATCTTCTAGCGCCTTTTGGTGGGGCATGGCCCCACCCTACCAAGAATATAAAACTTGTAATCAGCTTACTCTTAAAAACAGAGGTATGGTTTTTATCAAAGTATTAATTAACTGAAATTTGATATAGCTGATATGTCACAAGCTGCATCAGCGTTTCAGCTCCTCTTCAATGTAACGCTTGATGTATTTCTGACCATTTAAGTTTGAACTGACCACCCAGACCACCATTAGCATTGCCAACACAAGAATCAGCGGTGCTGCGGTGGGTATAAATAAGAGTATAAACAACAGTACCAGCATACCCACACCCATAAACTTAAACCCGCGTTTCCATGCCTGCCTGATAGCTTCCTCTGCTTGAACGGGCGAATCGATCTCTGCCTCGCGAAGTGCATCCCGCATCATCTCATAGCCTTGTTGATGACGTCTTTGCATGCGTCCGAACGGGTCGTTCATTTTCATATAAAAATTGTCTCCAGAAAAGCATACCCAAATGAGTTGCTTATTACGGATATTGAACCTAGAAAATCAGTTGGCCGCTCCATTCTAATAGCAGGTTCCTGATTTTGTAGAAAATAGCTTCGATGCACATGGTCACCTGTCAGGTGAATCACGCTACAGCGTAAATTGATCTTTTTAGGTTAAAAGCTTAAAGATATAGATTGGGCTTACTGGTGTAAATCAAATCTATAGATGAATGATGCAAAAGCGGCGGCTTGAAAACAGGGTATTTATGAGATTGGCTGAGATCGCAGGGATAGGCACGGTATGATTGCAGATGCAATCCAGAACAACCAACAAAATCGTCTCTACGAATTTATGGCGTCCCCAAGGGGAGTCGAACCCCTGTTACCGGCGTGAAAGGCCAGTGTCCTAGGCCTCTAGACGATGGGGACAGGTCTTCACAAAAGGCTCCAATATCTGGAGGCCACCTGCAAAGTGGAGCGCGAAATCTACGGTACTTTCACCCCGCTGTCAAGGGCTTTCCCACAAGAAGAAGTAATTATTAACCCGTTATTTATAATGGGGTACCTCAACTGGACTCATGTTTGAAACAGCGGAATATGCCCTATGGGTTCAACAGGTTCCTCCGCATGTTGAGGAAATCCAACCAGATAGCCCTGAATAAAGTCGCAATCCTGCTGCTGTAAGAATTCCAGTTGAGATTCACTTTCAACACCTTCCGCAATCACGTCGATCCGAAAGGCATGGGCCAGTTGAATCATCGCGGTAACAAGACTGGCATCATAATTGTCGGCGTTAACATTTTTTATGAAATCCCTATCTATCTTCAACAGATCAAATGGGAATTGACGCAGATGGCTGAGGGACGCCTGTCCGGTGCCAAAATCATCCAGCGCTATTCTCGCACCAAGCGCTTTCGCCTGTTGAAGAAAAACGTCGGCTTCAGCAAGTTCCTGGGTGAGGGTATCTTCAGTTATTTCCAGAATCAAACTCCCAAGCGGAATCTCACCATTTACCAGACTTTCCAGCAAACCTCTGCAGAATGTAGGGTCGTTGAGTAATCTGGCTGAGAGATTAATCGATATTGCGACGGTCTCATCGCGTAACAGACTCTGCTCCCGCTGGAAAGCAATTGCATGTACCAGCATCGGCTCAAACAGAGTGTTGATAAGCCCGGTCTCATCCAACACCGTGAGAAATGAATCAGGATCGAGCAGGCCACGATCAGGGTGCTCCCAACGCAGCAGCGCTTCAAAACAGAACAACCTGCCGGTATACGTTTCCACAATAGGCTGAAAGTGATATGTGAACTGCCCGGAATCTACTGCGTTGCGGATATCATTTTCCAACATCAGACTTTTAGAGGCTCGGGCGGTCATATCTCCACTAAAAAAGCGATAGGCTGACCGCCCCTGACGCTTGGCCTCATACATTGCAGTATCAGCATCTCTTAGTAGATACTCCACTGAGACATCATCATAGGGCGCTATGGCAATACCGATAGACGCCGACACCCGCAGTTCGTTTTTTGCAATGGTTATCGGTGCTTTGATGGCGTTCAGGATCTTTTCTGCCAAAGGCTCCATATCTTCACGGCTGCTGATACCTTCAATAAGGACCGCAAACTCATCACCACTTAATCTGGCCACAGTATCCGAGCTACGCATCAAAGAGGTCAGGCGCTCGGCAATCACTTTCAGCAACTCGTCACCGACCAAGTGCCCCAAACTGTCATTAACCTGCTTGAATCGATCTAAATCGAGAAACATCAAGCCAACTAAAAACTCACCTCTAAGTGCGATCTCCAGGGCATGCGCAAGACGATCCCTGAACAGTACACGATTTGGTAATTGAGTTAATGCGTCATGATGTACCATGTGGTCAAGATGGCTCTGCCGGCTATGTACTTGTCGGCGCATTTCACTAAATGCCTCCACCAGATCTTTGGTTTCCTTAAGATTAGATCTTGGCTGAGTTGTGGCCTCTAATGAACCACTTGCTTCCATCTTCAATGCCAGAGCGGTTTCAGCTATCGGCTGCAGCAGATTACGTTTTATGAATTGATAGGCAAGAACAAGCATTAACAAGCCCATCAAGGCCAAGAACAATATAGAGGTCGATAAACGCTTCGCCGTTTGTGCCAGCCGGGTTATATCCTCTGCCGATTGTGCATCCAGACCCAGATCGATAATCGACATTCGTTGACGCATGGTTTTTAACAATGGATCGACCTGATCTCTCATAAAGTTCAGATCTCTACGCCATGTTGGTGTATTCATAACCTCTTTGACTTTATTAAAGTCGTTCATCCAGGTGGCAGAATCGACCTCGATTCTGCTCAGAGTATCCATCATGGTAAAACTGGGCTTGACACGATCATAGTGATCCTGAAGGAATCTCAAACGTTCCATAAATCGATCAGCATAGTCAAGAATAGTGTCATAGCGATTTTCCGGCAGTGGCGCAGACTCAGACATAAAGAGACCAAACCGATTCGCTATCACCAACCGAAATTCTGCTGTCAATCCAAGCCAAAGTCGCTGCATGGATGAGACCTGCACAATCAGGTCGTCCTTACTATCGGGGCTGTATTCAGCCTCATGAAGGAGTAGCTGTAGATGCCCAAGCACTCTCTGGTTGTAGGGATACATCTCCTCCAACATGAGTTTCATAGCAGGAAACCAAGCCTGAACATCCCGTCGTACTTCTATAAGTTGATAGGTTTTACGATGTAGTTTATTCCGATCATCCAGCAGGGCCTTGGCGACGTTCGGGTCTCCTGCTGGTAGTCGCTGTAGCGCTTCAGCAAGGTCATTGAGGATCTCACCCAATTGCCTCAACCCATGTTTGGTATCGTCCAGATTCTCTTTCTTGGGATCGATGAGGATTCTTTGCAAGTGACTTTCTATATTATTCAGTTGTGTCTGAGCATCTGCCAGAACACCAGAGGCCAGGGTTCTGGAGGTGATATTAGATATCTGTGACTGAGTGGATGTTTTGACGAGATTCCAGCCCAATAATGCAAAGGCGAGCAGCACGGCACCAACCAATACTGCCAAATAGGCATAGCGACCCCGATAGGAGTCGAGACCAGGCAAAAAAGATGTAATGCTCTTCAAGAGCATTCCCTATTTTTCATTTTAATTCAACATATTGCATACATATTCGAGAACCCATCCAACCGATAAAAGCTACTCCTGTAGTGATTCCCTACCTCTATACCTTATCGAAATTCTTGCCCCACTAAGTTCTATAGCAGGGGCTTAAAATGGTGCTTCAAAGCTAGATCTGTTTTAGAAGGCATTGAAAATGGGTAACTATTCCCAAATCCGCCTATATTGCTGTTAGCGTCATCCCGACCTAAATCCTTACTACAAAAACAATCATCAAAATTTTTAATTAAAATACCGTTCAATATATCAACTTGAATCGCGCGGGAGTATACAAGATATGGCTGATCTACGGTTGACCTTGAGCAACCGATTGACAAATATACCAAAAACCCGGATTTTTTAGATCCGGGTTGCTATACAGACTCTGCATATGGAGAGAGTGGCTTATATCTCTGTCAGCTTACCCTCGAAGACAATGTCACCCTTCGGTTTATCTGTAGGCATATCTTCCATCTCCTCAACAGAGACCTTAAAAGCACTTTTAGCTTTAGGCATCATAGGTAGCGCCAACTCCTGGCTACCATCATGGGGCAGCACCCCTACAGCGTGTAAATTCCCATTCTGATCCTCCATCCACAATTGACACACCTTACCGGATGGTAATTGTGTGGGCTCCACAGCACTGACTTTGACCAAATCATGATTGGGTCGAGCAGCAACCACCCATCCTGTTCGATCCTGATCATTCATGACCACTAACACACTGTTCATCTCCGACCCAGGCTGGCCGCTCATCAGCACGATGCCAAGTGCAACTACCAGTGTCGTGGCCATCATACCCAGATTACGCCAGAAACCGAGGCTATCCCATACACTCGTTGCCGAGGACTCATCCAGATGGGATTCCCGGACAGGCGTCAGGCGCGATTCCACACCTTCCCAAACAGAAGCTGGTGGCGCAACAGGATCAATACTCTCGAGCATCGGCGCAAATCGCAGCTCCCAGGCATCTACCTCCTCCTGGAGTCTGATATCATTTTGCAGCTGGCGCTTGAAATCCTCTCGTTCTTCTCCTTCAAGGGTTCCGAGAACATACTCACCTGCCAGAGTATTGCTATCTAATTTTTCATCTTTAGGCATCATTTTCCAGACACCTCCTAAGTTGATTCAAACCACGACGTATCCATGTCTTGACAGTACCGAGTGGTGTATCCGTGTGGGATGCCAACTCATCATGAGTTAACCCTTTGAAATAGGCCAACACCAGCACTTGTCGCTGTTGATCCTTCAATTCTCCAAGACACTCCTCCAGTCGACGACCATCATCACTACGAGAGAGGCTATCCGGTGGCAAAGGTGCACCATCTACCTGCTCCGGCACACTTTTGTCATCACGATCCATGACTTCCCGTTTTCTTTTGCGCAGCAGATCCAAAGCCTGATTGCGCGCAATGGTCGACATCCAAGTCAGCGGTGCAGCCATATAGGCGCGGTAGCTGGCTGCATTGTTCCAGATCTTGACGTAGGCATCCTGCAAACAGTCCTGCGCCAAATCATCCCTAATTAATATACGTAATACCACGCCATATAGTTTCGCCGAAGTCATGCGATACAAACGCGCGAAGGCCTTGCGATCATTTAGCGCACATGCAGCAAGTAGCGATTCGAGTTCCTCATTGCGCTTTTTAATCGCTTGCTGTGGATCTAGATCCCCATTTTCCATTGCCCCCTCCGAGGGTCTGAAACCAACCCTAAGGGTACTGGGCTGACGCTTTAGCAGCAAGCAGAAGAGGCTTTGATATAGATTGCATCACTCCTGATTAATAGGTTCACCCATGAAACCAGAGAACTTCAGACACTGCTTTCCGTTGATTTCAACAATTTGCACCGTCTCCCCCCTTCCGCGTCCAAATCCCTGTATAACAGCCTCATTCTCTGAGACCGGCTGCAGAGGCAGTCTAACCAGACTTTCACTAAGATGTGGTGCTCGATAGTGCAGACATAACACACCGCTCTCTTCACTCAGATGGAGATCCTGGATCGAGAAATCACCATCAGGATTTATAGTTCTATAACTTCCCAGGCGCTTGCGCCAAACCGTCTCCCAAGGATCTGACTCGATCTTATTGCCAAGAATAATCTCCTCCTCTCCCCGGTGGGCGACCAATAGATCCATACCATTTTGCTGGCGTGATTTGAATCGTAAATCCCCCAACACCCGATAGCCATCTGGAAGGCTGTCGATACTCTGTTGAGTCAATCCCAAGCTGCCATCATCAAATCGAACCAGATCAAGAATGCGTTCTATAATGCAGGCGCAAAGCCTGGGGTGTTCCGGATCCACCATCAGCAAACCAAGATCCGTCGCATAGCCACCAGATGGGGTTTCAAACTGAGGGTTATCCTGCTCAGTCAACTGCAGAGGCTGTTGATGACTCTCCCCACCCTGAACCATCAATGCAAGAGTTAAAATAGTAGTTGCCAATTCACGGGCCATTCGATTACTTCCAGCACCATTTGCCAACACAGCCACCCCTAAACCATGCTTGGGCAATAACACCATCTCTGCGCCAAACAGCAGGGTACTGCCGCCATGGCGAACCTGTCGTCCAGTGTTTGCATAGTCTTGTAGAAACCAACCCATTCCCGGTGAGATACCCAGGGAGATCTCACCATCTACATTTTGCGGGCGCCACATCTGCTCAATCAGAGGCGCAGAGACACCAGGTAAATCGCGCTGCAGAATACGGGTCATAAGTCTGCCCGCATCCCGAGCAGACATATAGAGGCCAAGAGCAGGCATATCCCGCAGTGGGGGTAAAGGCCTGACCTGACCATCCAGATGTCCGGAAGAGAGTTGCTGCCGCATCTCCTTTGTCAGTAAAAAACCACTACTTGACATCCCCAACGGTTCGAACAGATTCTGCCTCATATATTCGGCATATCGCTCAGAGGTTTTTGTTTCGATTAAATGACCCAATAAGTCATAACCGAGGTTTGAGTAGCTATAAACCTTGTTGGGATGATAAGCAGCATATTCATTACGCAGCAGTTCTGTCACCTTGGTGAAATAGGTATCGGTATACATCCCTTTACGCAGATCACTGGGCAAACCACTACGATGGCTTAATAATTGTCTTGGCGTGACTGGCCTCGCAGAAGATTCACGGCGACGAATTGAAAACATGTCAAGCTGCTCTTTGAGGGGCGCATCGAGATCTACGCGGCCATCTGCCACAAGCTGCATGATACCCAATGCAGTTACCGGTTTGCTCAGCGAACCTGCACGAAACACCGTATCTGCAGTTACCAGCTCACCGGTACGACTGTCTGCATCCCCAAAACCTTCGACCCAAAGCGTACCCTCACTATTAACAAGAGCAACACTGATACCGGGTACAAACTCCTCTTCAAGCATTCGCTCGATCAACTTCAAAGATTCCGAGCGAACCTGAGCCATATGGGCTCCAGGAATCAAACTTCCCCCACTCGATGCTTTTTCATCCACTGAGGTACAGGCTGATATAGAAAAGATCAGTGCAACAAAGACTACTCCCAGGCGAGAAAGCACATTACACCTCTTGTTGGCGAATACCGGCCCTTTTGAATCACAGGGCAGGCAAAGGATGAGCAAAGAGAATTATAGCTATGAATTTGCGGCAATCTATCACCACTACTCACAAACATCTTCCAGGCATATCAAGAGATCCTTCTGCTCATCCAACCTGCAATCCCGCTAGTATGACGCACCACACTAGGACCTGTTAACACTATCCACTTTACCAGTTGAGCGGTGTACCAACATCGATCAGGATACTACCGTAACCTTCATCTACTCCGCCCTGTACCCTGTGACTCGTCTTTGCATAGCCACCCGAATGAAGGATCGAGTTACCATAGGAGTCGCCGATACCAGGCTGTACAGCTGTAGCCAATCTTGTGGAGTTTGCATGACCGTCATACAGATCCGGGTTTTGTCCTGTGACATCGAATCCACCGGCATACAAATTAGATGAAAGAATCATGGCTGCTGTGATAATTAATGTTTTCATTTTCGATTTCCTCGTTTTAATTAAGAGCTGATGTTTCAGCTTTCAGTTACCTATACGGGACGAGTCGAAAGATGGATTCAAAATTATTTCAACTGTTTTTCAGCCTGCCTTTCACATGCCAAATGATCCATAATCAAGATTAGATACCAAGCGGAAAATCAATTCTGCAGCTGACCGAGGCTTAGCCTGAAGAATAAAATGGGGACCAGCAAGTTTATAGTGACTAGCCCCTTCGTACCTCTGTAGCAGTTCTAAAGAATGGGCCCGATCAACCAGTCTGTCATCAGCGGCCTCTATTACTGCTACTGGCTTCTCCACACTATTGCTGGGTAGCGCCATGGTTCTGATCTGGCTCACCCTCTGCGTAAGCAGATGCTCTGGTACCTCCCTGATGGTTTGCAGAAACTCCAGTATCAACTCATCTGTGGCTTCACTTCCAAGCAGAAACAGCTTGAGCAGGTATTTCGGTATGGGAAAGTTCACTACCCGCTTCAGAGGCACCATCTGCATTAAAAACAGTAACAGAGGTCTTGGTGGCGAGATAAAACTGGCGACGAAGATGACGCCCTTTAAATGGTAAGGCTTCGCTTCGAGGATATAGGTCGATATACCTCCGGAGAATGACTCAGCCAACACCACAAAAGGCTCCTGGGGCAGCTTCAGCATCAGGCTCTCAGCTAACGACTGATAATCCTGAGAAGTACAGTCAGGTAAAGAAATTAATTCTACATCCCCATGATATTCCTCAATAAATCGCCTAAAAAGCCGTCCTGTACCATCAAGACCAGGTAATAAAACCAGTTTCATACCCCCCCTTTAGGGCCCTTCTATTAATCAGTTTAAGTCACATTACTTTCATAATACTGCAATCTTTTTCTGCGATCATTATTTGTGCTGAAGAGCGATTGACGCGCTGAGTTTTTGTTCTGCGAGTCGGATTTCGTACTCATCAAACAGTGCGATAGACATGCCCAATAGCTTAATCGAGAGTTATGCCAATGAATACAAACTCCTTAAGACCTTACCGCAATTCAAGTTATATCGACTATTCCGTAGGGTGGAGATATCTTTTCGACAAGGATTATCGAGCCAATGTGCAGGATCGCTGGGCCGATCAACCGCGGTTTTTGACGGTTACTGAGATAATCATTGGCATCGGAAGCATCCTTTTCTCTACTATCTTCCCCCTGCTGATCACATTTTTTGTGCTTGATGCCTGGGTTTTATAGCGTATATTTCTCTAACTCAGCCCAGTGTTACGCCCTTATCAAGGGATGGGCCACTGCCTGCGAGCCACGCCCCGAAGGAGGGCTGAGGCTATATTTCCAACCAGCATCTGGAGCGGAGGAGAGTTAATAAGACGGCAGTGCTCTCATTCGATATTCTGTTCCCACTTATAGGGAAACAGTATGTCAATCTCACGCCAGATATAGCCGATATAAACAGATATTAGCTCAGTCTATTACAAATAGCCCCGCATTAAAGCGGGGCACATTGTCTGCTCAATACCTAAGATCCACTATATAATTTCACAACTTTTGCAAATTGTTCCTCAGAGAGGACTCGTTTCATATTATCTCTACAGTCAATTTTTGTGCTGATAATAGTGCTACGCAACTCTAGCATCTTAGAAGCCAAGTCCAATATTTCGGCTTTACTTTTACCAGCCATTGTAGCGTCATAGATACTCTTCTCCAGCTCGGTAATTTGTGCCACTTTTGCATGCATAGGCTTACCGTGACTTTCTCGCCAGGCAGCTAACTCTTTAGACTGCTCTTCACTAAGATCCAGTGCCGCCTCATGCTGTTTTACAACCTTCATGTAGTTCGGCATTGGACTGGCATGTTTCATCATTTGAGGAAAATCATGCATTCCATGTTGTTGCTCGGCCTGAGCGTTCAGGGAAAAGAAGAGTAATGAAACACAGATAGCAACGACTGTTTTTCTCATATTTATTGTTCCTGTTATTGCAGAATTTTAGATTTCATGGATAGTGCTTTACACTTAAAAAGTGTGCACCATATCACATATTTTGGCAAGCCATTCTGGTGTTCTACCGCCTGACACATAATGTTTCCCCAAGGCAGGCCAATACTAAGTAAACCTTCCATTTACTATGGCTACCACCATTCTGGCATCAGTTTAGTAGACTCTTACAAACACCAGAATTGATATTCAGAAAGCGGCTATTTCAATTTGTGTTAACAAACCCTGGGATGCTGGGAACTGGCTAACACTTTATTTATAAAATCCTAAAAATCTCCCCCACCTATAACTTCTTTGAGAACAGCGCCCTATTTTACCTTCCCCCCATAAGTATCATAAAACCAGGTCAGCACTCATCGCTCTGATGTGGCCGATCGTGATAATAATTAGGAGAAGGATCCATGAAGGAAATATATAACTTACCCTTGATAACTACTGCCGCAATGGTTTTCGCTGTTGCAACCGGGTGTGGTAGTGATTCTGAAAACAACACATCCAGTACCAACGACAGAGAACAGCAAGAGGCTGAAAAACTCAATAGCTCTCAATATAGTGCTGACGCTTACAATGGTAATGAAGCAACGGCTTCTAAATCAAAATTCAGAAGATCAAGAGACAAATGGAGATCGAACAGCAGACCAGTTGCTGATATAACCGGTAACCATACCTCTTTTTCTGGTGAGACAGTGACTCTTGATGGCAGTGACTCCTATGATGAAGATGGTGATACTCTCAGATATTTTTGGAGACAAGCCAAAGGACCTGCGTTACCAATTGATAATCGCTTCGAAGACACCCTGACATTTGTTGCACCCCAGGTTACTGAGCCAACGCAATTTTTGTTCTATCTAATAGTGTTTGATGGAAAGTCAGCAGACCTGACAGGTTTCAGTCTTCAAATCTCTCCTGTTGCTGACAGCAGTCCGCCATTGGTCAGCCACCGATACCCTGTTTCAGATCAAGTAGATACTCCGATCAACTCAGAAGTAAGCGTCACATTCAATGAAGCACTTTCAGAGAGTAGCATCGATGAGACAAGCCTTACTCTTACTCACAGTGGATCACTGATTCCTGGCAGTGTCATCTATGACGATGTCAGTCACAGCATAATTTTTTCTCCCAACAGAGAATTACTTGATGGTACACAATACACAGTCACCATAGGAGAGGGTGTCCAGGATATAGCGGGGAATCCAGCACTTTCCGAGAGCTGGCAGTTCGTGACAGCGATCAGTGACGATAACACTGATGATATTCCCGATGATGGTGTTGACGACAACCCGGATGACGGTACTAACGACAACTCTGACGAGGGCAGTGATGAGAACCCGGATGACAGTGCCGACGACAACCCTGACGAGGGCAGTGATGAGAGCCCGGAGGACAGTGCCGACGACAATCCTGACGAGGGCAGTGATGAGAACCAGGATGACAGTGCTGACGACAATCCTGACGAGGGCAGTGATGAGAACCCGGATGACAGTGCCGACGACAACCCTGACGAGGGCAGTGATGAGAACCAGGATGACAGTGCTGACGACACCCCTGATGAGGGAACTGGTGATAACTCAGGATTCAATCTAGGCGCAACTACTCAAGATACAATCGATGCGTGTATGGATGAAGCAGATAAACAGATGCTGACTCTGGTGAACAATGCTCGCGCACAAACTCGTAGTTGCGGAACTGAAAGTTATCAGGCTACGACTACATTGGCATGGAATTGCCAGCTTGAAAGCGCAGCTTATGGTCACTCCGCATCCATGGCTGAAAATAACTTCTTCAGTCATACTGGTGAGGATGGCAGCAGCCCCGGTGACCGTATCAGTGATAGTGGTTATGTCTGGAGAACCTATGGTGAGAATATTGCCGCAGGCTACAGAGATGCCGAGTCAGTTATGGACGGCTGGCTCACAAGTCCTGGGCATTGTGCCAATTTGATGAATGCCAATTTTAAAGATATAGGAGTTGGTATTGTAAATGGCAGCGGTTCATATGGAATCTACTGGACGCAGGACTTTGCAGCTCAATGAAGTAGTAGAGCACTGACCAGTACAACTGGGTGTAATTAAGTTCATTAATAATAGACCAGCTGAACTGGTTAGGTAGGCACCAACAAAAAGGCCGGTAGACACCATGTTACCGGCCTTCTTTTTTTAACATCATAAAAAATTTCACTGCTAATGGTATGGACTCCCCTACCCTGGATGGAGAGCAAGTTTCTCAATCATACTTTGAAGATGAGGAGATCTGTGTGACAGATACTTACCAGGCCAGAAGTATTAATAGACTCAGTTCGATTAAGATGCCTGATAAACAATAGTAATGTTTATTGGCTATTATAATAGACTAAGAGTAAATAGAACCTGAACTCATACTACACTCAACTTTTTAAGGTGGGGCATGGCCCCACCCTACAGTTGGCCTATACGATTACACTATGTTGATTGAGTATGTCAGCATTGTTGTTGGGTAAAGTAGGGTTATTCATTTGACTCAATCGGTATCGGCAAACTTTGTTCCAGCACTGTAGGGTGGGGCCATGCCCCACCATATGCCTCTAAAATTTCGCTACAAGCGTGGCTTGCCGGCAACGCCACCTTGTCAAGAGCCACAACACCTAGCTAAAGCCACGCATGTTGCCCCTCTCTTTTGATTTTTAATGACAGGCCGTTGTGTGTAAATAGTTATGGTCTGGTTAGTAAGTTCAAATTGATTCTAAATTTTCATCCAGTAGAAGCTTAAACTCATCCAGATCCAGCGAAGAGGAGCACTCCGGTATCTTGTCAGGCATATTGGGTAAAATATTAAGGGCTTCTGTACGCAGGGTTTCCTTGATCTTCAACAGTTCCAGATTATGCAGATAGGAACGATCTCTGATCAATAGGCGCTTATAGATGCCAATCATCCGCTCATCAGTGTTGCTTTTAGGTGGAGTATGTCTCTCGATCTTCTGCCGAAAATAATCACACTGTTTCTTGGTTGCATGAGAATAGGTTTCCAAGTTATTCATAATTCGCATTCCATATCTGCAATATACTTAAAATTACGACTCTCTCAGCTCTTCCCAAGAAGAATATTTAAGTCTTGGACATTCTCAAAAGGAAATAGAGTTGTAAACATGCCTTATGCCTTTTTAATACGCAAAAAGCAGGCCAGCACATAAAATCAAGTAGTTAGTAGTTGCTGAATGACTGGCTTGTAAATTTATCCGACGAATTCAGAATTTTATTACTGGTCACTAATCTCTTAAAAGTCCCTCTTCCTTGCAGGAGAGGGATTGGTAATAGGGTGTGAGTATCATGCTGATTATTTCCTAAAGCCCCTCTCCCTTTATGGGAGAGGGGTTGAGGAGAGGGTATGAGTGTCATCTATTTAATAGAATTGATGCGTAAACCGCATTAAACAATCAGTGCCTGTCTTGTTAAATTCAAACTGTTAGAGCCTCAAGTCTGCTTCTGGAGTAAAGACGTGTTAACGGGATAGTATCGAACTATCATCCCGGCGCAACTCTCGAAATACACTAAAATCCCAAGGCCGCAGGGCCAACATCAAACTGGTGCCCTGCCGCTGGTTCAGGGGCAGAGCCGCATCCTCCTCATGTAGACGAAAAAACTCTCCTGAGACCTTTTTTAACTGCCTCAACATAGCAATTCTTGAACTCTCAGACAAAACCCCGTTAGAGAAAATCAGAGCTTCATCCTCCTCAAGAAATTTGGCATTCAGAAACTCAGGCTGAGCATACTGTTGAAAGTAATTCTGTATCGGCCCATTGGTCCGCCAGGTAAATTTTTTATCGACCACCAACTTAATACGATTAAGCGGCAAAAGATCAATAATCCGTAAACGATCCAACTTCACCAACAACTGGATAAGTTCAGTCTCAGTTAGATCATACTCTGCAAGGATCTGATCAAAGCGCCAGTAGTTAAAGATGCAGATTGCCACCAACAACAGTTTGGTATTCCCCACCATCTCTCGTTCCTGATCCTCTGTCAGCATATTGATGCGCTCTCGCCCCTCAACCATTTTCTGAACCAGATCTGAAAGCTCCAGGTCAATCAGTTCACAGACTCGCTCGAGTCGCGCCACAGAAAAACTCTTTTCCGCAAATAGACGTTTGACGCTGTTTTCCGACAAGGCCAATTGAGCGGCAATATCCCGATAGGTAATCCCCTTGGATCGTAATTCCAGTTTTAAGGTTTCAAGCAACGCAACAACCTGACTCACAGTCACCTCCGAATTTACTGAGCGGCCAATAGTACCAATATACAGTACTTTTAGATCATTAATACAGACCTTTTCACTATTTGGTTTATTTATTTAAGCCCTATCGCTACTGTTAGCTTGACTCCGCGATGGAGATCAATCCACTTTCTAAAATGGAGCTTTATCATGAACACCCTATTAAAGCAGGCCAAATACTTGGTTTTAGGTATCTCGCTGCTAGCTGGACAAAACGCGATTGCAGCAGGCCTGATGACCCCAAAAACCGCGAATCTCCCGCAGCTGGAGATAAGGCAACATCATGTTGATGTCACCATTGAGGATGGTTACGCCGTTACTTCCGTCGAACAGGTTTTCTACAATCCAAACAACTCAGAACTCGAAGCCATCTACTCCTTCCCAGTACCTGAAAAAGCTTCCGTAGGTGAGTTCACCTACTGGATTGATGGCAAGCCTGTTACCGGCGAAGTACTCGAGAAGCAGAAAGCGAGAGAAATCTATCAACAGGAGCGCAGCCAAGGTAGAGAGTCTGCCCTTACCGAGCAGGATAGCTACCGTACATTCGATAGCTCTGTTTACCCTGTAAAGCCACAGCAGGATGTCAGAATCAAGCTCGTCTATATCCAGCCTGCTCATGTAGATAGCGGTATAGGTCGCTATGTCTACCCTCTGGAAGAGGGGGGTGTGGATGAACAGCGTCTAGCCTTCTGGAGCTACAATGATGTCGTCACGGAAGCCTTCAGTTTCAATATGAAACTGCGCTCCTCCTACCCCATCGATGAAATACGACTACCTCATCATCAACAAGCCTCAGCCACTTCAACCTCCCCGCAAGAGTGGTCTGTTTCTCTGCAAAATGGACAGGCAGGTGAGGAGCAAGAGCAGACTCAATCAACTCCTGCAGTTATACAGAAACTTGATAAGGACATTGTGGTCTACTGGCGACATCAACAGGGACTGCCAGGCAGCGTTGATATGGTCACTCACAAGGAACCTGGAAAAGAGCGAGGTACATTTATGCTAACTGTAACTCCGGGTGATGACCTTGCTTCCATAAATGAAGGTAGAGACTGGGTTTTCGTTCTCGATCTCTCAGGATCCATGAAAGGTAAATATCAAAGCCTGGTTGAGGGTGTTCGCAAAGGACTAACAAATCTCTCAGATAAAGATCGTTTTCAGATTATTTTGTTCAATAACCATGCAAAGAGAATCACCTCTGGTTATCAACAGGCAAATAGAGAAAATGTTCAACAGATACTAAGCAAACTTGAGAACACAAATCCATCTGGCGGTACAAATCTCTATGCCGGTCTGGAGCGTGGTATCAAAACACTTGATTCAGATCGCTCCAGCGCCATAATTCTGGTCACCGATGGTGTTGCCAATGTGGGTACCACGGAGAAGAAAAACTTTCTCAAACTCCTCGAACAGTATGACGTCAGGCTATTCAGCTTTGTCATGGGAAACAGCGCCAACCGTCCGTTATTGGAAGGAATGGCCAAAATCTCCAACGGATTCTCAATCAATGTCTCAAATAGTGACGATATTGTTGGCCAACTGATGCTGGCCACAGACAAACTAACCCATCAAGCGTTGCACGATATCGATGTAAAATTCCGTGGTGTAAAGGTCAAGGATTTAACCCCGGCACAAATTGGCTCTCTCTATCGAGGCCAGCAGTTGACTCTGTTTGGCCACTACTGGGGTGATGGTATTGCTGATGTGACTATCAGCGGCAAAGTTTCAGGCCAGCCTACCGAATATTCCACACGATTTGAATTTCCAAATCAAAGCACACTCAATCCTGAAATTGAACGGCTCTGGGCCTTCGCCACAATAGAGGATTTACAAAACCAGATTGACTATCTGGGTGAAGACCCTGACAGTCGTCAGGCAATAGTCGATGTAGCTAAAGAGTACAGCCTGGTTACTGACTACACATCAATGCTGGTTGTGCGTGAGGAACAGTTCCAGAACTATGGCATCGACCGACTGAATCAGGCCAGGGTTACAAAAGAACAAGCTGCTCGCCAACAACGAAGTTCAGCACCAGTGGTCAACAACAGAGTTGATACTCAGCAGCCTATGTATACAAAGCCTCGTGCATATCCTTCATCGTCTGGTCACAGCGGTGGTGGTGCATTAGGGCCTTGGTTGCTGTTACTGCTTATTCCATTGTGGAAAGCAAGCCTTCATCGTCGTAATTCCTAAACTGAAAGCGCCAGGCTTCGGCCTGGCCGCTGAAGGAGTCATTAATGAGACTTCCAACTCTCACAATAGCTAGCGTATTGCTTACTGCATTTATGATGGCCATACCGCAACATCATAGTGAATTCTACTTTGAACTCTATCCAGCTCTATCAGGAGAGTGGTGGCGACTGTTTTCAGGGCATTTTGTCCATTCTGACTGGGAACATTGGTTATGGAATGCGATAGCTCTGGTAGTTCTTGGGAGTTATTTGGAAGGACAATCAAAGTATATATGGTTTATGGCCATACTGGCAGGAATAGCAGGGGTCGATATATTACTCTTATCTGACTGGTCTCATGTGACCAGGTATTGTGGACTTTCGGGGGTACTCAATACCCTTTTGGTTGTCGCACTCTATCACTATTGGCGGGAAACCCGTTCAGGTTGGGTAGTTATTGCAGCCATGATCTGCTTGGGCAAGCTGATACTTGAGCTCCTGTCCGGTATATCCATGATTACCCATATTTCCTGGCCTCCCTTTCCTGCTGCACATCTGGCGGGAACAGTAGCAGGAGTGCTGCTTCTTTTATACCCAAAACAGCGTATCTTCCCTGCTTATCAACACAACAAGTTTTGAATCAGTCTCCATATAGGGCCTGTTAACACTAATCGAGCAGGCTGTAGTTGATTAACCGTGAAACTCATTGCAGTCGGTTTATATCAGCAGAAGATCAGGATTCTTATTCTTACCCTGAAATAAATCAAAGAATAGATAGAAGAATTTGTTGTTTTATGCCAGCCCACCTGTAGATAATAGAAGATTATTTTTCTCAGGTATTACCATAATCTTATTGGTTGCAGTTATATATTGTATCTTTATGATGTAAATCAAATATAGTTATATTGTAGAGGTTGTTTTAGCCAGGGTTTAGTCTCAATATTAAAATAGATTCTTATTAAACAAAGTATACTCTATCAGAGTATACCAGCGCTGTTTCAGTAACTGGATAGTGACAGTTCGTACAAAACGAGTTGACGATAATATTAAAAATGTTACAACTTGCTAAATTGTCAACTCGTAATCGATGGCTTCAGATAACAGCATTCACACTATTTCTCTTAGCCAGCTTAATGTTAGCCCGGTTTATCTATATATTTCCATTTAGCTTGAGCTATGACTGGGCACAGGCATCTACCCCGCTTCTGATCATAATTATGGTCGCAGCTTTAGCATTCTTTATTTACGTAACACTTGTATGGTCCCTCACTCAGGCAGTGATTTTATTTATTTTGACCATCTCCATCTCATCCTTTGGAGAACTCTGGGGCTTACAGAATGGCTATTTGTTTGGTGACTTATATCACTACAACCCGGACATCGAACCAAGAATAGCTAACGCATTACCACTTGTCATCCCCCTCGCCTGGTTTATATTCAGCTGTATTCCACTGGTGTTAATGCGCCCCTGGCTGGTTGAGAAAAGATTTGATCACAGCAGAGACTCCAGTAATGCCAAACCGATATCTCGCCTATTCTGTATCACTTTTTCCAAACAGGTGTTCTTTTGTGCATTGATACTTACCTCCTGCGACTTCTATCTTGAGCCACTCTCGCTTTATACCAATTCCTGGGCATGGAATCAGCAAGGACTCTACTACGGAGCGCCAGTTTCTAATTTTTTTGGATGGTTCATAATTGGAATAATCATCTATTCATTATTCTTTTACCTGCAGCATCGTTGGCATAAACCTGACAGGTTGTCGCATAGATCACTGGATACATTCCTGATTGGTCTGTTTATGGTATGGGTTATAGTTGCACTTGTAATAATCGCAGACAGACTGGATAGTATTTTGCCTTTAGTCTTAACAGTTATGATATTAGCTCCATCAATATATCTACGAAGAATAAAAACAAGCCAATTACGTGAATCAATACCAGTCGCTAACAGGAACTGGAAGTGACGTTTATACAACTTGAAAATATCAGTTGTGTATATAATGGAGTTATCAGTGCATTAGCTGACGTATCCCTATCAATTTCAGAAGGTGAAACTGTTGCCTTGCTGGGTCCGTCAGGAAGCGGAAAATCGACGCTACTTAACCTTATTGCAGGTTATGAAACAGCTACTTCCGGCGTTTTGAAAATTGCAGGCAAATCGATAGCAGAATGGAATAAAAACACTTTCCGTCGTGAATTGATTGGATTTCTATTTCAACAGTTTCACCTGTTGGATCATCTCAGCGCTGTAAGAAATGTTGAACTCGCACTATTTCCTACATGCAAGGATGCAAATCAAAGACACCTTAAAAGCAGTCGACTATTAAAAGAGGTTGGCCTGCTCAACAGGCTTAATGTACAGACAAAGTATCTATCAGGAGGGGAAAGACAGAGAGTTGCTTTCTGTCGAAGTATTGTCAATAAACCTCGCTTATTGTTGGCAGATGAACCCACTGGTAATCTTGACAGCGCCTCAAGTGAGACATTGCTCAAAACTCTGTCTGAATATATATCAAGTCATCAGGGAACAATGATAGTCGCAACTCATGATACCGAAGTCGCAAAGATTTGCAGTAGAGTTATATATCTAGAAGATGGTAAGGCAGTCAGCCAGTGAATAGCGATGTAAAGAATAGCCTATACGGTATGGGTTCACTGATACTGGACAACATCAGATGTCGACCATTACGTGCATTTATTGCAATATTGAGTATTGCAGTCGCATTAGGTGGCGCAATGACCATGGTAGGGACATCAGAGTCACTGGAATCCACATTGGTGCTTGGATATGAATCACGCCAGGTAGACCTGATGGTAATGCAGGCGAACAAGACAAACCCGATGACCAGCCGGATAGATACCTCTATATCTGATGAAATATTGGCTATCGATGGGGTAGAGAGTGTTCAGGCACTTTTGGCCGACTCACTGTTGGTAGACAGTAACTACAGCATAATGGTTTATGGTTGGCCATCATCTTATCAGGAAGTTCAATATCAACGAGATGGGAAAAGAGTGATATTGAATCACGGTGAGATTTTAATCGGCCATACGGCTGCCTCGCTGAATAATTTATCCATAGGCGACCATCTCGAACTTAATTTTGGTGAATATAAAATTGTTGACTATTTTGAGGCAGGAAACTTTTTTGAGAGTGGCGTGCTATTTATGAGATTGGATGATTTGCAGCAATTAACCAGCTCAGTAGGTAAAGTCACATTTATATTTGTTGCACTTGATGCCGGCATAACGGATCAACAAAAAAGAGTGGTTACTCATCAAATCGAACAGATCAGTCCAATTTTAAAAGTAGTAACAACAGATGAGTTCCTTGCCGACAATCAACTCACCTCTGCAGTGAGAGGCTTGGGTCATGTCATTCTGATCTCAAACATTCTTTTGTCAATACTCATAGTTAGCACAATCATGGTACTGTCGATAAGTGAACGACGCAATGAAATCGCTATATTTCGTGCAATTGGCTGGTCTGCCTGGCAGATATCTTGGCTGGTTATTCTGGAAACAACTGTAATTTCCGCCACCGCAGCGGTAATGGGTGGATTAATTGGTTGGACTGGTCTCGAGATCTCGTTGAGTCATCTGCAGACACTAGGTGTATACACCGAAAGTGTAGTCACTATAGAACAAGCAGTCTGGTTGGTTTTATCCGCCATATTAATTGCACTATTTGGTGCAGCACTTCCAATATATTATGCACTTAATATTTCAATCCATGAGGCACTAAGAGAGTAATGTCATTCTTCTTAAAGATACCCCATCTACTTTTTTTCGTGTTATTTTTAACTCTAATACCTTTCTACCAAAACCATGCCTCTGAAGATACTACAGAGACCATACAACACCTCGAGAATCTTCTAAACCGTTCCGGTAAGGATTATCAAGTTAAGATAAGAATTACCAGTCATACCCAAAATGGAGAGCACCTTGTTGTCATTCTGCAATCCACACGCGACGCAGAACCTACAGGGGATCGTCTCTTATTTCGATTAACCGGGGAGAATATTCCTGCATATAATAGCTGCCTTCAATGTTCACCAGGCGGTGAGACGTCAGCATGTGAAAATAACAGTGGCGAGTTCATTACAGAACCAGGCACTCATTTGCCTGGATCAATACTGCCTTGGGAGGAAATACTGGTAGGCGCATGTGCTGATTGGCGGGTTGGACCTATAGATAATAGTATATTGTCAGAGCAGTACCCACAAGCGACTTATAGCGTCGAACCTGTTACTGATAATTTTGATGCCAGTTGGCGATCTACCTTGATTGTAGTAGATAAAATAACTGGCAATCCGGATCTATTTTTGAGGATTGATAAAAATAATCATCAATTAAGAAAAATAAAAGTCGTTGAGATTGGTCGTATCGGAAGTTGGACAGGCATACGAAGCGCCATAATAACCACACAACATGGCCGTATACTTATGGAAATAATCGGATTCAGTATGGGAACTGACTCACCAAAGCCATGGGAGGAATAGTTATTTGTTCATATTTTTTCGATATTAAATATTCAGATATATTATTGTTGAATAGTTTTTACTTTATAAGATCTCAGTAATTGATAAAAATAGTCTATCTAGAACCTGGCCTGACTTTCACCCGATCTCTCAATCCAGCCATGAATCATCTTTTTTGTTGTAAAATCAGCAGCACAATTCCCCTGCCGATCGATGACAATCAAGCCACCTCGACCCTTTACCTTGCGTAGCAGATATTCAATACCATAATCCACAGCCTTTCTTGCATCGTAGTGCAACATTTCCACACTATCTGAAACCGTCTTAGCAAGAACAGTACGCATAAAATCTTCACCAAATCCAGTCGTTGAGACCGCACATGTTTGATTATCGGCAAACACACCCGATCCGATTATTGGTGAGTCACCAACCCTGCCCATGCGCTTATTAACGATGCCACCTGTGGAAGTAGCTGCTGCCAGGTTACCATCGAGATCGCGGGCAATGGCCCCAATTGTCCCATATTTCTGATCTTCTGAGTCAACCTCACTATCATCATGATCGAGCATCATACGGTGTTGCAGACGCGCCTGTTCAAGCTGCTGAATACGGTCAGGGGTGAAGAAATAGTGGTCTGGTGTAAACGCCATTTCACAGTGAGTAGCAAAATTCATGGCGCCATCACTGATTAGCAGAACATGCTCACTCTCTGCCATCACCAAGCGGGCCAGCTGTATGGGATTGGCTATATTGCTAACGGCGGCTACCGCACCAGCTGAAAGATCACGGCCATCCATAATGGCTGCATCCATTTCAACCTTGCCATTTTCATTCAGTACAGATCCACAACCAGCATTGAATACAGGATCGTCTTCGAGCAGTGACGCACAGGTCTCTACAGCTTCTAATGCACTCCCCTCTCTTTCCAGAATATCCCGTCCGTGTTCTAAAACTGTACGGATACTCTCCAGGTAGCGAAGTGCTGTTTTATTGTCCTTGACATTGTCGAGTGCGCCGGCTCCGCCATGCACCATCAGCGAGAAGGTATTTTGCATTGTTCTCTGTAATTCGTTACTACAAACTTTAACGCTACCAGAGACGCTCTTGTAACTCCAGCCTGATTCGTTGTCGGACTTCACCATCTCCCGCAATCATAAGCATTATTTTGCCGACCAGAATCGGACCCCAGTTGACTATAACTACACCTTCACCTGTGGTCGAATTGTATTCAATGCCGGAAAGATCGAGGTTTGCCAAAGAATTGTGCCTTGTAGAGAAATTACATGATTCCCATTCATTGATATCAAGTTTCATTGCTATCAATGTGGGATAGGATGCACCGTTGTAGCGTGGGTTGCACTCGATAGCAAGGCTCTTAACCTCATTGTTTCCATGCTGTATTGCGACATCGAAGGCAAGAATATCTTTGAAACCCCTTTCCGCCATCCACTCTGCCATCGGCTCAATAATATTCCAGGGTTCATATTGTGTTGGATAGACATTGCCCTGGTGGGCAGTTCCATCGAGTATCTGTTCCGTAGCTAGCAACCTTCTGCACACTCCGTCCACTATCTGGTATTGCATGTTAAGAAATATATCGGTTTTTACTTCTTGCTGAAGTTGTACCGGAACATTTGAATCAAACTGCATCATTGCTCGTTGCAACTCTTCTGGGTTCTCGCAACGATAGATGCCCACGCCTGAAACTGAAATGGCAGCTTTTAGATAGCATGGGTATGGGAAACCCTTAATATCTGTTATCGATATCTCTTCGACACTATTGAAGCATCTCGTCTTGGGTACAGGAACAGCCAACTCGTCAGCGAGTGACATGAAGTTGTTTTTGGAATTGATGAATTCAACCGTTTTGGCCCAGGCAATATCTCCACTTCTCTTTAATTCCTGATCGCCATAGAAAAATAGTGAATGGGTAATACCATCATGAATAGGCATGTACTCCAAACCAATATCCCAGATTATATTGTGGCTATGCTCCAAACCGATATGCGTGTAGTGCTCAACGATTTTACTCCATTCACTTTTCAGTAACGGATGCAACTGAACAATGTCATCGTGTTCGGTTGCACCAAGAATTCTTCCTGAATAGAGATGATTGCCTTTTACACCCTCAGCGGTACATGAGAGTATGTCATGATTGAAAATCCTCGGAATTCTAGGCCTTACTACTGAACGTTGGACCTCTGCACTTCTAGTGTGCAGTATTTCATGCATCCCCTTAGTAATCATTGGTCTTCTCGTATTTTGCGCGAATTATTACAATCAGATGCAAATTGAGAGCCAAACAACTATTGATAATTTTCAGTATAAATCAATCAAGCATTAAAACCACTATAAGCTATTGTAATAAAATGATAATTAAAACTATTACATGACTTATTGAGAAAAAATATAAGAGGATTTTATTAAAATTAATATGTTTACCCCATTGAAACATGCTCTATCAAAGTGCATGAATATTGTGGAAGCGTCTACGCATGTCTGAAAATGGTGCAGATGCATGCTTCAGGCTGAGCCCTTGTGAGTGTGATAGCCAGCAAATTAACTGGACATAAGGAATCTCTAAATCCTAATTTATGAGATTTTCAGATAGGTTGTTATTAGTCAGATAGATTTTCTTCCATAGGCCTGACACGTTTATCAAAAATCCAAATTCCGCCATCATAATCATCGATGCTGACAGGTGTTAACTTCTCCCCGGTACAAATCGTACTCAGCGACTCCCCTGAAAAAGGATCAAATATAATGCCATGCATTGAACAACGCAGATTCCGTCCCGCATCATCAAAAATCATATCCTTTTCGCAATCAAGTCTTTTTGGCATATGGACACACAAATTCCTATAGGCCAAATAGGTTCCTTGGTAGCAGAAAACTATTACAGATGATGGCTTATTAGCATACAGTACATCAATCCTTATATAGTCACCCTCCCTGATTTGATCCTTATGACATACCCAAACGCGGGTTTTTCGTTTCATTGACCATCTTCCCCATGCATTACAGCTACCATCAGATTAGCTTATATTTTTTAATATCTTGAGATTAATGCAAGACTAACCCTATTATCAAGACGATGTTTGCAACATGGTAGTTTGATAAGCTGACGACATCCTACTTATGCTTTAGATACAGATTATGATTTAACTGTAATAAACTAACTAATATCCTTTTCTTTACATCTCTTTCCTTCTTCTGAAAATGTTCTTGGCATAAGCTGATACAAAAAAGAGCTATAGGGTGGAGCCACAGCCAATGATGATAAAGTAATAAAGAAACAAACTTTCATCCACGAGTAGGCGACTCATTCAATACTAGTGAAACTCCAACCCATTTCGGTGGGGCATGGCCCCACCCTACCCGGAGCACCAAGCTTGCTTTTTATAGTTTCTGTGTATTCAGTGTTTAACACATTTTTTCAACTACAGAAAACACTGAATACATAGAATCATTGCATCCCATTAACACCAATCACCAGAGTGACAAAGAGTGTTCGACCGGGACATCTTTTGCTCCCCTCGCCCCTTGCGGGAGAGGGGCTGGGGGAGAGGTGTATGTTGATAAACACCATCATCAGCACTAATAACCCACATTACCAATAATAACTCGTGAGTAACGTTAACACTTCAATCTCATCAACTCCTTGACGCACACCTGAGCCTCCCCAGCTCTAACCCCATCAAGGGATAGGGCTTAACGCCTGCTTCTGGAGTAGAGGAAGAGCAAAAAGCACCTCAGACACAGCCCATGGTTTATCGGTATACCTTAACTAAAAACCACTACTTCCTCTCTCAGTGGCTTGAGTATTCCCACTTACCATTGGCAATACAAACCCATCCACTGATGGTTTGCTGAGCTCTCTGCCATCGGGTGTGTTTAACTGAAACTGATGAAATTCGTCTATTCACCATGAGTATAAAAATCGCGCTCACACCAGCCACGCCCAACCACCCCCAGAAAGCCGAAAAAGTCTCATAAACCCTTGTTTCCAAACTAACCTGCATTTATCCTTCTTTTGCTTAGGAAAAGATGATTCACAGAGAGATTTTGAGTATGAAAAATACATTCATTCATGAACTACCCAATGAAAAAGGCTTTTTTGGTGAATTTGGTGGTAGTTTTATCCCGGATCAGTTGCAGACCATTATTGACGAGATAACCAGTGCCTACATCAAGATCCGTGAAGATCAGGAGTTCCTTGATGAACTTGCAGACCTATACAACCATTTCGTTGGACGTCCAAGTCCTATTTTTCATGCAAAAAATCTCTCGTCGGAATATGGAATTGATATCTATCTCAAAAGAGAAGACCTGAATCACACCGGGGCACACAAAATTAACCACTGCCTGGGTGAGGCGCTTTTAGCAAAAAAAATGGGGAAGAAAAAACTCATTGCTGAAACAGGCGCCGGTCAGCATGGTGTGGCATTGGCCACTGCTGCTGCCCTGGTCGGGCTGGAGTGCGATATCTACATGGGCGAGGTGGATATCAAGAAAGAACATCCAAATGTGGTGCGCATGCAGATTCTCGGTGCCAAGGTTATTCCCGCCACTCACGGGCGCAAAACACTGAAGGAAGCAGTTGATGCTGCATTTGAAGGTTACATGAAGGATCCAGTAACCCAGTTCTACGCCATCGGTTCCGTGGTCGGCCCACACCCCTTCCCTATGATGGTACGGGACTTTCAGTCCATCGTCGGCAATGAGGCTAGAGTGCAATTTCAAGAGATGACCGGCAATTTACCTGATCATGTGGTTGCCTGCGTAGGAGGCGGTTCGAATGCCATAGGGATCTTCTCCGCTTTCCTGAGCGACGACACTGTAAAACTACATGGCGTGGAGCCTGCCGGACTGGGTGTCGATAAAGATGGCGAACATGCTGCCAGTATAACCAAAGGTACGCCTGGAATTATGCATGGTTTCAAATCCTATATGCTGCAGGATGCAGATGGCGAACCAATGGAAGTCTACTCCGTAGCCAGTGGACTGGACTACCCAGCTGTTGGACCTCAGCACAGCTATCTAAAGGATATCGGTCGCGTAACTTACAGCTATATCGACGACCGCCAGGCGATCGATGCATTTTTCGAGCTCTCCCGTCGTGAGGGAATCATTCCAGCCATTGAATCATCCCATGCCGTAGCCCATGTGCTTCGCATGGCGAAACAAGGTGATAAAGGGAGTGTTCTAATCAACCTTTCAGGCCGTGGTGATAAAGACATCGATTTTGTAGTTGAGAACTATGGGCACCAGTATGGTGTAAAGAACGATATGTAACCATATCCTACTCTCTACCACTCATGCCAAGAGCATCTCCTACTTATCTACTTTGTAGACGCAGGTTTCATCTCTAACTTGCCAAGCTCGACCGACAAAGCAGTAATTAGAGTAATATAAAGTTGCAGCTCCCAAGCTCAATAGGATTTTTTGTGTTCACCCATATGATTGCTTGATGATTTGAATGTGCCTCTTAAATTACCCCATCAGCAGCCTAGATCCATTGTATGTCAGCATCTGAATATCACATCAGCATAGATAGTGCATTGAAAAACCCGGTGGAGCTACTGGCCGTGGCCAGTGGTCTATCACGTCAACGTATCAAACAGGTTATGTGGAAAGGGGCTGTCTGGCTGGAGCGCGGGGGTGGTGTGCGGCGAATACGACGAGCCAAAAGCCGACTGCAGGAGGGTGACCAACTACATTGTTACTATAACGAACAGGTACTCGCCACTGAACCAGCAGATGCCAATCTGATCGCCGACGAGGGAGAATACACCATTTGGTTTAAACCCAAAGGGATGCTCTCCCATGGTTCAAAATGGGGTGACCATTGTGCAATCGATCGCTGGGTTCAAACCCACCTTACACCAGAGCGACCAGTCTTTCTGGTTCACCGACTGGACCGGGCAACTGACGGGCTGATGGTACTGGCACACAAGAAGCGGGTTGCCGGAGAACTGGCTCGAATGTTTCGTGAGCGAAAAGTCAAAAAGCGCTATCGGGCCTGGGTTGTTGGACTGTTTTCCAATGATGGGGCCAAAAAAGTGATCGAAAATCCGATTGATGGCCGTTCTGCAATAAGCAGGATAAGCCAGGTTGAATACGACGAGGGACAAGACAGATCATTGCTTCATGTTGAGATAGATACAGGGCGAAAACATCAGATTCGTCGACATCTAAGTGAAGCCGGCCATCCGGTGGTTGGTGACCGCTTGTATGGCGAGAGTGAAACAGACGAGGATATGCAACTGACTTGTATCTATCTGGAGATTCCAGGTTTTGATAACAACGAGCCTAGAGCATATCGGGCCTAGTGGATCCTGTGGCGCATGAATCTCAAATAATCGAGCAGCTGCTATCTACTGCATAAAGATATCGTAGTGATATCTCACCCTACAAAACCTCTATGAGAATATTTTAACGGGCACCCCATATCATTCTTATAATGTAGTCTGGATGGAGTGCAACGGAATCCGGGATTGATTGTACATTGAATAACCCGGATTCCGTTGCACTCCATCCAGGCTACATGTTCAGGGGGAATGCTTGAGAGTGGGTCCACACTCAACCGATGAGATAAAACAAAGGAGCCAATGGCCCATCCCTGAAAACGGAGCGCGCTGTAAACACTGCAGGTAATTACTCGCTTCGATTCACTTTGCGTATTAACTCAACAGTCTCGCCTATTTGAGCCGGGCCGACATCAGCAGCCATGGCGGAAAACCCGATCACCGGGACACCCGCCCAGACTCCGGCTTCAACACCGACACCACCATTGATTTCAGTCAGTGATATAATTCCTGGTTCGGTCTCGTAATCGTACGTATGAAGGGGACTGGGAGCGATTGTCATCCAACCTGCAGGAAAACCAGGAGAGGGACTGAAACTTAAGACATTCGCAAGAGGCGATCCAAAAACAGACAAGCTACCAACATAGCGACTATTCAAGGAGACAACATTGAGCGCGCGCTCCATATAAATATTACAAGTAGGCCCGATTGGGACAGGACTGATATCCCAACACAGTTCCGTCCAAAATTCCGAAACTTGTTCTTCATAGTCATAGTAGTAAAAAACAACATCAATATCTTTATAATTATTTGCCACATAGCCAACATTGGCGCATAGAGCACCAGCACCATCACTGGGATAGTCATTCACCTGAGCGCTTAAAGCTTCCAGGGTGACAGTCTTACCATCATCAATCCCATCATTCAAGGTACCAACACAAGCCTCTAAAGGACCGCTGCCATCCATGTCATTCGTCAGGGTGCCGCCATTCCATATCCCATGCTTACGCATCGGGAAGGTCAAGACGATATCTGTCTCTCCGTTGATATTACCCTCTTTAAAATAGGGAGCAGAAACTTGGTCAGCACTCAAAACCACAGAGATTGGCAAGGGATTCGAACCCATCGGGACTGATACCTGCGGTGAGATGTCGTGTAGTGCGCCGGTGTCATACTCAGTCAGCGGCATCGTATTACCCTTCATGCCGTCTCCCAGCGCATTGGTTATGTATGCCTCTTGGATATCTCCAGAGGCGAGCGATGGCAAGCGGTAATGCACAGGATCATCGGGCAGGTAGTGCTGAGCTACCGTAGTATAACGATCAATGTGCGTTCCCTCTTGAACAAGACCCGCACCAGTAGCCACATTGATCAATATCCCATAGACGTTGATACCACCGCTTGGGGCAACCAGCCCGGCATTATGACTGTCTCCATACGGTGCGGCCGAGTCAGCCGAGTCCATTGCCACACCGTTGCTTCCCATTGACCCAGGTTCAAACCCATTGATTGCTGACCCACTTACATCCCCCGCATCCCAGGCGTCACTGACAACAGAACAATCTGCTGGTATGCCGGTATTACTATGTAGCAGCCCTGTGACAACAGAGCGGTCACCCGCCGCGTCATTCACTACGCCATCAGCATTACCACCAACATCTATTTCAGCTTCATAACCACCATCCACAGCAGGCCCTGCACCATCTGCGACAACGCCCATTTCGATGATCTCAATATAGCCTTCCGTCAGATCATCATCCGATGTCGCAGTGTAGATATTCAGTAGATCAATCCCTGCGTGCAGGTTGGTCTTTACTGGATAAGTGCAACTTTCATCTTCGCTGATCAGATTGGGTAGACCGGTGGATGCATTCCTGCGCAGCGTGCCGTTCCATACATCATAGGGTGAGAGATAGACATTGAAGTTAAGCAGATCTCCCGAGTTTTTAGATTCGAGAATACGCACCCGCACTGCTTTGAATAGATTGGTGGTGTTAGTGATTGTAAAGTTGGTAATGAAATTATTGTTGACCGTGTAGTAGGGTAGCAGTGCCACCTGACCAGTGCGATCGTGGTTAACATGGACAGCCATGACTAGGCTGTTAGTGGAGATCATCAGTAAAGCTATGATCAGTTGGAGTACTCTCACCATTGATTCATCCTGTTAAATCGTTGAATTTCTAAATCCCTGAAAACGGAAAGCAGAGCGGAGTCAGGTATCAAGGAGTAACCTTGATAAAATAATAGATAAGGGGCAGCCTTATCAACAGTGCTATACTACCCAATGATTGGGGAGAATAACCACCCCCCTTGGCTATCCAGGTAGAAAAATGGAAGTAGGATAGAGTGAAATCATCCATCTATCCAAAATAATTGAGGACACCCCAACTTTTGATTAACAGCTATCTACTACATATAGATATATGTAGTGATATCTCACCCAACAAATCCTCTACTAGAATATTTTTTGGGGTGTCCCATATCTTCATATCTTCGATATCTTCATACTGGAACAAATATCAAGCCAATAACATCATTCTCATAATCTCCAGTGGTCTTGTACTCCCTATACCCCTGGGACATAGCAGCACCAATCGCATAAGATTGACCTTGAAATTCGACAAGTGCAGAGTGTCGTTCACCGTTTTCTAATTCAAAAAACTGCTGTTCCAATTCGAGACTATCTCCAACCTGGTATTGCTCATTGGTTGAGGAGATGACTACGCCGTTACGGTTAGCAAAGATACCAAAGGCACCTTCCAGCATATTACCCTTATCATCTCTTGGTAGAGCATCCTCAAGCATGGCGGTAAACTGAGGCTCAGAGTCGAAAACGATACCAATCCCACCGACGCTTGCTTGGCTGGAGAGTGACTTAACCGAGGTAAGGTAGATATAGGTATGCCGATTGCCATAAAGCATAGTGGATTCGAAGGGTGAAACTATGTAGCTCTGAGTCTCTTGGACGCCAAGTGCCTGTTTATAATGTGCATCTGGAGGAAGCTTTGTTCCTACCAGAGAGGCCTCTTCCTGGTTGGATACAGCAAGGATCTCACCCTGATTGTCAAAAAGAAAAAGGTTGGTATATACGGTGTACAACTCATTAATATAAGCCAATATCGAAGAGAGTGTATCTTGATCATCAGCACTTAAATCGGGCTTATCAAGAATCTCCCTGAAGCGCGTAGTCAAGGCCCACCAGCGAACATCATTGGCGCGCTCATAGAGGTTACGATCCATGATATCTACGGCAAGTAAGGCCTGAAACTGAATTTCGCTGAGCAGCGAAGAGACAACGGTTTCATAAAGTTTAGTAACTGAGTTCTTGAATACACCTTTGGTTTGATGGCCGATATTACGTATCTCATCCAGAACCGGCATAAACTCTTTAGCATCTTTTTTTGCCGATACAATCTGGCCATTGAGCACAACGAGTATAAGGTCGTCAGTTACAGTCGTTGCTGTTGACGAAATTGTTTGCAGTTCATCAGAAAAGAGTTGCGAAGTTGATAAGAGTTGTTCACTGTCAATGGTATTCTCTCTGCTATCAACAAAGGCTGACCGTAATGGAACCATGGTATGTCCTTGCCAGGAGAGTCCAGTAAAACCCTGATATCCTTTTGTCGTAGTCGTGCGCGCAATATACTCCTCTTCTTTAAGCTTTATCAGTCTGCTCTTGTTACTGGAAATAGTTTCAACTTTATCATCCACTTTCAAAGACAATGGAGCGCTACTCGAGATGACCCGATTACTTTGATCGAGAATTGCGATGATTTCATTACCTTTTCGAAGATTGTTAAAAATACCAGTCATTTCATCATCGAAGCGAAAACATAAGCAAAGCACACCGAGCACTTTTGAGCGCGCATCATTCGTCTCAGTTATGCGTGCGGAGTAGATCAGAGAGTGTTTTTGTTTTGGTTGTAGATCAGAGTGCCTGAACGTCTCTACATATGGCTGATGTGTAGCCAGTGTTTCACGAATCAGAGGGTCCGTAGAGTGTGAAATGGGGTTATTCTCTTCATCAAGATGTACTCGGACACGGCCACTGGGCTCAAGAATGATAATCTCATCGTAGACACTATATTTTTGAGTATATTCATGCAGCCGATGAACAATATCCCTCTCCTGCTGAGAATCTGTCTCCTGGCAACTTAAAAATGCCCGAAGATCATCGTCTGTGGCAAGGAAACCAACATCGGCAGTACGTTCGAAGAGGTTGCGGATGAGTATGTCTATTGAGACCTGGGCTAGCGCATTCAGCTCCTGATCCAGTTTTTTGAGGTTCACTTTGACCAGATTCTCTATCAGCTGGCTCTGCAGTGATTCAAATTTCTTGCGGGTCGCCTCCATGTCCTCCATAAGTGTCACTGCGATCTGCAGGCTGTTGATCTTGCCCAGCAGTGCAACTTTTCTCCACCAGTCCGCCAAATTGCAGAGATTGTTGTGGTAACTAAGAACCTGGGGCATGTTATTGAGTAACAAAGCAGTATCGATACTATTGCTCATAAGGCACTCCATTTATGATGCAAATTAGACAAACCAAATAACCATGCAAATATTATGCCTTATTTAAACCTTGTTTATATACAGTAACTTAGTTGACCATAAACACTATTCTCATTGTGCAGAACGCAACATTGGAAAAGTTGTTGTTGTATGTGGAACAAAACAGAAGAAGGAAATTGATGAGGAAATTGAGGACACCCCAACTTTAGAGGAAGAAATTGAGAACACACCGAACTTTAATTATGCTGTTCACTGAGGGGTTACTTTTATCAAGTGTACCGAGTTCGGTTTCAGTGCCAGCTCCAGGCTAGCGCCCTCCCCTGTTACCACCAGATCCTGGTCTAGCAGGCGCGTGGAGTTCACGCCATACTGGTCATGATAACTAA
>NZ_JBSYOQ010000040.1:0-18849 GCF_058244645.1 Candidatus Thiodiazotropha sp. AKAK3
TGAAACTCGCTACGCTCAAACAGTCAGGCCCGCTGATCGGTTTTGCCTGCGCTTCTCGCTCGTGTCAAAACGGGATACCAAGAGGCGCACTGTTCGGGGTTGGTAGGGTGGGGCCATGCCCCACCAACAGTGGTAAGCAATTCACTACTCACAGATGGTTGCTGGTTATCTTGAATGCCAGTAGATTTGAATGGGTTCTGATACATAGCCCGAATAGGTGCGGCAGGGCCGCACCCTACGATGCATCATGGCTTTAGGTGGGGCATGGCCCCACCCTACAGTTCCTCAAGGATTGTAATTAATCAGCTCAAAATTGTTAGTCATTACTCTCCGAGGGCAGTTCAATCTGCATAAGATTAACATCAGGTGCAGCCAGATCATTGATCAAAAGACCACGACTACTGATTGAGTAGATGTAGTTGTTCATCGTGTCATCAGTGACAATGAAACTTCTGCGGATGCCGTCAGGGTAGTACCAGTTTGAATCCCCAGCATCGGCATAGAAAATATCGTGATTGATGGAGCCATAGAGTTGGATTCCATCATCCGCAGTAACCTTGAATAGTTCCAGTCCCTTGAAGTAGTTATAGATGCCCAGTGAAAAATTCCTCTTGCTTACCGGGAGCGCCAAAATTTTCTCCTGCTCGAACCAGGTGAAAGCGTGATGGTCATCGCCTGCTTCAGAGTAGCTTCCATTACCAGCAAGATGATCAAAAAGCAGGGTTGGTTGGGAGAGATCGCTGATATCAAAAAGACTTAGTTTTAAGTCGCCTGACTCACGGCCTATGGCAAGAATTTTCTCTCCCTCTATGGGATGCAGGTAAGTAGAGAAACCGGGTACTTCAAGCTCACCCGCCACAAAAGGATTTCTCGAATCGCTGAGATCCACGGCGATCAGTGGATCGATCTGTTCAAAGGTAACCAGAAACCCTTTGTCCTGATTGAAGCGCACTGCATAGAGACTTTCCCTTGGCTTTCCCAGGCCGTCCAAATAGGCTCGTTGTGCTAACTGGTCTCCATTTTGAGCTAATGTATACAGACGGTTGTTGGTCTCCCATGTCCACCAATCCTGATTAGTTGTCACCAGCCGCAGGACGCTCTGATACTCATCCATGGCGAAATGGTTGATTAAATGGCCCTTAACTCGTCCACTTGCAAGATATTCAGGCGAAGCGCCAAGACTAAATTTGTGGATGGTGGTGGTTGGTGTTGGACTCTCGGCGCCATCCATCATTGCTCCCCAGTACCAGTATGGATCTTCTATGTTGGCAATGTAGAGGTTTTCCCGGCTGGCATAGACTGTACCTGCATTACCCAGTATCGATTGACTGCTAATGTCTGAGAGTGGGTTTTGCAGATCAAAGCCGAGAATAGTTACCGTGCCGGTTCCGTCTGGGATTTCCGGACGATAGATTGCATCGCAACCACAAATCACTGAAGTGGTGGCTTGGGTATCTGTTGAGGGGGCTATATTGTCTACCTGAATTGGCAGTATTTCTTCAATCTCGATGTTTTCACTGCTGATAGGGGCTTCATTCAGATTGATTTGTGCACGAACAATCAAGTAGACCTGCTGATCGATTCTGCGTGCATCGACATATTGTGACTCCAATACGGTCTCTCTGAGCAGGACAGGCTGTTGAGGATCAGTGATCTGCAACAAGGTGACCTTGGTCATCTGGCTAACACGGGGGGCGACCCCCGCTCCCAGGCTGTTTTCGTACTCTGGTGTGCTGTTTTGATAGAGGTCACTCACCACCCAGATAATATCTTCATAAAAAAACAGTACCCTGGGTGTGCCCTCGATTGTCGTTCTCGAAAGCTCCTCAGTCTGATCTACCGGCCAGGTTTTCAGTATTACCAAATTTCCACCGGAGAGGAGATAGGTGAAGTTACCATTGGTCTTGATGAAGTCAGCCTCATCCACGCCAACAACCTGATTATTGGTGCCGGTTACACTATTGACCGTAGGTTCAGAATCATTCTGATCGAGGGTGCTTTCAGGTACAGGTGCAGGGGACGATATGGGCGCAGAGCTAAAATCATCACCTCCACCCCAAAAGCGATCTGAGTAATTGATCAGTTCATTTTGGCGTTCATTGGTAGTGATCAAGTAGGATTTCAGATCATCACACTGGCTGAAGCGGGTCAACGGTACATCACTGAAAAGGTGGACATTGTCACTTTCAGTGGATAGTGGGACCTGAGCGAGAATGTTGTCTGGCAGTGCGAGGTCATTAACCAGTAACCCTCTCTCACTGATAGAGTAGATATAGCTGTTGTTCGCATCATCCGCGACAAAGAAACTTCTACTGACAGGTGAGGGGTAGAACCAGTTGGCGTTCTCTTGATCCTGATAAAAGATGTCGTGATCGATAGAAGCGTAGGGTTGGATACCCTCTTCAGCAGAGACGCTGAACAGCTCCAGACCATTGAAAATGTCGTCGATACCATATTCAGTGCCTGCGGTGTCGTTATTCCATTCTGTCACCGGTATCGCAAGCATCTGCTCCTGCTCAAACCAGGTGAAAGCGTGATGGTTGTAGGCCGCTTCGGTGTAGCTGCCAGCGCTGACCAGATGGTCAGATAACAGTGTCGGCTGTGAAAAATCACTGATATCGAACAGGCTCAGTTTGATGCCACTGGTATCGGTATCCTGGCCAACGGCCAGCAGCATATCTCCCTCGATCGGGTGAAGGTAGGTGGAGAGTCCGGGTACCTCCAGCTCACCGGCGACTACTGGGTTGTTGCTGTCGCTGAGATCCAGAGTGATCAGCGGATCGATCTGCTCAAAGGTCGCAACATAACCCCGTTCCTGATCAAAACGTACTGCATAGACGCTCTCCCCAGGTTTACCAAGGCCATCCAGTAGAGCCAATTCCACCAGCTGATCCTCAGATTGCTCCATTATATAGAGTCGGTTTTCAGGGTCGGCTTCGCTCCACCAGGCCTGTTCTGTAGTAACCAGGCGTAATACTCCCTGATGTTCATCCATGGAGAACTGGTTCAGTAGATGTCCATCGACACTACCCGAGGCAAGGTATTTGGGCATGGTGCCAAGAGAGAATTTGTGGATAGTGGTTGAAGGGGTTAGAGACTCTTCTCCCTCCATCATGGGTAACCAGAGCCAGTTTGAATCCTCGATACTGGCGATGTAGAGGTTTTCCTGACTGGCATAGACCATGTTGCTGTTGCCGAGAACCGTTTCGCTGGATATATCAGCAAGCGGGTTTTCAAGGTCAAAACCGAGAATTGTCAGGGTACCTGTGCCATTCGCGGTTTCAGGGTGATAGATAGCATCACAACCACAGATGGGTGAGGTTGTAGTCAGAGTGGTTGTTGAAGGTGCTCTGTTATCGGACAGCATCGGAAGCAGGTCTTCGATTTCGATATTCTCAGGGTCAGCAGTCACAGTGCTCAGTTCAAGTTGAGCAGTGACAATCAGGTAGACTTGTTGACCGATTCTGCGTGCATCAACATAGCCTGACTCCAATACGGTCTCCCTGATTACACTTGGCTGCGTGGGGTCGGTAACCTGCAACAGGGTGATTTTGGTCATCTGGTTGATGCGGGGCGCAATATCCTCAGTCAGACTCTCTTCGAATTGAGGGTAACTACCCTGAATCAGGTCGCTAACCACCCACAGGATATCATCATGGAAAAACAGTGCCCTGGGTGAGCCATCGATCTCTGTTCTCGACAGTTCCTGGCTCTGATCCGCTGGCCAGGTCTGTAAAATCGTTAAATAGCCACCAGAGAGCAGGTAGGTGGTTTCACCATCGGTCTTAACGAAATCCGCCTCATCCACACCGGCAACCTGATTATTGGTACCGGTTAAATTATTGATTGCAGGCTGTTCCGAGCCACTGGTGGGGCTGGGAGATGGTTGGTCATTCATCTCATCCAGAGTTTCAGGAGGTAAGCTCTGTAGATACTCCAGGAGTGCACTCTGTTGCTCATTTGTGCTGATCAGGTAGCTCTTCAGATCGTCGCAATGTTCGAATTTTGTCAGTTGTGTAACTTCTTGATCTGCAGGGACTTCACTATTGGCGTTATCGTCGTTGTCAGATGAGTTACAAGCAGTTAGAAAGGCTAGGAGGGTTGTTAGTATGATGGCTGAAACGCCACCTGTAATTATTTTGGACATCAATGTCTCCAGCGAGTAGTTGCGTCGATTATCTGTAAACTACAAATCTTCCAATGGCAAAATAGTAGCAAACTAGAGTGTGTGCGACATCAAGTTTTCATCAATCAAGAAAGTGCTATGAATCTCAATGACTTTTTGGCGAATCCATCTCAATGGTATGGATAAAGCTATTCTGTAAACAAATCGGAGCAGTATCTTAATGCATGTAATTTACTTAAAATTCAATGCATTGAATGCCTTGTTTTAATCTGAAAGTAGGAAAATATATCAGAAAGACTTGTGATCAGTTCCTATTGAACCTATAAAGTTACCCTGAATCATGGCTACAATGGCGCCATCAAATAACCGACAATCGTGGTTTCCTCTGGTGCCGCACAGGAAATATGGTCCTCGGAAGCCCGAATCCTTGACCTGAATGGGTTGTTTGCAACTATCACAGTTAAATTTTATCAACAGGAAATATCCATGGCTTATGACAAGATTGAGATCCCTTCTGAGGGGGAAAAGATAACCGTTGACGCGAAAGGGGTGTTGAGTGTTCCTAACAATCCCGTAATCCCCTATATCGAAGGTGATGGTATAGGCGTGGACATCACCCCTGTTATGCGCAAAGTCATCGACGCTGCTGTGGATAAGGCATACAGCGGTGAAAAAAAGATCGCCTGGATGGAGGTCTTTGCGGGAGAAAAGTCTACCCGAATCTATGATGCTGATACCTGGTTGCCTCAAGAGACCCTGGATGCAGTCAAAGAGTATGTTGTCTCCATCAAAGGCCCTTTGACCACACCTGTTGGTGGTGGAATTCGATCGCTTAACGTGGCATTACGTCAGCAGCTTGATCTCTATGTCTGTCTCAGGCCTGTGCGCTATTTTGACGGTACACCAAGCCCACTGAAGGCGCCTGAAAAAACCAATATGGTGATCTTTAGAGAGAATTCCGAGGATATCTATGCCGGAATTGAGTGGGAGTCTGGTACTGATGAGGTTAAGACACTCATCGAATATCTGCAGAACACCATGGGTGTGAGTAAAATCCGTTTTCCTGAGACTTCAGGCATTGGTGTGAAACCTGTCTCCAGCGAGGGCAGTAAACGCCTGGTGCGCAAGGCGATTCAGTATGCGATTGATAACGACCGCGATTCTGTGACCCTGGTGCATAAAGGCAATATCATGAAATTCACCGAAGGGGCCTTCAAGAACTGGGGCTACGAGTTAGCCAAAGAGGAGTTTGGTGCAGTCGAACTGGACGGTGGACCCTGGTGTACCTTCAAGAACCCCAGGACTGGCACTGAGATTACCGTTAAGGATGTGATCGCTGATGCCTTTTTGCAGCAGATTCTGCTGCGTCCGGCTGAATATAGTGTCATCGCGACCTTGAATCTCAATGGTGACTATATATCTGATGCGCTGGCAGCACAGGTGGGTGGTATCGGCATTGCGCCAGGAGCCAATCTTTCAGATACCGTAGCCATGTTCGAAGCAACCCATGGCACCGCGCCTAAGTATGCCGGTCTGGATAAGGTAAATCCGGGCTCGCTTATTCTCTCTGCTGAGATGATGCTACGTCATATGGGATGGACTGAAGCGGCTGACCTGGTTATCGAAAGTCTCGGTGCAACGATATCCGCTAAGACAGTAACCTATGATCTGGCGCGTCTTATGGATAGCCCCCAGGAGCTAAGCTGCTCTGCATTCGGGGATGCGATGATCAGCCATATGTAACCCTGGAATCCACTATTGAACATGGATTTGTTGGCAATCCCGGCATCCCCGGCAAGGCGTCGTTTACAGTTAATGGTTATTTCCTTAACAAGAGCGACAATGCAGCAGGGCTTGAACTGAGATTTTCACAAATTCATGTGGCTTTAGTGGGTTTACCCAACGGGTGAGCATAAATACCATTAATTGATGTGGTATATCATTCCACACTGCTGTCCAATTAACTTTCAATCTTCTCAGAACAACTCTGAAAGCCCCTCTCCCTTTACGGGAGAGGGGTTGGGGAGAGGGTGTACGCGAAGCGTTTGATGTGGCTGAAAGAGAAAAACTGCATTGATCGTTCATATTTATCTTGCTGATTGTTGGGGAAAATAGAGTGTTCATTCTCCCCCTCTCCCCCGGCCCCTCTCCCGCGAGGGGAGAGGGGGGGGGTTCTCCCTACCTATTTAAGATACTGATGACTTGTAAGTTTTTTCTAGCCGTGACCCTCTGCTTTGCGATGTTGTTCATATCTCAATTCTCAATCAGCAATAGAAACCAACAGTAATGAATCAGTTACAACCGTAATAGTTAAAGTAAGTGGGAGCCTGCACTCAATCTGAGGTTGGCACAATCAATAGAGGAATTTCTGAATGACGTACCAGCTGGTTGCTGGTGCTGCCATAGATCAGCTCCTTGGTCAGGCCTTTTCCATGGCTGCCCACCACAATCACATCGGCCTTAAGCTTTTCCGCCTCATCTAATATTTTTTCTGCATAGGCACCCTGTACCTGCAAGGCGGTACACTCAGTACCCAGATTTCTCAATCGCTCAGCATACTCTTGCAGGCTTTGGTGTTGCTGGTGGAAATCTTTCGCCTGTCCATCCCTTACAGCCTGGGGGCCAGGTTCATAACCTACAAAGTCGGGTTCAGGATTGGCAATATGCAGTAGCCAGAGATGGCGGGTGTCGGATTGGTCTAATAGCTGTAGTGCCTGCTCAATGACTCTCCATGATGCTGGAGAGAGGTCTATGGCAACAAGTGCGTTCATCTTGCCTGATCCTTAATAATATCAATAGCGCATCATGGTCGCTTGGATAGATCAATACTGACAGAAGTTTTGGGATAGTAGTGATGCACCATTTTTAATTGCCGACATATCAATAATAGCAATAACCAACCAGGCCATAAATATTCCGAGGTACACTAGTATGAAGCACCACGCTGGAGTGCTGGGAAATCTATCGCCTGATCAGGTGAGATCTGAGCCCATAGAGGCTCTGCTCCTGATGGCATTCAAATGATTTAATCCTACTCAGATTTAGCGCCCTCTGGCCGTAAGCTGTCGAAAAAGCGACCAAGTGCCTGACTCAATTGATCTGACCGATTGGGATCTCGCATTTCGGATTGCAGGTAGTGACGGGTAGTCGGCATGTAGAGCAGGTCACTCAGAATGCTGTTGAAAAAATCCTGTCCCACCTCGTTGTCTGCAAGACGATCCAAAAAGAGGCGACTGATCTGCTGTTCGGATAGAGACTCCCAGGCCCGGCCGGATATGGCAACGAGTATCTCGCTTCGGGAAGAAACCGGATGACTAAGGATTTTTAAAATCAATTCGTTACGATGGCTTTCTGCTGTTGATTGTGATGTTCCTCGTATCACCGCAGTTAAGATTTTGAGATCAGGCTCAGGTTGTTTCAAGGCCTCTCGTGAGCGTTTAGCGAGGGAGAGGGTCAGAGGCTTTGAAATCGACTCGTTCTCCAGACAGTGGCATAAGGCTTCCAAAGGTGCGGCAGGAAGTTCTGCAATCGCAGCAGTGATTTGCTGCTGATTGTTATCCTGAGCAATGCGGGCAGCCAAATCGGCTATGCCCTGATAACCGATAAATGACCACTGCTCCCAACCCAGGTCGCCATTGAAATAGGCATGGGCATGATCGTAGTAACGGGAGGCGGGTTTGCCCAGATTGGCAGTGAAGCGCGCGTGAAAGACCGCTAAGCGCTCCTCTTTAGGTTGAAATAGATAGGGGTTGTCCTGAATTGCGGCCTGCATTTCATCATGCTTTCCGCTGGCACCTTGACCCAGATTCTCCATCAGGCGGTGCAAAAAATCGTCTCGAGCCGCCTGCAGCAGCTTCGCTTGTTCGTCCAGGGGAAATCTGATGAACCAGATCATCGGTTCGCGGGCACTGTTTTCCTTGTCAGACAGGATCAGCGCGAACCAGGCTTGTTGCTGCAGCGGGGCAGGAAAGGGCGTTTCCGTTCGTTCAAAATTGACAAAGGTCTCCCTGGGTATGCGGGTTACCCTTCGCCCCATATCGTAGAAGTCGAGCTTCAGACCGCCAGACTCCAGGAACTCGGTAAGTGTTGATATCTGTTTCATATCCAGTCGATCAGGTGATGTTCCCAGTCGTCCGCCTCCGCTTCAGGTACCACCTTGCCATGGATGGTATGTCCACCCAGCTTCATCTTTTGGGTATCCCCACCGGATAGCAGAGGGTGCCAGTCGGGTAGATCCTTGCCCTCAGCCAGTAAGCGATAGGCGCAGCTGGGTGGGAGCCAGTAAGGATCCTCTAAATCAGCTGGTTTGAGGGTGATGCAGTTTGGTACAAGGATCGAGCGTTCCTGGTAGTGTGTGCAACGACAGTGCTCCCTGTCGAGTAGATCGCAGACGATATTGGTGAAATAGATCTCGCGGGTCTCTTCATCCTCCAGCTTTTGAAGGCAGCATTTTGCACATCCATCGCAGAGTGATTCCCACTCTTCGCGGGAGAGCTCCTGTATCGATTTGTTACGCCAGAAGGGAGTTGTACTTTTGCTCATGTAGGATTGATTACGGGAAGATTAAATGGGGCACTATCTTAGTTCAGAAAGGGGCTGAAAGTCTCATCTTTCCTGGTCTGAATTTACCATTCTGTAGATCACTTTTATGTGGCCATGTCAATACTGTTTATACACATCTAATGGCTGGGAAATGAATGATTGACAGTTTAATGAAATTATCTAAACTAAATAGTTAATAAAGCATTGTAACTATATGTAATTATTAATAATACTTTAATTGTACAGAAATTACACAATCTAAAAAGGGATCAATAACATCAAGGCTTACAGAGGAATTAAGGTGCTTTACCCACAAAGTTATCCACAGGATCTGTGGAAATATTTTACTACCATTCCCTGGTCTTTGCCGGCATTATTCAATGATATCGAGTTGAACCCAAATACCTGACCAATAATGTAGGAGATGACGGCTGTCATTTTGCTGTCACAGGATTATGGTCACGCCGCCAACATCTTATCCAATTCAGTGTAGGCAATCTTGCTCTTTGGATCCGAGAGACGTTTTCTGAAGTCCAGTAGTGAAGATAAAAGAAGAGAATTTACAGCTGATTGAGTCCTTCGCAGATGCGATCTGGATGGAGCGGGGGTTGAGCCGGAATACGCTCTCCGCCTACCAGTCTGATCTGCGAAAAATTGCGATTTGGTTGCATGACCAAAAAGGTCGCGGTTTATTGAATGCGCGGCGCGAAGATCTTCAATACTTTCTGGCAAGTCTGAGTAAGCAGGGTGTCAAACCACGTTCCAGTGCCCGAATGCTCTCCTGTTTGCGCCAGTTCTACCAATACTGTCTCCGAGAAGGCACTTTGGAGATTGACCCCAGTGTTCGGATTTCAGCCCCAAAGCTAGGGAGGCCCCTGCCAAAGTCCCTCTCAGAAGTGGAAGTTGAGGCGCTTCTGGCTGCGCCGGAAATAGAGGATCCTGAGGGTATGCGTGATCGCACCATGCTCGAGGTGCTGTATGCGACTGGACTCAGGGTTTCAGAATTGGTCGACTTGAGGCCAGAGCAGGTTAGTCTGACCCAGGGCGTAGTGCGTGTGATTGGTAAAGGGGGGAAAGAGCGGTTGGTGCCCCTGGGGGATGAGGCGCAGGGGTGGTTAGAGCGATTTTTATCTGGGGCTCGAAGTGCGCTGCTGGGTGAGAGAGTCTGTCCGCATCTATTTCCAACCCGTCGCGGACATGGCATGACCCGACAGGCATTCTGGTATCGAATCAAGAAACACTCTGTGATCGCCGGGATTAATCAAACAGTCTCTCCGCATACACTTCGCCACGCTTTTGCCACCCATTTACTGAATCATGGCGCTGACCTCAGGGTTGTGCAGTTGTTGCTTGGGCACAGTGATCTTTCCACCACCCAGATCTACACTCATGTGGCGAGGGAGAGGCTGAAATCATTGCATTCAAAACACCATCCAAGGGGCTGATCTGATTTACTAGCATATTGATTTTAAAATAACCAAATATCAATAATTAGAGCGATATTCATAATGTTAATTATAGATATGCTTTCATGCGCTCAGTAGCAGAGCGCGATGCAGAGTGATGGTTATATCTGGCATTGGGTGCTGGTTTTGATCGCAGCAGATTGATGCACTAATTCCAACAACTGTTATCGCAACTCAGACTCGAATATGGAGTTTGATGGGGCCCGCCAAAACTAATTACAGGTCTATATACGGAACCAGTTGGTGTTAACAGCGCTTAGGGATGTGGTAGAGTCGCAGCCAATTTATGCGAAATAGAGGAGCGCATTAATGCCATCTTTCGATATTGTCTCCGAGGTAGATCTGCAAGAGGTTAAAAATGCTGTGGATCAGGCAAACCGTGAAATAGGTACTCGATTTGATTTCAAGGGTGTGGATGCACAATTCGAACAAAACGACGCTGAGATCAGTTTAAAAGCAGAACAGGAGTTCCAGCTCAACCAGATGATGGATATTCTGCGCCAAAAACTGGTCAAACGCAGTGTTGATGTTGCTGTTATGGATGTTAAGGATCCCCAGACCAACCTGAATGCCGCCAGACAGACTGTTTTAATCAAGCAAGGTATAGAGACAGATGTTGCGAAGAAGATGGTCAAGGATATCAAGGCAGGTAAGCTGAAAGTTCAAGCCCAGATCCAGGGTGAACAGGTAAGGGTTACTGGCAAAAAGCGGGATGATCTACAGCAGGTTATCACACTCATGCGGCAATCTGACTATGGATTGCCCCTCCAATATCAGAATTTTCGGGATTAGAATCAATGAAATTTACGACCAAAGATCTTTCGCTCAGAGGCCTTATTCTCACTTTAGCCATGTTACCGGCGATGTTAATGTCCTCCTCTCTTCTGGCTGATTCTCTCTCCCAGGATGATGAAGAGAAGAAAATTCGCGAAGGTATGGGAAAAATTCTCAAGAGTGGCGAGATCAAAAGTATCGCGCCCAGTGAAATCAGTGGGCTATACGAAGTTATGGTGGGGCCTCAAATATTCTATGTCTCTGCAGATGGCAAACATCTATTGAGCGGTAAACTATTTGATATCGAAAAAAGAGAAGATTTGACCTCTCCAAAAATTGCCCTGGCAAAGGCGGAGTATATAGATTCGGTGGGTGAAGATAATATGGTTATTTTCTCGCCTAAGGACTATAAACATACCGTTACTGTGTTCACAGATATAGATTGTGGTTATTGCCGGAAATTGCATGCTGAAATCGAAGACTACAATGAGCTTGGTATTCGTGTGCGTTACATGATGTATCCAAGAGCTGGAGTCGGTAGTGATTCATTTAAGAAGGCGGAAGCAGTATTTTGCGCTGACGACCGAAATGAGGCGATGACACTCTCAAAAGCAGGAGAAGATGTTGACTCTAAGAGTTGTGACAATCCGGTACTTAGCCATTTTGAACTGGGCAAACTGTTGGGTGTAACGGGAACACCAGCGATTTTTCTTGAGAGTGGTGATATGTTGCCGGGTTATATTCCTGCTAAAAAAATGAGCACGATTCTAGGTAAGCTGGACATGGAAATTGCTGCACAAAGCAAAACTCAGTAACCAGAGGATTGGGGGTATTGATATAACGAATTGTCCCGGCATTCGGGACAAATTCATCCCTCTATTAATCCGGCAACCAAAAAAATCACTTTTTAAGGCTACAATAGTGCTTCCCTTGTTGAGGGCAATAACGAAGCGCAAGGGCTTTCTTCTGGTAGTCTCTAACATTTGATTTTGCAAAAGAAAGCCGGGGCGTCCCTAAAATAGCTGGTTTTTTTCCACCATTTTTGGGGAATACACAGACTCCCTCTCGTTTCTGTGAAAAATTGCCTTTCCATCCATCCATTCATTGACTTTAATCAATAAAGTGCAGACCAGGAGCGAGCTTGATTATAGAAGTAGCAATGCGTACCGATAAAGGAGTGGTACGAGAGCAAAATGAAGATGCAATTGGCGGTGATCCGGATGCGGGTCTACTGATTCTTGCCGATGGTATGGGAGGAGCCAATGCAGGTGAAGTCGCCAGCGGATTGGCTGTGGATCTCTTAATAGGCCAACTTCTTGGTAGTCAGGAGAGTGATGCCGAGTCAGAAAGGCCGGCGATCCATGAGTCGATAGTGGCTGTCAATCAGGCGATACTGGAATTGGCTCAGCAAGTACCTGAGTACCAGGGAATGGGGACTACACTCGTTGTAGGCTGGTTTAGCGAAAATGGTTTACGCTACGCCCATGTCGGTGATTCCCGGCTCTATAGGTTAAGGGATGGTAGTTTTGAGCAGTTGACGAAAGACCATACATTGATTCAGGAAATGGTTAACCTTGGTGATTTTGGCAGCATGGAAGAGGCTCTGATGGCAGGCGTTCCCACTAATGTACTTTCCAGGGCGTTGGGTTCAGAGCCAGAGGTCGAGGTTGACCTCGCCGATTCTGCAATAGAGCAGGGAGATCTCTATCTGTTCTGTTCTGATGGGTTAACTGGCATGGTGACGGATGATGAAATGCAAAGTATCCTGGAAAATGAAAAACTGGATCTAAATCAGCAGGTGGATGAACTGGTCGACTTTGCCTGTCGTTGCGGCGGTATTGATAATATCTCGGTGATACTGGCACGGCCAATGGTCAGCAGTGATTGATGATGCTTTTAGTGATGATTGAATATCTGGGTAGATGACAGTATGGAAAAACTCGTAGTTCTGAGTGACGATGAGACACCACAAGAGTTCCCGCTTGTTGATAAGCGTTTTTTAATTGGACGTGATGCAACCTGTGATATCTGTCTTGGCGATCGCTCTGTAAGTCGTCATCATGCAACCCTCTCCCGAGTTTTTCGTGGTTTTTCCATCGAAGATGAGGGTAGTACCAATGGCACTCGTGTGAATGGTAATGTGGTTACCAAGCGTTTCCTCAAACATGGTGACCTGATTGAGATCGGTAAATATAACCTGCGTTATATTGCGCAACTACCCCACCACGAAATGGAACCGGAGGACCCTGATCGAACGGTTGTCCTGAAGCCGCTGAATCGGCCAGCTGCTGAACCTGCTGAGTCTATTATAGAGACAAAACCAACGCCTCCCCCTCCCAGCACCCCGTTTTCCAATAGACCGGTGGTTACCTCTCCCGCTAAACCTCAACTAAATCCAGCTCAAGAGCCAGCAAAGCAATCATTGAAAGATGGCACTGATTCTGTCCAGGAGAGGCCAGCAAAAGTTCGCTTCCTGGATGGTGATTATAAAGGTGAGGAACGGGTGATTGATCGCTCCTTTTTCAGTGTCGGTAAACCCGGTGGAGATCTGGTGCTGATCAATAAGCGCCACAATGGCTACTTTCTGCTTAAGGTCGGCGGCGATAATACACCCATGATCAATGGCAAACCGATACGTGCTGGCGGTGTTGCACTGCAAAGGGGCGATCGAATTACACTGGGCGATTTGAACCTGGAATATCAGGATTAGATTTCACGACTCAGTTCTTATCTGACTTTTTCAGTCGAGATCACTGAAACCTCGTAGTAAAGTGAAAGGGTATAGCGATGCCCTTCCAAAAAATCTCAATCACTAACCTGACCTGCTTTTTACTGAGTGCGGTGATTTCAATCAGGAGTTACTGGGATGCTCGTGATGCATACCGATAATCACTGCTCAACAGAGAAGTAAGGCGCATACAGGATGCAAAATCGGTAGTATTTTCGAGAATGCCATGCATGATGACACCTTCCAGAAGATCTTTTCCATCCCAGCTCGGGTGGATCAACTCCGTTAAAAATTGGCTCTCTTGAGGGTGAAGTTGCTCAAATGAAAGGGCTGAGCCTTTTGGGTTAATGCGGGTTACCCGAGCTGCCAAAAGTAAGGATTCGGGCTGTCCAGGTTTTCTGAAATCCACCTTGTACCGCTCATTGTGTTTTGAGCCTGATAGAGCGTTGACAAAAATCCCTGATTTGCTGATGTCGGTAATAACCCGGATCTGTTCAACCCCATTGCTCATGGAGATTAGGGTCACCTTAAATGATGTCTTTGTTCTTGGTGTTTTTCTTGCATCCATTGATGTGACTCCGTAATAAAAGTGTCACATTTCACTGTAGGTGCCGGAAGGGTTATTAGATATGCAGGAGAATACTTGTGTTTATTAGGGTTTACCGCAAGCAGGTGTTTGTACCTTAGAGATCGTTAATCCTGTCGATCTGCAGGTGACTGGAAGTACGACATGTAGGTGCAGCCCTGCCGCACCCTTAGGCAGTTAATTCCTCGGAAATCCCACTACTCTAGAGAGAGAGGCTGTCTGTCAAACTGCTCATCTGATGGTTCTCGCTTCAGTAAGACCTAGTGCGGCAGGGCCTGCATCCAACCTCTATAGCTGATAGTAATGAGAGAAGAACAGTTCGGCTAATTCAGGTCAAACTTAGTCTTTCAGACGAAATCCAATGTCGATGGTGACCTGCCAATGAGAGACCTGCCCATTCTCTATGTGACCTCGGGTCTCCACCACCTCAAACCAGTTCATGTTAGTGATGGTCTCTCCAGCCCTTGCGATGGCATTACGAATAGCATCATCGGTACTGGTTTGGGAAGAACCGACCAGCTGAATCTTTTTGTAGACATGGTCACTCATCAAACACCTCGGTAGTCGTGTGTGGTTAAAAGGGTATAGATCCCTTATGAGGAATTCTCTTTCTCACCCAGCTTCTCTTTCAAATCATAGAGTTGCGTTAGCGCCTGGCGGGGAGTCAATTCATCTGGATCGATCTGCTCCAGTAAGCGCTCCACTTCTGAAGCTTCCGGCGTCTGTGCAGAAGTATCAAATAGCGGAAGTTGGCTCTGCTGCTGCTCTGCATGTCGCTGGGCACTGGCCTCCAGCTCCCTCAGACGTTGCCGGGCTTTCTTGATTACAGGTTTAGGTACGCCTGCCAGAGTCGCAACCTGTAAGCCATAACTCTGATTTGCCGGTCCCTCTCTCACGGCATGAAGGAAGACAATGGAGTCACCATGCTCTACTGCATCAAGATGGAGATTGGCGATCCCCGGATACTCATCCGGTAGGGTTGTGAGTTCGAAGTAGTGGGTCGCAAAGAGGGTAAAAGCACGTAAATAAGTTGCCAGTTCAACAGCACAGGCCCAAGCGAGTGAGAGGCCATCGAAGGTAGAGGTGCCACGGCCGACTTCATCCATCAACACCAGGCTCTGCTCAGTGGCATTGTGCAGAATATTGGCAGTCTCCTCCATCTCCACCATGAAGGTCGAACGTCCACCGGCCAAGTCATCTGAAGCACCAATACGGGAGAAGATACGATCGACTGGTCCGAGGTGCGCAGAAGTGGCAGGTACAAAACTACCGGCATAGGCGAGTAGGGTGATGATCGCTATCTGCCGCATGAAAGTCGACTTACCACCCATGTTGGGTCCGGTGATGACCAACATGCGTTGTTGTTGATTGAGGGTTACGCTGTTGGCTACAAATGGATCCTGGCTGACCTGCTCCACAACCGGATGTCGACCATCAACGATCTGCAGGCCTGGCTCTTCCACCAGTTCAGGACGTACCAGATTGAGGCTTTGCGCCCGCTCTGCTAAATTGCATAACACATCCAGGTGAGATAAACCCTCCGCGCACTGTTGCATAGTTGTGAGCGACTCGCACAACGCTTCGAGTAGTCGCTCATAGAGCATCTTCTCTCTGGCCAGTGAACGCTCTCTGGCACTCAATACCTGATCTTCGAACTTTTTCAGCTCTGGGGTGATGAAGCGTTCAGCACCCTTGAGCGTTTGACGCCGGACATAGTCATCAGGTGCCTTATCCGATTGACTGCGGCTGATCTCTATATAGTATCCATGTACCCGGTTATAGCTGACCTTGAGTGTTGCAATGCCGGTTCTTTCCCGTTCCCGGGTTTCAAGATCGAGGAGGAACTGGTCGGCGTTTTGTGACAGCGACCTTAACTCATCCAGCTCTTGATCATATCCCTCAGCCAGTACCCCACCATCACGGATCAGCATAGGTGGTTGTTCAATGATTGCCTGCTGCAACAATTGGTGCAGTTGAGGATGCTCACCAATCTCCATCGAGAGTGAACGGGTCAGTGGGCTGTCGAGACGTTCAAGCAGTGGTTGAAGTTGAGGCAGTATCCCCAAGGCATCACGCAGTGTGGCCAGGTCTCGGGGGCGGGCACTTTTGAGTGCCACCCGGGCGAGGATGCGTTCAATGTCACCGATACCCTGCAGGATCTCTTGAAGCTCAAGATAGAGGCCCGACTCCATCAAGGCCTGGATCGTGGCATGGCGATTGGCCACCGTCTCCCGCTCGCGTTGCGGTTGACTGATCCAGCGTCGAAGCTTGCGACTCCCCATTGCAGTCACGGTTCGATCCATGATCCCGGCCAGGGTATGTTGAGGTTGTCCGCTGAGGGAGTGGACCAGTTCAAGATTGCGTCGTGTGGCTGCATCGATGATGACGCTGTTTTCCCTATGCTCCACCTGCAGGCCACGAATGTGGGGTAGGGCGCCGAACTGGGTCTCTTCGACATACTGCAACAGACAACCTGCAGCACCAACAGCCAGGGGGTGATCCTGACAACCAAAGCCACCCAGATCCCGTGTGCCAAATTGACGGGTCAGCAACTGCTCTGCGGAGTCGATATCGAAGTGCCAGACAGGTCGTCGGGTAGTGCCGCAGTTCAGCTTGAGAGTCTCGGGTAGGGTGGAGTCCTCTTCCAACAGAACCTCTGCCGGTGTAAGGCGCTCCAGTTCACCGCTCAATGCCTCCAGGGTTGTCAGTTGCTGAATAGTGAATCGACCACTGGCCAGATCCAATGCGGCGAGGCCGACTCCCTCTTTATATTCATTTACCGCAACCAGCAGATTCTCACGTCGCTCCTCAAGCAGGGCTTCATCCGTGAGGGTGCCAGGGGTAACGATGCGCATCACCTTGCGCTCGACAGGGCCTTTGGAAGTCGCCGGGTCACCAATCTGTTCGCAGATCGCTACAGACTCACCCTGTTTAACCAGGCGTGCCAGGTAACCTTCAGCGGCATGATAAGGGACACCCGCCATTGGGATGGGTTTGCCCGCCGATGTGCCCCGTTTGGTGAGGGTGATGTCGAGCAGTCGAGCCGCCTTCTCCGCATCGGAAAAGAAGAGTTCGTAAAAATCCCCCATGCGGTAAAAGACCAGCATGTTGGGATACTCCCCCTTGATGCGTAAGTACTGCTGCATCATCGGGGTATGTTGAGATGTAGTGGCTTTGGCCATCAGATGGGATAGGGGTTATTCAAAGGCGTAGTGTTTTTCCACATCTTTGAGAATCTCCCAGGTGCATTTCATCCCAGCCGGAAAGGTCACCAGATCGCCTCGGCCAAACTCCTGGGGTTCACCACCTTCAGGTGTAACGACGACCTTACCGCGTATGAAATAGCAGACTTCAGTCTGGTCATAGCTCCAATCGAAGGTAGAGACCTCTTTGCTCCAGATAGGCCAGTCATAGACCCCCTGGATCTCCAGTTTCATGGAGGATGGACGGTGTTCGCAGAGTATTTTCTGTTCGGTCATGGTGTCATTCGATAGGGTTATTGTGTGACGGCGAAAATCAGACCGGAGAGTTTAACCTGAAACAGGGGGTCAGGTTAACTCTGGAGGCTATTGCGTTTATCAGTTTCAGTAGAGATTCACAGAAAATAGAGCGGCCAGGTGCGCCAGGGGCGGCACCCTACGTTGGTTTGGATGGTTGCTATTGGTGCTCCAGGGGCGGCACCCTACGTTGGTTTGGATGGTTGCTATTGGTGCTCCAGGGGCGGCACCCTACGTTGGTTTGGATGGTTGTTATTGGTGCGCCAGGGGCGGCACCCTACGTTGGTTTGGATGGTTGCTATTGGTGCGCCAGGGGCGGCACCCTACGTTGGTTTGGATGGTTGTTATTGGTGTGCGAAGGTCGGCACCCTACAATCATTCTTCGTAGGGTGCGGCCCTGCCGCACCAATTTATGGGGCTAGAGATGATGTTGGTTTCTGCCTGATCTCTTTAGCCGTGGTATGGTTTGATTCTCTTTTAATTGCCAAGGAGTGGCGATATGTCTGATTACCGTCGTTGTTTTGTTTCTGGTGGTACCTATTTCTTTACCTTAGTGACCTTTGAACGTCGGCCTCTGTTTGCTGATGCCCTAGCTCGCCGTTGTTTGCGTGAGGTGATGGTTTTTGTGCAGCAGAGGAACTCTTTTTCAATGCCGGGGATTTGTCTGTTGCCGGATCATTTACATTGTATCTGGACCTTGCCAGCTGGGGATGAAGATTTCAGTTTACGGTGGAATATGGTGAAGGGGTTATTCTCGAAGCGGTTTCGGACTCGGGGTGGTCAGGTTGGTATGGTTGGTGCCTCCAGGCATAAGCGAAGGGAAGTAGGGGTCTGGCAGCGTCGGTTTTGGGAACATTTGATTTCAGATGAGGGGGATTATCAAAGACATTTAGATTATTTACATTTCAATCCGGTTAAGCATGGGCTGGTTGGACGAGTGGTGGATTGGCCTTGGTCGAGTTTTCATCAGTTTGTTGAGGCGGGTGTCTATCCGGCGGATTGGGGTGGTGGGGATGTTTGTGGATCGGTGTTTACTACAGTTGGGGAGTGAGGGATTTTGTGGGGGGGTGGTGGTGGTGTTTTTTGGTGCGCCAGGGGCGGCACCCTACTAAATTCCCGTGTAGGGTGCC
>NZ_JBSYOQ010000034.1:0-233175 GCF_058244645.1 Candidatus Thiodiazotropha sp. AKAK3
TCTCCCGAAACAAATTCACCTGTAGGGTGCGGCCCTGCCGCACCATGCCCAACCAAAACCAAACCACCCGACGCGCCGGTGTAGAGACGCTGCTGGCAATAAACAAACTATCTGGGATTTTTTGAGAATTCTCACCCTGATGGTGCGGCAGGGCCGCACCCTACGATTCACCATTGCCATAGCCTCAAAAAAATCATCAAGATCTAAAAGCAAGGTAGCCTGGATGGAGTGAAGCGGAATCCGGGATGATTGGAGCACTGTTCTCCCGGATTCCGCTTCGCTTCATCCAGGCTACGGGCTGCGGTATTCAACGAAGAAGTGACTCGCTGGGGGGGCATCGGAATATCTCCCGAACCAAATTCACCTGTAGGGTGCGGCCCTGCCGCACCATGCCCAACCAAAACCAAACCACCCGACGCGCCGGTGTAGAGACGCTGCTGGCAATGAACAAACTATCTAGGATTTTTTGTGAATACTCACCCTGATGGTGCGGCAGGGCCGCACCCTACGATTCTTCATTTCTTCTGGTGGGACGGGTTCGTGCCCTACATCTATTTAGCTGCGCGCCAGCTACTCCCCGGCAATCATCATCTTATCGATCAGCCATGAGCCTGTCTGTACACTGGTTCGGGTCTCGATATCGGTACCGACCTCCTGCAACCCCATCAACATATCTTTCATATTGCCGGCAATGGTGATCTCTTCCACCGGAAATTGAATCTCTCCATTTTCCACCCAGAAACCGGCTGCGCCTCGGGAGTAGTCCCCTGTCACCATGTTGACGCCCTGCCCCATCAACTCTGTCACAATCAGGCCCCGTCCCATGGTTTTCAACAATCCATCCCGGTCCAGTTGGCCACTGTTAATTCTCAGGTTTCGCACACCGCCGGAATTACCGGTTGTCTGCATATCCAGCTTTCTCGCGGAATAGCTATCAAGCACATAGCTCTGCAGCACCCCATCCTGAATAAAATCCCGGCGGCTGGTCGCAACCCCTTCATTATCATAGGCAGAACTTGCCAGCCCCATGGTTAGCCGAGGCTCTTCATGAATGTTGATATGGGAGGGGAAAACGGGCTTGCCTAAATGGTCGAGCAGGAAACTCGCCTTGCGATAGAGTGATGAACCTCGTACAGCGCCGATAAAACTGCGTAACAAACCAACTGCCACATCAGCCTGAAATAGAACCGGTGCCTGCTGCGTCTTCACTTGTTGCGCATTGAGACGGGCAACAGTCCGCTGTGCGGCAATCTCACCTACCAGCGCTGCATCTTCAAGCAGCTCACCTTTACGGGAGAGGGTATACCAATAGTCCCGCTGCATGCTCTCCCCCTCCTTGGCCACTACCGAGCAACTGAGACTATGCCGCGAAGAGGGATACCCACCGATAAAACCATGGGTGTTGCCATACACCTGCAGGCCATTATGAGAATTGAGGGTTGCCCCCTCTGAATTGAAGATTCGAGTGTCGGCTTCACGGGCAGCTGACTCACAACGTATTGCCTGATCTATTGCCTGCTCAACACTCTGATCCCAGGGATGGTATAGATCAAGATCGGGAAACTCAGTTGCCATCAAATCTTTATCAGCCAAACCTGAACAGGGATCTTCCGAGGTATAACGTGCAAAATTACAGGCCGCTTCCACCGTCTCCTTAATGGCTTGAGGTGAGAGATCAGAGGTACTTGCAGAGCCTTTGCGTTTATCGAAATAGACGGTGACTCCCAAACCATTGTCTCGTGTATGTTCGATGGTTTCCGTCTCTCCCAGGCGTACCGTCACAGAGAGACCGGAATCGCTGCTCACCGCCGCTTCCGCAGCAGTCGCACCCTGTTGTTTTGCCTCTTTCAGCAGATCTTCGACCAATTGCTGCATTTGGTGTTGTCGCGAACTCATATCGGTCACTGCTCTGTCCCTCCGACAGTCAACTCATCCAGTTTCAGGGTTGGCTGCCCGACGCCTACAGGAACACTCTGCCCCTCCTTACCACAAACGCCGATACCACTATCGAGTTTAAGATCATCTCCGACCATACTGACCCGGTTCATCGCTTCTGGACCATTACCGATCAAGGTCGCCCCTTTTACCGGATGGGTGATTTTTCCATTCTCAATCATATAGGCTTCACTGGCAGAAAAGACAAACCGCCCCGATGTAATATCCACCTGACCACCACCAAAATTCACCGCATATAAACCACGTTTGACCGAGGCGATGATCTCTTCCGGTTTGTGCTCGCCTGGCAACATGTAGGTATTGGTCATGCGCGGCATGGGAAGATGGGCATAGGATTCTCGCCGCCCATTTCCTGTCGAGTCGGCATTCATCAATCGTGCATTGTGCTTGTCCTGCATATAACCTTTGAGAATGCCATTTTCAATCAATACTGTGTTCTGACTGGCGGTTCCCTCATCATCGATATTCAGTGAACCCCGTCGACCTGGCAAGGTGCCATCATCCACCACGGTGCAGCAGGAGGAAGCGACCTGTTCACCGATACGTCCACTGAAGGCTGAGGTTCCCTTGCGATTGAAATCCCCCTCCAAACCGTGTCCGACAGCTTCGTGTAACAGCACACCGGGCCAACCAGGCCCAAGCACTACAGGCAGTGCTCCGGCCGGCGCATCCACCGCTTCCAGGTTAACCAGTGCCTGGCGTACCGCTTCCCGGGCATAGCCCAGGCCACGCCCCTCCTGAACAAAATAGTCAAGAGTTTCACGCGCACCACCACCACTACTGCCCTGCTCTCTGCGACCACCCTGTTCAGCAATCACATGCACATTCATACGCACCAGAGGTCTTACATCAGCACTCAGAGTGCCATCGATGGCAGCCACCAGCACAATGTCCTGAGCAGCAACCAAACTGACAATTACCTGCTTCACCCGTGGATCCTGTTTTCTCGCCTCACTATCGAGCTGACGCAACAGATCGACCTTCTCCGCCTCACTCAGACTCGGGAGAGGATTAATTGGTGCATAGAGCTGTCTCGGTGCCGGTGTACCCGCGATCTGAACACTTTGACTGGCACCACTACGGGTAATTGCCCGCGCGGCTCTTGCTGCCTCCTGCAAGGTCGGCAACTGCAACTCATCTGAGTAGGCAAAACCGGTCTTTTCGCCACTGATTACCCGAATTCCTGCACCCTGTTCTATATTGTGGGCGCCCTCCTTGATAATCCCATCTTCAAGAACCCATGACTCGAGTCGACTGGTCTGAAAGTAGAGATCGGCAGCATCGACACCCTGCCCCGTCAATTCACCAAGCATTCGGTCAAGGTCGCTTTCTACCAACCCCACCGGTGCAAGAATATTCTGTTGTGCAATTTGAATCAGATCTGACATTTTTTAGTTCCAGCCGGCTGGCTGTTAGAGGAAAACGGAAAGTTGTGCATCCCGAACTTCGTCGGTAGCACGCTGATGTCTACTCAAAAGCAATACGCAGTGTGCTGGCCGAAAAAGCCGGTCACAAGGAGATCTACCCATACCTACAACTGCCGATGATCAATGGTTGGGAAGGTTCGTCTGATGGTCTTCTGATAATCACGATCGAGCTCAACACTGACGAAACCAGTACCCCTTGGTACACGAGAGAGAACTGTGCCCCATGGGTCTACGATCATGCTATGGCCATGAGTCTCACGACCACTGATATGGTATCCACCTTGAGCAGCGGCGATAACAAACGCAAGATTTTCTATTGCCCTTGCCCGTACCAGAGTCTTCCAGTGCGCTTTACCCGTCATGGCAGTAAAAGATGAGGGCACAGCAAACAGCTCTGCTCCCTGATCCAACAGTTTGCGGAACAACTCAGGGAAACGGAGATCGTAGCAGACAGCAATTCCCAATCTGCCAAACGGGGTATCCACCACAACCGATTGATCCCCTGGCTGGATTGTGCCTGACTCTATATAACGCTCGTCAGTTTCCACCAGATGTACATCAAAAAGATGGATTTTGTCGTAACGTGCTACCTGCTTGCCACTATCATCAATTACCAGACAGGCAGCCCGAACCTTACCACCCTGGCTGGCACGTAAAGGTATCGTGCCACCAACGATCCAAACGCCATAACGTTTCGCCATCTGACTCAAAAAACTTTGCAGCGGCCCATCCAGAGGCTCTTCGCACAGGGTCAGCATGTCATGATCATGCTCCCCTTTGAAGGCAAAGTTTTCAGGCAGTACCACCAAACCGGCACCACTATCACTGGCTTCACTGATTAACCGCTCAGCTTCCAGAAGATTGGCACTGACATTAGGGCTGGACGCCATCTGGATGGCGGCAACTTGATTCTTCTTACCACTCATATTTCGATCTATCTGTGTGTAATCCCAGTTAAGTTGCGAGCATAGCATCTTGCAGCAGCAAACCGCCAGTTAACCCCGTCTAACCATAGCCCCTTATTACCACCTTAATCTCCGGGCATTTCAGGCATATGGGCATCCTTCTCAGTTGCATCAGCCTCAGGAGTAACTTGATTGAACTGGGGATCATCCCAGCTTCCGGTCACCTCGTAGGTTCGCATGGCGATACGATCAAAGTGTTTGCCAAACAGTTGCTGGGTCACTGCAAGCGCGACACCCACCGTGGGATTAATGGCCAAAGCCCCGACCAGAGGCAAAGTCGCACTGACATTCGGCGTGACCACCACACGCTGGTCGTAAGTTCGACTGCTCAATCCGGTTCGTCCGCGAATATCCACCATCGCAGCTGTACTGCGCAACGCCAAATCAGTGGTATAGGCATCACCATCATTGAGTACAAAATTACCCTGTATGCTGTCGAATGCCATGCCCTTTGAAAACAGGTCAGAAAAATCGAGCGCCAATCTCTTGCCCAGCGCATTCAGGCTGAACAGCCCGATCAAGCGTCCAACACCAGGATCGACATTATCGACCGCACCTTTCTCGACATTCAGCCAGAGACTGCCATAGAGTTGTTCCGCGCCCATTTCCAATGGAGAAGCTGGCCAGTAGAGTTCAGCCTTAACCTCTGTCGCTGCCTCTTCTATGCCCGTAGTAAGGCCCAGCTCTTTTTGCAGATCCCCAAGACTTGGTGTCTTCATCTGTAGGTTGAGCCCAGTGCTATGTCCTTTTGGTGACAGCCGCCAATACCCCTGCCCCGACAGATCGATACTGCTTCCAACCAGAGTAAGGTTGTTAATGGTGATACCGTTATTCTCTTTACTCCAGGTCAGGTTCCCTTTGCCTATGGGACGATCGTTGACATAGAGCTTTTCCACTGAGAAATTCACTGCCGGCACATTACGCGGATCCAACTGAGTCTCCAGCTTCTCATCGGATTCACCGGTAATCGTACTCGCCAGCTCTTCAAGATTCAGTTTTACAAAATCGAAACGACCCAGGATAGGTTGCTGCTGCAAATCACCAGGCACCTGCATGGTGCCTTGAACAGTATCCGAGGTGAGATTAACCCGATAACCATTCGCATAATTCTTATAGGAGAATTGAGTTTGTGGGCAAGATGTACTCAGAGCAATCAGCTCATCAACCCGAAGATTCATCTCAATTCGCAATAAGTGGCCATCATCCGATGGGGGAAGATTGTTGACCCAGGTGATCCACTCATCTGCATTGAGATTTTCGAGTTGACCACTGAGATGAAAACCCTCTATGCCATCCAGGCTGAGCGGTTGCTGGTTAAATCCTATTGCCGCAACCCAGGGCTTCTCCTGATCTTCGTAAAATCGCAAGAGAGCATGGGTATCTTCGCCATATCGAATTCTCAGTTCAGTGCTCAGATCCTGCAGGATATCCACCCCCATATCGAGTGACCTTGACTGCTGAGCCTCTTTGCCCAAAGGCTCAGGCAGATTAACCGCCACCCCCTTGAGATCAGATTTCAGGTTCATCCGAACCGGCACACGGCTTGGCTGATGAGCAATACTGAACTCCAATTCAGTTTCGCCATCACCTTCAAAATATTGCAGATACCAATTGGGAAATTTTTCATGCATCCGCCCCATATTCAGCAGGGTGTTGCCTTTGATATGAGTCCAGTCCTTACCCTGATGATGGTAGGGAGAGAGATCAAAACGGACAATTTTATCCAGAAAACGGGCTTCAAGCCCCTCCCCTTTCACCCCGGAACGATCAAATTTCAACCGACCTTTCAGGGCCTTCAGGTCAATCTCTGCCTGTTTCACTGTCAGTGCTGATTTTTCGAAATTGATCTCGCCATTGACACTCAACTCACCTCGCCCCTCCTCAAGGGGAATAGCCAGATCAACTACTGTGCGGGTCTTTCCTGCCACTGACACTGCATCAACGAAGGGCTTAAAGTCCTCCTTCAAAGTGGTGTCACCCAATATCGCCATAATGTCCTGAAATGGACCTCTCGCTTCTCCTTTTATCTCTATTGGTGTGGGATTTCTCAACTCATCAATATTGATAGAGACATCCTTCAAACGGCTATTCAGCATCACACCATTTTGAAGTTTGGCTGAAAGACCATTATTGATGAAATGGATCTCAGCCAATGCTTCTGAGAGATAAGGCCAGTCCGGCATATAGTCCAGCAGTAGATCTTCGATACCGAACCAGACTTCAAACCGCCCTTCATGTTCCTTGAACGGAAACTGATTTACAGGCCCATAAAGCAGAAAACTACCTGATTTTATGTTCCCGCCGATCAATGATTTGTCCAACCATTCGACCAGTGGCTCCGGCATCACGGTTACCGGCAGATAGTCACTCTTACGTGATCCATCCGCATTCCAAAAGTCAGTCTGGATATCGGCAAATAGATCCTGGCCTGAGATAGGAATCTGCAGTTCAATGCGCGACAGAGTCTCCAGATCAGGATTGCTCATCTCCAGGTAGTCGGTCTGCATATGCAATCCCGATTGGAGATCGAAGTTCCACAAAAAATCACCGATTGCACGATCGGCTTTCAAGGGCCTGCGAAACAGTTGAGGATAGTCGATGGTCAGGTTATGGCTATCAATTTTGAGCCAGCCACCGGAGTCGCTGCCATCAAAAGCCATGTCGACCCCTTCAGTTCCGGGAATACTCTCCCAGGGTGCAGAGGAAAACCCTTCGATTTCCCCCCTTAACTGCCAATCGACTCCCTCTTCTGCGGATTTCCGTAAAGTGAAATCGAGGCCGGTAAGATCACCCTTCGGGTTAAGTCCTAACAGTGCTTTCTGCAGATCTTGGACAGGAAAATCGACACTCGAAAAAAAGTCGTGGATTGTTCCCAACGAAAGATAGTCCACCTGCAGATGAAAACCCGTACTATGATCAGATTCCTCCCACCAGGCTATTTCAAGATATCCTGCAGGCCAGGCCTGGTCTTTATGGCGCAGAGAAAACTGATCAAACAAGAGAACCCACCCCGATTCATGTCGCGACAAGTCAATATGGGTAGATAGATTCTGCAGAGAGAACGGGGGGGTATCATGCCGACCAGAAATCTGCAGCTTGCTCAGCTCGGTATGCCCACTTATGTTTTGAACAACCCCCTGATTCACTTCCCCCCAGATTTCCAGGTTCGCCTGGGCCTGGTCAAGTTGATACCCTTGCGGCAGCCAATCATGCAGACGACCGCCAAGCTGCAGATCTTCACACTTGAAATAGAATTCGCCACTCATCTCCATTGAGTTTGAACTCTCCTGATGAAGATCGGCAATCAGATGAATCTGCTCTTTTGCATCACGGCCAACCCGACTTGAGACAGAAATCTGATGGTGTAATCCATCGTTCAGCAGATCCACATCAAGCCCACTCAGTCTGAGTGGTGGCTGTCCCGGAACAGCGCTTTTGATATGAATTTCCGTATCAATCATTCTCAGCCGGTTCTGTCCGAGAAAAATGCCCATCACAGCTGCCGGATCAGAATCTGTAGCGTTTTCCATGCCCTGCAATGCAACTGAGCCGTCCGCGAATCGCTCCATCTTGAGCTTAGTGCCAACAACCTTGCCACCACCCAATACCAATTGCCCTGCAAACAAGCTCTTTAAAATCCGAACTTCCACAAAGACTTCCGGAGAGTAGAGCAAGGCATCACCAGACGCTCTATCGAGCGCTGTGACATCAGCAAACCTGAGTACCAGTTGGGAACCTCTGAGCTGCGCCTGAATTGCACCTATATTAAGCGGTAACGCTGCTTTTTGTTCGACTACCCGCTCAATCTCCTGCCGGTAGGGTTCAAGGTCGATCCCTGGCAGTGTCACTCTCAACCCTGTCAGCAACAGCGCCAGCAGGATGGTCAGCCACCCAAGGGTCTGCCAGAATTTTGTGTGGAGATATTTTGCGACAGTCAACATGGAAACAGCATAGGGAAGTAGTCAGACCAACACGACGTCGTAGTGCTCCTGACTGTAGAGTTGTTCTGCTTGTAATTTGATGGGATGGCCAACGAACTGTTCCAGCTCAGCCAGGTGTGTCGATTCTTCATCCAATAAGCGATCTATCACCTCTTGGGAAGCCAGCACCAATAGGGATTCCACATCAAATTGTCTCGACTCTCGCAGGATCTCGCGAAAAATCTCATAACAGGTAGTCTCTGCTGTCTTCATGGAGCCACGGCCACTACAGCACGTGCAGGGCTCACAAAGGACATGCTCGAGGGACTCACGGATGCGTTTGCGGGTCATCTCAACCAATCCCAGTGAAGAGACCTCCGTGATATGGGTTCTGGCATGGTCATGTGCAAGGCACTTTTCCAAAGCGCGCAAAACCTGACGCCGGTGTTCCGGGTCGAGCATATCGATGAAATCGATGATGATAATCCCTCCTAGATTGCGAATTCTAAGTTGCCGACAGATCGCCTGGGCTGCCTCCAGGTTGGTCTTAAATATGGTCTCTTCCAGATTACGATGACCGACAAAAGCCCCGGTATTCACATCAATTGTAGTCATCGCCTCGGTCTGATCGATCACCAGGTGTCCGCCCGATTTCAGCTGAACTTTGCGTTCCAGAGCCTTTTGTATCTCATCCTCCACCCCATACAGGTCGAACAGGGGACGCTCTCCCGGGTAGTACTCGATACGGTGTTTGATGTCGGGAATAAACTTCTGTGCAAAGCTGATTGACTTTTGATGGGTCTCTTTTGAATCGATACGCACCTTCTCGACATCCGGCCCAACCAGATCCCGCAGTGACCTGAGCGGCAAAGAGAGATCCTCATGTATCAATTCAATCTTTTTTGCCAGCTTGCTTCGCTCCTGAATTGAACTCCATAACCTGGCCAGAAAACGCATATCAGCTTTAAGCGACGACTCATCTACACCTTCTGCAGCGGTACGCGCTATGTAACCACCTGAAATTTCACCGGTTTCAGCCACCTGATTGAGCAGTTCACGTAACCGCTGACGCTCCTCCTCTGCTTCAATTCTTTGCGAGATACCCATGTTGCCCAGGGAGGGCATAAACACCAGATGTCTGGATGGAATCGAGATATTGGTGGTTAATCTGGCACCCTTGGTGCCAAGTGGATCTTTCAAGACCTGGACGATTACCAGCTCGCCTTCCCGCAAAAGTTCATGAATATTGTCTGTCTTCGGTTTATCAGTCGATTCACCAATATCTGAGACATGCAGAAAGGCTGCCCGTTCCAGACCGATATCGACAAAAGCCGCCTGCATGCCTGGAAGAACCCGGCAAACCTTGCCCTTATAGATGTTCCCGACCAGCCCCCGCTTGCCGGAACGTTCAATAATAATTTCCTGGACAGCACCGTTTTCTATAACCGCCACGCGGGTCTCAGGGGGTGTTACATTAATTAGGATTTCTTCACTCATATCAACGACTTCGTTATTCTCATTATGTTTTTTCCCTGCAAACATCAAGCTTCGCCCAACCGGTGCATGCGGGGTCAGTAGCCAAACACTACACTATTTTGATGCCGACTCGCCCAAGTAATTCCGCTGTCTCAAACAGAGGCAGCCCCATCACTCCGGAATAACTACCCTCAAGCCGGGTGACAAACTGTGCACCAAGCCCCTGTATGGCATAGCTTCCAGCTTTATCGGCAGGCTCTCCTGTTTCCCAATAGTCGTTTATCTCAGTCGCACTCATGTTTCGAAATGTGACCCTGCTGACAGATACCCTGGTCTCCAGGGATGGGGTAGCGAGGGTGACCGCACTAAAGACCTCATGGCTGTTATCTGAAAGTTGATTCAACATCCAGATCCCATGATCCCGATCCTCTGGCTTGCCCAAAATCTGACCATTGATAACCACGCTGGTGTCGGCAGCCAAAACCAGACAGCCCTCTTTGATGGGGATTTTTTCAAAACCGGCCCTGGCCTTATCCTCAGCCACTCGCTGCACATAGTCACTGGGCTGCTCTTGAGGAAGCAGACTCTCATCAACCTCAATATCGAGCAGTTGATAATCGATGCCGATCTGTTGCAGCAGTTCGCGACGACGCGGAGAGCGGGAGGCCAGATAGAGTGTAAAACCACCACTCATAAACTACCCCGCACGATGATAGGGGTGATTACGCAGTATGCTCCAGGCACGGTAGATCTGCTCGGCCACCACGACCCTCACCAACGGATGGGGCAGGGTCAAAGGCGACAGAGACCAGCGCCCCTCTGCCTGGCTCAGACAATCTGCAGAAATCCCTTCCGGCCCGCCGACCAGCAGGGCTAAATCCCGGCCATCCCCCATCCAGGATTGAAGCTTGCCGGAGAGCTGTTCTGTGCTCCAGCCTCGCCCGGTCACATCCAATGCCAGGATCTGGCACCCCTTGGGTATTGCTTTCAGCATCCGCTCGCCCTCATCCTTAAGAATGCGTTTGATATCAGCCTTACGGCCACGATGCCCAGGCGCCACCTCAAGCAACTGCAGGCGACACTCACCCGTCAGGCGTCGGGCATACTCTTCATACCCTTCTGTCACCCAGCGTGGCATACGATTTCCAACTGAAATAAGATAAATATTCATGATTTAGGGGCAGTAGTGTACTGGATTGTCTGAATGGATTGGGTATTTTTTAAAGCCTGAAGCGTAAAATATGCGCCACAAATCCACCATTCAGTGACGTGGAATGCAACCATCGGAGAGAGGCAGGATCGTAGTCAATCCTAATATAAGGTATGCTTCCGCTCCATGAGCAATAAACACTTGACTGATACACGTTTTTCCGACTTCGACCTGGATGATCAGGTACTTCTCGGAATCCAAGAGGCCGGCTTCGAATACTGCACACCAATCCAGGCCGAAACACTCCCCATCGCACTGACCGGGAAAGACCTGGCAGGACAAGCACAGACAGGAACAGGCAAAACAGCAGCCTTTCTCATCGCTGCGATCAACTATCTGTTGCACAACCCCCCGAGTGATCAGCGCAAACCCAATCAGCCCCGCACACTGATCGTGGCCCCCACCAGGGAGCTGGCAGTGCAAATTTACAACGATGCCCAGGCATTGACCCGACATACAGACCTGACAACGGCGGCTGTCTATGGCGGAACAGGCTATGACAAACAACGTAAACAGCTCGAACAGGGTGTCGATATCCTCATCGGCACGCCGGGCCGACTGATTGATTATCTCAAGCAGCGGATCTACGACCTTAATGAGATTCAGGTTATTGTGCTGGATGAAGCGGATCGAATGTTTGATCTGGGCTTCATAAAAGATATCCGCTTCATGCTTCGCCGCTGCCCGCCACCGAGCAAAAGGCTGGGGATGCTCTTTTCAGCCACCCTCTCCTACCGGGTCAGGGAGCTGGCATATGAACATATGAACAATCCTCAAAGTGTCGAGGTGGAGCCCGAACAGGTCACTGCAGAAAAGATCACCGAGACCTGCTACATGACCGCAAACGAGGAGAAAATTCCTCTGCTGTTGGGACTGCTTAAAAACATTGAGGATGCGAGAACAATCGTATTCGTGAACACCAAGCGAACAGCCGACAAGGTTTGGGGGTTCATGCAGGGTAACGGTATAGACACTGCTGTACTCTCCGGTGACGTCCCCCAGAAGAAACGCCTGAGTCTGCTCAACAAATTCCAAAATGGCGAACTGCCTGCCCTTGTGGCGACAGATGTCGCGGCCCGTGGCCTGCACATCCCGGATGTCACCCATGTGGTCAATTTCGATCTTCCGGAAGATGCCGAAGACTATGTACACCGTATCGGCCGCACAGCTCGCGCCGGCGCCAGCGGAGAGGCAATCAGCTTCGCCTGCGAGACCCACGCCTTCTCCCTGCCGGATATAGAGACCTATGTGGGGCACTCCATACCGACTCAATCAGTATCAACTGAACTGCTCGCCGAAGTGGATCCGAAAAGCCGTGTCTACCCCGAAAAAGGCGCCCGACAAAGACATAAAGATGGACAGAAAAGCCATGGCAAAGGCCATCACCACAGAGGCCAGAAATCAAAAGGAGAAGGTGGACACCGCCGCCACCGTCGTGGGCCTAAGCCACCTCAAACATCCAGCGAGTAACAATGGAAAATAAGTGTCAACGCTGCACCAATTCGAAGTGCTGCACTTACACCACAGAAGCTATTGGCGCCGCCCCACGGTCGAAAAGTGATTTCGAGCATCTGCTCTGGCAAGTCTCCCATGCCGGAGTTGAAATCTATAAAGATGATGATGGCTGGTTTCTATTGATCAGCGGAAAATGCGAACATCTGCAACCTGGGGGAGGTTGCGGTATCTATGAACAGCGTCCGCAGATATGTCGTGACTATGACAATGACTGGTGTGAATTCGATGCCCCTGCAGAGGATGGCTTTGAACTCTACTTCCGCAATTACAGCGAGCTACTTGCCTATTGCAAAAAGCGTTTCAAAACCTGGGGTAATTAACGCTTTACCCCAAGCTTCTCAAATCGCACGCCTACTAACCAGGAACTAGTGTAGTGTCCTATATAAAGCGTGCATTTAGAAAGCCACGCAAACCTAGATAGGCCTCGTCTAAATGTATGATTTGTATAGGACACTACACTAGGGCCTGCAACTTATTAATCCATCGGGTTAATAACGGGCCAAGTTCGGATATAATCCGCATTTTCTGACAACAACCTTCGACTAATCCAGCCATGCCGCTTTCAGCCGTACAATTACAGCAACAATTCATACATCTTCGCGAAAACAAAATTTTCGAAACTTTTGTTATTCTGGTGATTGTGATATCAGCGCTAATGATAGGCGCAAAGACCTACCCTATCCCTGAAACCGCAGCCAAAGCACTGCGTCTGCTCGATATCGGTATCACCATCTTTTTCCTAGTTGAAATTATCATTCGCCTGTTGGCGGAACACAGTATCAAACGCTTCTTCACCAAGGCCTGGAATGTTTTTGATTTCCTAATCGTTACTGCGAGTCTGATCCCCGTGGATGACAGCGAAGCAGCCCTACTGGGACGGCTACTACGGATCTTCAGGGTCTTGCGACTGGTCTCCATCATCCCCGAATTGAGAGTGCTGCTGAACGCCTTTGTCAAAGCCATACCCCGCATGGGTTATGTCTCACTGCTGATGTTTATCATCTTCTACATCTATGCTGCGATGGGCAGTATGTTCTTTCACAATATAAACCCAGAGTTGTGGAGTAACATCACCATCGCCATGCTGACCCTGTTTCGCATAGCCACCTTTGAGGACTGGACCGATGTGATGTATGAAACCATGGAGGTCTTTCCACTCAGCTGGTTTTTCTACTTATCATTTATCTTCATCGTAGCCTTTGTATTCCTCAACATGATGATCGGAATCGTGCTTGAGACCTTACAGCAGGAGCATGAGGAGTTCTCCCGTGAGAGTGGCGAGGGGGAAGCGGGAGAAGTACACCGTATCGACACCCGAACAGCAGAGATGGAACAACGCCTGGTGAAGATGGAAAAGATGCTTGAACAGCTCACCCAGCAACGAGGGGACGCTGTAAAGCAGGAGTAGCCGTATCTCATTGGCAACACTCCCGTCCACATCCAGTAACCATGAATGAGCAACTCAAACCAACACAAAATTGTTCGCAAAAGGCAGAGCAGATTTCAGCACATATCTCTGCCTGTCGTGAACGAATCCCCCAATTCATAAAAGATAACTATGCCTGGCCAGGGGCATGGCATCTGAATCGCAAGGCGTGGGGCTGGGATATTGCCATTGCTCCAGTGAACTTTATTCTCGGCTTCCCCAACTTTCTGCTAAGACTGTTGGCGCTACTATTGGAAGTTCTGAAACTGCACCGTAGCGCGCACTGGCTGAGACATCTTCACCTAGGATTTCCAACCAGGGTACAACAACATCTGGCAACACATCTTCATAGCGACCTGTTCAACCTGCCTGAACAGCAAAAATCACTGCAACGCTCAAGCCTAGACTTAATCGGCTCTGCAGCCGAAGAACCCTCGAAACTCTATATTCAGACCCGTAATGTCGCCGCTGACATCACTGCAGGCACACTGGCTGCGATCCTGGGGTTAATCTTTTTCCACCAGTTCACCCCAGGCTCCATTTCAGCGGGATCACTCGTCGCCAAAGAGATAGCAAGAGAACAGGCGATCAATGGATTTCTATTCGGAGAAACCCTGGGAGAACTCTACTACACCCTGGTTCCAGTCACACCTTCGATAATTGTGATCATCATAAGTCTGATAGTGATCATGGTCATGATAGCCATAGTTGCTGCATTCTCCGGCCTTATCCATGATCCAGTCCAGGCAGCGACCGGGATTCACCAGCGACGTTTGAACCAGCTATTTGATGCGATTGAAGAAGCTGCAGGCACAAATTCAGGCAAAGGCTACCGTCCAAAGGATACATTTTTTGGGCGTGTCTATGACGTGATTGATTGGGTAAAAGGGGTACTCTCTTTTTAGAGAGAGCGAATTTCGACGCTTCCAAAGAGTTTAAATAACATTCCCTGAGCCCATCATTCCGGCGAACGCCCGCCACACTCGGGAATAAATTCCAGATCAATGTGTGGCCCTTTCACACACCGTGTCCAGCTGAAACAAAACAATCTCCTGAGCTGATTAACAGACAACATAGTTCTACAGACTTAACTGGTAATTTGGAATCTACCTGGCATTTTTGAGACATCGATAAGCGGATGGTGCGGTAGGGCCGCACCCAGGCGAATTTATCTCGGGACTCATCACGATTCTGTTTCGCTCGCCCCGGCAAGTCACTTTCTTCGTTGAATGCAGCAACCAGTAGCCTGAATGAAGTGCAACGGAATCCGGGCTACCTTGTTGTTCGATCTTGGTGGTTTTGTTGAGGCTAAGGCCATGATGAATCGTAGGGTGCGGCCCTGCCGCACCATTAGGGTGAGAATTCTCCAAAAAACCCAGATAGTTTGCTCACTACCAGTAGCGTCTATACACCGACTCGTCAGGTGGTTTTGGTTTTAGTTGGGCATGGTGGGGCATGGCCCCACCCTACAGATGAATCTATTTTGGGGAGCTAGCCGGCTACTGTTTCATCCTTCTGGACGAGTCATTACCACGCTCCGGCGTTAGAATGAATAGGGCAGCCCGTAGCCTGGATGAAGTGCAACGGAATCCGGGAGAGCAGTGCATCAATCTTCCCGGATTCCGCTTCTCTTCATCCAGGCTACCTTGTTGTTCGATCTTGGTGGTTTTGTAGAGGCTAAGGCCATGATGAATCGTAGGGTGCGGCCCTGCCGCACCATTAGGGTGAGAATTCTCCAATAAACCCAGATAGTTTGCTCACTACCAGTAGCGTCTATACACCGACTTGTCAGGTGGTTTTGGTTTTAGTTGGGCATGGTGGGGCATGGCCCCACCCTACAGATGAATCTATTTTGGGGAGTCAGTCGGCTACTGTTTCAACCTTCTGGGCGAGTTATTACCACGCTCCGCGTTAGAATGAATAGGGCAACCCGTAGCCTGGATGAAGTGCAACGGAATCCGGGAGAGCAGTGCACCAATCATCCCGGATTCCGCTTCTCTCCATCCAGGCTACCTTGCTGCCCCCATCATACCGGCAAACGCCTCTGCGCTCGGTAATAAATACAAAATCAACAAAGAAGCTCAAGAGCACTACCTGTAAAATAATCTGTTATCAGAATCATTCTGCTTCATGACTCAAGCCCAAGCGAAATAGACTTATAATAACCCCCATTAAAGCATGCGCAATGATTTTCACATTACGAAACTCATACTCAGAAAATATCTCTGTGGCCACACTAACTCTCAAGCGCTCAACCCCCTCTCCCTTGACTCCGGCCTATACAACAGGAGAGGGTTAGCACCAAGCATTTGATACAATTAAATCATAAACCGCACTGACAAATAATTATCGATATTTTATCCGTAATTTGGACAGCTTACTGAAGCTGTCGTTAAAGAATTTTTAAAGCCATGCTATTTTCAACTACGCTTACAATCAAAAAACGCACTACAAATAAGAGACTTTATTAGTTTCACAGTCCACTCACATTACCAAAACCCCCTTTAGTAAAGAGCTAATATATTTCAGCAATGTTACTCATTTTTCCAGTGAGACTAATAAAATAATGATCAAGGTTGATCAGGTACTGCGTATCTAGAATAAGAATAAGAATAAGAATAAGAATAAATACAATCACCCCATCTTTTCAGAGATTAAAGTCACGCCTCGAATGGGCTAAAAATTAATATAGATATTCATTGCAATCACCTTAACTCATTAAATATTACTTGAATACTTCTACAGATAATCCTAACGTATGCGCCGGAGATATAAAAATTACGTAAGTAAAATTACATGGAGTAGCTATTTTTATGAGTAAGCAAAAACTCTCTCGTCGTCGATTCCTTCAAGCATCATTAGCAACAGGCGCTTCAGCACTTGGCGCCAATCCAGCCCACGCAGGCTTTTTCTCATCACGATCGCGTCAAACAACCCCGGCGCTCAGCTCTCTTTTCTACTATATGCAAGTGCCTGAACTATTCAGTGCCTTGCCAACACCACCTTCACATTCAAGAAACCTTGTCATAGGCTCTGGCTTTGGAGGTTCCATCTCTGCCTTACGTTTAGCACAAGCCGGTGAACCGGTCACCATTCTTGAGCGCGGCTTTAAGTGGCCAAAGTCAGATTGGCGCGGCATTTTTTCTAATGATGTCTTACCCGATGGAAGAGCATTCTGGTTTAAGAATAAAGTAAAAATGCTAACCGGATTAAATGCCTATATGGATTCTTTTGGTGGCGTCATGGATGCCACTGAATATGACAATATGACCGTATGGCGAGGATCATGCGTCGGCGGTGGTTCTGTTATTTTTACCGGCGTGATGATTCAGCCTGACCAAACCTACTTCGATGCCCTCTTCCAGGGAACAGTAAGTTATGCCGAACTGGATAACATCTACTACCCCCGTGTAAAACAGATGCTCAACCTCAACACCATGCCTGATGATATCTACCAGAGTAATCCATTCGGTCACTCAAGAGTCTGGGACAAACATGTCAGCCAGGCAGGCTACATCTCGACTCCGATCGACTCCATCTTCAACTGGTCAACTGTTCGTTCAGAACTTAACAACAGGGTCCGCAAGTCTGCCACTATCGGAATGAGTAATCATGGTAACAGCAATGGTGCAAAATTCGACCTCAATCAAAACTATCTGAGTATGGCTGAAGCAACAGGAAATGCAAAAGTCTATCCTGGGCAGGAAGTACTCAGTATCGGTTGGGACGGCCAACGCTATGAAGTTGAACTCATCACCCGCAGCGTAACCGGAAAACAGCTTCAACACAGAACCATAACCTGTGATCGTCTGTTCATGGCAGCAGGTTCTATTGGAACCTCTGAACTGTTAGTAAAGGCACGTGCTCAAGGCACATTAAATAACCTTAATGAACATATTGGCGAAGGCTGGGGAACTAACGGAGACGCGATAGTGGTCCGCAGCTTCTCACCAATTGCCGGTATAACCCAAGGCACGCCAAGTGCATCCCGTATCCATGACACCAGTCATGGGATGCCAATTACTTTTGAGAATTGGTATGCCCCAGGTGTACCTGTTGATGTTGGCATTATCGGTAGTCTTGGAATGGCTTTCGATCAGACCAATCGAGGTCAATTTGCGTGGAACTCCAGATCAGAAAAAGTCGATTTGAAGTGGGCTATAGATGGTAATGCGGAAGCCCATTCCACGATGGAAACTATTAATAAAAACATTGCTTCAGCCTCAAATACAGTACCTGGCGCCTGGCCATTCATTAACAGTGTCAATGGTATGAACTGGACAGCTCACCCTTTGGGTGGCGCCGTTCTTGGTTTAGCTACAGACAGCTATGGACGGGTCAAAGGGCATCCTGGACTCTATGTAATGGATGGCGCAGGAATACCAGGCTCAACAGGATCGGTGAACCCGGCGCTCACCATATCCGCACTGGCTGAACGTAATATCGAGCAGATTATCAAAACGGGTAGTTAATATGGATGAGCAGACCACTCATTTTTAAAGCGATAAAATGAGTGGTCTTTATAAGTCACAGACTTTAGTAGTCTATATCAGCAACCACCATGATCATCCATGAAGAAGCTCTGTACTTAATTGTCAAGATCTCTGATCATTGCATCTGCCAAAGCTCCCTAGATCATCACTGGCAGCAACAAAGGAAACCTTTATTTAATTATAAGGTGTTGAGACTAACTTCACAGATCAACATTTCCGAGTTATCAAATATTGAAATACCTGGGCACCACAACTCCATTTGTTGTTAATGTGATTAATCTGTTTTTACTTTGGGTAGATCTCTAAATCATAGAAGCAAAAAAAGATATCATTAGAGATGCATGCGTAGAATATAACAAGCTAGTGCTCGAATTACTTTTCTTCAGGTGATTTTATCTTTCACACAGATCGTAAAGTAATATATTTGCACAAGGACTTTTCTCACTATGGACAATTTTTTTCAATGGCTCGCAATCATTCTTGCACTCACCGGAAATGGCGAAGTTGTCAATGATACTACAGAAAATACAACCCCATCCGTAGAATCACCTCAACCACCTGTTGCTACAACGCCACCGCCAGAAGAGATACCCATAACACCCATTGCAACAACCCCACCTAAAGAAGATGAACCTCCATCATCAGATACAGAAACTCCACCCCCTATTGAAATACCATCAGGTGAAACACGATCATTTTCAATGGGATTTACTCCTTGGCCATATGCCGCATCCGATACTGCAATAACATATACATATACGCTTGTTCAGGATAGTGGTGATATTATCGCGCACCACTTAATGAGTGGCATACCCTGGGAAGAGGCATATTCAGGTCTGCAACTACCAAACAGCATCGAAGAAGATATATCATCAAAGATAAATCAGACACACTCAGGAAAAGCAATTTATTTGTCGATAGACTCGTTAAATTCCGCAAGAGATGACCTCGCATCTAACTGGGGAAAGAACGGAGAAGAACCCCGCCTGCCACCCTGGGATGAAAAAAACTTCGAAGATCCTGAAGTAGCCGAGGCATACAGCAATTTTGCTCTCAGAATGATAGAGCGCTTCCAACCGATTTATTTTAATTATGCACCTGAAGTAAGTGATCTCATTTTAAACGATCCTGACAAGTTCTCAAAATTTATAATTTTTGCAGAGAGCGTTTACCAGAGTATCAAAAATATCCACCCTGACTTACCTCTAATGGCCTCAGTTGCTCTGAAAAGCCCTGACTCAAATGAAACTTCAATTATTGAGTCTAATTTTTCCAGATTATCTGATTTCGTCGATGTGGTTGGTATAAGTGTTTATCCCTATGCATTTTTCGAACACTCAAATAAGGGGGATCCGGCTAATTTACCAGAAGACTGGTTAAACCAGATATCTTCTATCGCTGGCGGCAAACCGAAAGCCATAACTGAAACCGCTTGGATCGCTGAAAACCTGGTCATTCCTGGTTTTGGCTATTCTGAGCAAAGTAATGCTGACAAACAGAGTGAATACGTTTCTACTCTTTTAAAAACAGCAAATGATTTGTCAATGTCGTTTGTCATCTGGTTTACAGTTGTTGACTACGATACCCTCTGGAGTGGCATGTTAGAGCAGGATGATTTATCCAAGATCTGGAAGGATACTGGTCTGTATAACGAAGATTTGAACGCCAGACCTGCACTTGATGTTTGGAATTCATATTATTTAAGAGAGAAAGATATCTAAAATGGAGTTGTACACTTCGAATAACCCGAACACCCTTTGATGATGGTACAAGCCGGTTACGGGTCGTTTCTGGGAAAGACGCTGTAAATCCCAGGCAATGTTAAATGAGATGGTTATGCGCCTGCATCGGACCATACCGCAAATTCATTGCCACTTGGTTCAGTGAAATGAAAGCGACGACCACCAGGAAAGGTGAATATAGCTTTGATGACCTTGCCGCCAGCGTCTGTAACTTTTGTCAGTGTACCCTCTAGATTGTTGCTGTAGAAAACAAGAAGAGCCGCGCCATTGGCCGAACTGGAGCGCAAATTGGCTTTGAAGAAACCACCATTGAAATGCCACCACTCATGGGCTAGAGGACGGAACCCCGCCTTTAACATAACGCGCTTAAAAATATCTAGATTCTTTTGCTGCACTTTAGATACACTAAAGCCTATCTTCTTTAGAAAATAGTTCCAGTAGATTGTGACGTGACTACTGTAGAATGGGCTAGGCCCCATATCTAATTTACTTCCACTTTCATCATTAATGGTAATGTCTACAGCAATACCATAAATATGCATTGATCCTGTCGTTGGATTTGCTACGTATTTTTCAAACCTTGATCCCTTCGTCTTCTCGTACATAGCACGAGAAACAGATCTCGGCGTTGCAGTGTCAAGCACCTGAAGCAAATACCCTGTGTATTCCACTTTCAAGGCACATTGTGCCTTCGTTAGCTTTACTGCAATCTCTATTCGTAAGTAAGTTTTATTCAGCGCGGTATAGAAGTTCTCTTCAAAATAGTTTTTATCACGATCTCAATTAACAAGATCAACACGAATTGATCTATCGATTGTATTAACATCGACAAGACCACTCTCTATGAACTTCTTTTCGATGTCATTTGCCATCAATGCCCTTGGCCCGGACAGAAAAACGACTAGCAATAGTAATTTGTGTAAATAAAGCACTAAGTCCCTATTTGGTTGTAACATTAGTCTAGAAAATACTAATTGTTAACACTCTTATGATCAAAAGTTGTGTTTTTTTCCACAGTGGGCAACATGATTATTATCATTACTCATACATTTATAAAAACTCAAATCAGTACCTTTTGCATTTGAGCAATTATCATAAGTAACTCGTTTTTCAATCTTCGTCAATTCACTTTTTGTTTTTTCGTATTCTGTTTCACTTAAGTGTCCTCCTTTATAATTTTTTTCGCCAACGGAAAGCATCGTATCGATGCCATCTTTAGCGTTGAATACTGCCTTTTTGCAGTCCAATTTGTTGACGTCGTTACTTCCAGTGTCTGTTGTTTTTAAAAATGCTGTAGCCATTTCCTTAACAGGATCCGTAAGCATATAAGAACTTTCATCACTTACTTTTGAGCAAGATGTTTTTACATTGGCATGCTTTAACTCAAGATTCGTGGAGGTATTTGAAACGATTGTTCTTTGAAACTCTTGTGATGACTCTTTTTCCTTCCCGCCTGTGATACTTTTAGTACGATTCATTACTAAAGTATTACCCTCAGTCTTCCAAGTCCCTGTATCAGTATTTGTCGTCCCAAACATATTTGTTTCCTTTTTGTATGTTTTACCCGCATCTAAAGTTAGGTTAAAGGTGAAATCCCCATACTCTGAGGTCATATTGCAATTCCAGTTACCAATAATACTTTCCTCAGCTAGACAAGCACCAGAAGAAACTATTGCTAAAATTACGGTAGATGTTATTTTTTTCATTTATTTCTCTCTTATTTTTAAATATTAGTTGATTGTTATTTAGATTGTTACCGAATGCGGATAGGGGCCGTGCGAAGCAAAGAACCAGCGACAGATATGACATATATAATTACATTTTACGCCCGTGATATTTTTTTCATTCCTTGTTCAACGACATTAGACTTTCGTGTTTCATTTACGTTAATACTCATATACTACCTTTTTAACATGCTTAACACCATGAACACTGGAGGAGCTAACACAGAGAGTAATTCAAGTGGAACACATCTTGAAAACCACTGTTGAATTTACTCATTAAACTAACGAGACAACTCTATTTTTATCTTTATTTTTTACTCTGTTTTCTATTATTTTGTATTCTTCATTTGTAAGAACCTCTTCATTCAAAAGAAACTCTAAGTGGCGGATGTATATCGCGGTCTTTTCAGTATTAGAAAAACCTGAGCCATATTCTATTGCCTTAATCCTGGACTCTAATGCATTCACAAATTCTTCAACCTCTTTCTTAGATGGATTTGTTGGACTTATTGAGAAAATTGCATCCATTGTTCTTCTATCATTAAAAATAAGCAGGTTTACATAAGCTCCTTTGAGTTTTATCAAGGAAACAAACGTGAACGTTCCAAATATCAACATCACAACCAGTGCTTGCTTCCCTAGACCATCAATATCTTCAGTTACATTCAGGATATACCAAGATATTATTGTCACCAGTAATGATATTGTAAATATTAATACAGCAACAAGCTTAAAACGCCTGAACTCAGATGGGCGAGGTGCAAGCTGTTCTAGTGGCAACGAAAAAGATGTAGTGTTAGATAAGCTAGCACTTACTACAAATAGCTCTCTATCTTCAGTAATACTCAAAGTTGTTTTTTTAAACGGGAAGATTTTTTGTTCTAATTTAAGCATTGGATATGAAACCTATTTATATTTTTAAACGCTGTCTTCAGCAGAGCAGGCGTATTAGCGACTGCGACCGATGGAAGGCCTTGTTAAGTACGTGATGGACAACGAACATGAGTTGACCACCCTTCCTTCGATAAGAACTTGATTGTATTTTCGTCAACTACCTCATATTTGCTATCGCCATGAATTGTTGTATTTGGCCTGTAAGTACCTTCAGCGAAACAGCCGCCTGGCCCACAAAACGAGAGGTAGTATTGTTCATCGTTTGCAGGGCCTATAGCCCATCCCCAGGGGTCTCTACAGCCTTCATCCTTATAAAATCCGGCCAAAGGATGTGATTCAGAACGAACAGCATTTTTTTCGATATGCCAGTTTGGTTTAGAGTTTAGGCCAAAGTACATAATGTATACCCATATTGCCCCTAGACCGCTTATAACGAGCAAAGCTAAGCCGCCAATTATTTTTAGAAGTGGTTTCATGATTTCTTTTCTAGTACTTAATGTCCGCATTTACAGCTGGATTGGCTCATAAAGAGCCATCCTACGGTTACCCGTACTTATGAGATAACTGATAAAGCGGTGGAGGAACCCATAAATCAATAGAGGAAAAACGTCCCTGATTTGTATCGGAAATTTCTTGTTGCAACCAGACTCGCCGACTAGTCGATTAAAACCGAACGCTGCTATCTCGGATGGATCAACCGATTTCTCTATTTCCATAAAGAGAAGTATCCCTGTGATTGAACTGAAACTGATTTACTACCTTTCTAGAACATTTAACGTTTCAACGCAAGGCTGTCAATCAACTCGGTCTGTGGCACTCAATTCAATTCTCTTTTTCTATGCCTATGTTTTGGTGCCTGTTAACACACTCATAAAAGCAATTACGCAACTCTACAGTTTTAAGATCCGAGGAATTAAAATCTTATACAATTATGATAACTGGGCTATCTGGCTGATTATATGACTTATGCCTGCTACCGGTATGTACACTATGGAAAGGAGTTATTGATTAATTCCAGATGAAGATTAAGAGTGCCACTTCCATTCTTCACTTACTCACTGCGGCACTGCGCAAGAAACGGGTGGCATACAGATTCAAACAAGTAGAGACTTTCACTAACGCCACACATCCAAACCATTAAGCAAATATGACCCACGAATCGAATAATCAATCGATGGAGATAACTGATCCCATCTCCGGTCAGAGAAACTACACGCGCATCGCCAATGCCATTGAGTACATTCGATCCAACTCGCGTAGACAGCCCTCTCTCGCTGAGATTGCCTCAGCTGTTCATCTCAGCGAGCACCATCTGCAACGCATCTTCAGTGAATGGGTAGGTATTTCTCCGAAACGTTTCCTGCAGTATCTCACCAAGGAGTACGCCAGGCAGGCCCTTATGGCATCGAAGGATCTACTCTCCGCCAGTCTGGAGAGTGGGCTCTCAGGCCCGGGAAGATTGCACGATCTGATGATCACATGTGAGGCCATGAGTCCGGGTGAGATTAAACAGCGTGGTCTAGGCCTGACCATCTCGTTTGGCAGCGCCGACTCTCCTTTCGGTGACGCGTTGATCGCGTGGACAGACCGCGGCATCTGTGCACTGAGCTTTAATGATCAGGGCGGTGCCGAGCAAGAGAGTGGCTTGACCCATGCATGGCCTGAAGCCACGCTAAACCGTAGTGACAAGGCTGCCTGTGCGTTAATCAAGCAGATCTTCTGCAACAAGCCTGAGGCAGGAAAACTACATCTGCTGTTGAGGGGCAGCAACTTTCAGATCAAGGTTTGGGAGGCACTGTTGAACATCGGTACATCCAGACTCATCTCATACGCCACCCTTGCCCAGATGGTCGGTTCACCCAAGGCACAGAGGGCGGTCGGTAGTGCACTTGCTGAAAACCGGATTGGCTATTTAATACCTTGCCACCGGGTGATCAGAAGCAGTGGTGATAGCGGTATTTACCGTTGGGGAAGTGACAGAAAGCTGGCGATGCTGGCCTGGGAGGCGGCTAAAAAGGATAGTGATAATCCAGTGATCTGACCGGTTCAACTCATTAAATTTCACACCTGAGCCCGGCAGAAATTTCAGAAAAATCCTTAACCGCGAGAAAATCCCCATCCTCTCTCACCGGCTGTTTTGAGTCAGGCTTCAGGATCGCCAGTATCCACTCTATGCCATACGCTTGAGCAGACTTGAGCACTGCAGGGCTGTCATCGACAAACAGGGTGCGCTTGGGGTCAAAGGGGTGGAGGTTCTGAAATCGATTCCAGAATTCCGGATGCTCTTTTGGCAGACCCAGCTGATGGGATGAAACCACTTGGTTGAAAAATCCTGCGAGGCGGGTTTTTTCCATCTTCAGCGCCAATGTCTTCTGATGGGCGTTGGTAACCAGCACTCGCTCCTTGCCTGCACACATGAGCTGATCGAGAAAGTCGATGACATGAGGGTGCACAGAGATCAGGTGATCAACCTCCTCTTTCAGCAACACAATATCGAGCCCTAACTCTCTGCTCCAATGATCCACGCAGTACCAGTCGAGTGTCCCTTCGACGCTTTTGTATCGCCCCAGTAACTCTTCAGTCGCTTCTGCGAGGGGCATCCCTTTTGCCTCGGCATAGCGTGCGGGTACATGCTCCAGCCAAAAGTGGTTATCAAAATGGAGATCCAGCAAGGTGCCATCCATATCCAGTAATACACAATCGATCTCTTTCCAGGGAATCATGATATTGCTCTGCTGCTGTTTTGTGGCCACTATTGTCTCATACTGTTTGAAGATTCGCAGTTGCTCATCAATACACGCCTTTGAATCTGCTTTGAGGCTGATTACTGAATAGCACCAATCTGACGGCTGTTCCACTAACGCCCAATCACCCAGAAGCAAGCATAAATGCCCCTCTCTCTTGACTGGAGAGGGTGAGCATCAAGGGTTTGATACAATTGAAGCGTAAACTGTACTACCTCATTAATCCTTGTTTTGTAAATTGTTGATGTAGTTGATGAATATCCCCCTCTCCCGTGTATAGACCGGAGTCAAGGGTAACGGGTGTTCGGAGACATGGGTAACACATTTAAAGTTCATCGATGCGGGTTCCTCAAGTCTATTTCAGCGACCTGTATCTGGCAGAAATTGACTGAGAACCCCCCCCTCTCCCCCAACCCCTCTCCCGCAAGGGGAGAGGGGAGTTGTAATCGATGTCCTGGTTGTTCGCTGTGAATGACGCCCCGGTTGCACACTGCCCCCCTCCTGTTGGAGAGGCAGAGGTTTGTGACTATTCTGATCTTCATTCTCTGCTGCGTTACGCACTTTCGTCTCTCAAATCTCTATCAGCAAGTGAAACCAACGACAATTAACTCGTTGTCACAATAATCATCGAAATGATTGGAGAAACAGTGCACCAATCTGATAATTGATGGATCTATTGAAGACATACCCAGGCATGACAGATTAGAATCACGCTTACTCTGAGCACGTCGCTCACCTCTAAATCATTTGAAACCACTATCAACAGAAGAAAGCGTGACCAAGCCTAAAATAGTCTCACAAAAATTGATTGCTGAAACACGGATATTCCGAGTCGAACAGCTTGGACTGGAGTTCAGCAATGGAGAAAAACGAACCTATGAGCGCCTTCTCGGCGGCGAGAGAGGTTCTGTTCTGGTAATCCCGATGCTGGATGATGAAACTGTGTTGATGATTCGGGAGTATTCCGCAGGCAGTCAGGACTACCAACTCGCCCTCCCCAAAGGAAGAATGGAAGAGGGAGAAGACCCACTGCAGGCTGCCAACCGGGAGTTGCGTGAGGAGGTTGGCTATGCTGCAAGACAGCTTAGAGTGCTGAAAACGTTCACTATTGCACCTGCCTACATCCAGCATCACACCTATGCTATCCTTGCCCAGGATCTCTATCCTGACAAGTTGACAGGTGATGAGCCAGAACCCATCGAAGTAGTTCCCTGGAAACTTTCGGACTGGGAAAATTTAATCTCACAGCCAGATTTAACGGAGGCACGCTCCATCGCAGCGCTTTGCCTGGCAAGGAATGTTTTGTTATGACTTTACCACTCCCACTCGATCAACTCCTGGATCTGATTCAACAAGCAGGCGAGGCGATCCTGCAGATCTACGATACCGAGTTCGAGATCGAAACCAAAGAGGATAACTCCCCGCTCACAGCAGCCGATCTGGCCGCACACAATTTGATTGTCTCCAATCTGGAAAAACTTACGCCAGAGATCCCGGTACTCTCTGAAGAGTCGGCGAAAATCGCCTATGACACTAGAAAGAGCTGGAACCGCTACTGGCTTATCGATCCATTGGATGGCACCCGTGAGTTCGTTAAAAGAAATGGAGAATTCACTGTCAATATCGCTTTGATAGAGGATGGCAGAGCTGTGTTTGGTGCCGTCTATGCCCCAGTTATGAAAACCCTCTACTACGGGATTCCGGGCAAGGCTGCGAGCAAACAGATAGGCAATGAGCCTCCACAGCCAATACGTGTGGCATCAGAGCGTCGACAACCGACCCTGGTTGCTGGCAGCCGTTCCCATGCCGGTGATTCACTTAAAAGATTTTTGGACAAGCTGGGTGATCATCAACTGGTCAGCATGGGCAGCTCCCTAAAACTCTGCCTGGTTGCAGAAGGCAAAGCCGACATCTACCCACGTCTAGGCCCTACTTCAGAGTGGGATACGGCAGCAGCACAGGCAGTGGTCGAGGCAGCCGGGGGGCAGGTAACAACCCTGGATATGGCACCGCTCAAGTACAACACCAAGGACTCATTGCTGAATCCCTACTTTCTGGTATTTGGTGATGCCTCTGTCGACTGGTCTGAGTATCTGGATTAAGCCTTCCAGAACTAGTGGCTTACAGCCACCATGTGGCCGATACATGAGCTGATCAAAGCCCCCTTAAGCAAGACAATAGATTCACAGAATCATTTTGATGTAGTCCATGCTCTCCGACATTAATTTACGCAACTGCGTTGAGGGTATTGCATCACATCTGTTTTAAGGGTGAAAACACTGAAGTGATTCAGAAACAGAAGAGACCACGACTATGGTTAAATCACCAGGTTACTGGAAATCTGCTCTGTAGGGTGCGGCCCTGCCGCACCACGCCCAACTAAACGAAAACCACCTGACGAGCCGGGTAACAGAGAGTTCTCTCCTACCGACTCTGCGACTATCGAGGGAACTCTCTGGAATTTCTGTAGCATTCAACCCCTGATGGTGCGGCAGGGCCGCACCCTACGATTCATCATGGCCATAGCAAGGTAGCCTGGATGAAGTGAAACGGAATCCGGGATGATTGGTGCACTGCTCTCCCGGATTCCGCTTCGCTTCATCCAGGCTACGGGCTACCCTATTCATTCTAACGCTGGAGGTCTAAACAAGGTAAGTGACTCGCCCAGAGGGATGAAACAGTAGCCAACTGACTCCCCAAAATAGATTCACCTGTAGGGTGCGGCCCTGCCGCACCACGCCCAACTAAAACGAAAACCACCTGACGAGCCGGGCAACAGAGAGTTCTCTCCTACCGACTCTGAGACTATCTAGGGAACTCTCTGGAATTTCTGTAGCATTCAACCCCTGATGGTGCGGCAGGGCCGCACCCTACGATTCATCATGGCCATAGCCTCTATTTTCTATTGATCGATATCCTTCACCGGAAAGGCCTTTGCAAAGGCGGTCAACTCATCCAGGCTCGCTGTGTCAGATGAAAGATTGACCATCCCCTGGGTCATTTTCAGACCAATCATGATTTCATTGTTTCTGCCCTCTTCCAAAACCAGGCCAGTGTATCGGCCGAGGCGTATCTTCTTGCCACCACCAGCCAGCCCCATCTGACTGAACATGGCGCCCATACCCCCAACACCGCTGTTATAGCTCACTTTGATATATTTCTGGCCTTTAGTGTATTCAGTCTCAATCATCGACATACCCATAGCCTTCTGCTTGGATAGTTCACCCCGCGTCCAGCCGGCAACCTGTTTTGCAAAGCGGTCACCTTTTTGAGATTGCTGAATCTGCTCCAGCGACTCCAGACACCATTTCGCCTCTTCCACAGCACCTTGTATATCGTTTTCCTGATAGAGCTTAGCTGCCTGGCTGCAGTATGCGGCCGGGTCACCCTCCGCCATTGCTGACACGGGTGCTGTCAGAGCTAAAACAGTTATCAGCATCGTGGTTTTTTTCATCTTTATTTCTCCGTTCCTAGGTTTCTGAGAAAACAATAGCCAATTCATAGTCTGAATACCATTACCTATTCAGCTTTCCTCCCGAGTCAGCTATGCTGAAGACAAAACAACACTGAGTAAGTTCGAACTTGCTTTGGCAATAGCGTTCGTCGCCGGGTTGATCGAGTACTCAAGAATAAACATGAATGCGCCTGCACCCTGTCGGTTCTACCGTGAGTTGGAGTCAGGTGCGGATAAAACAAACATGCTCCGGGCTCCAAACATGAGCCGATATTATGACCAACCGAATCAGAACCCTTTCTCTAGGCCTGTGGCTGATTTTGCTTTTTGCCCTGCAGCAAAATGCCTATGCCATCGAATCAGAAGATGACGTTTTTGCATTTGATGATTTCCCACTGGAGGAGTTACTGCAGTATCCAGAGTGGTTTAAAAAGAGTTTTCTCGATCTGCCTGCTGACCTCGAGGATGCAGTAGATGAGGGCAAGCAGGGCATCATTCTCTACTTTGGTCAAAAACGTTGCGCCTACTGCAAGATGCTTCTGCAAGTCAATTTCGGCTTAAGTGACATCACCACCTATACCCGACGCCATTTCGACATTATCCCAATCGATATCTGGAGCACTGAGGAGATCACCACCCTTGAGGGAGAAACCCTTACCCAGCGGGAGTACGCCCTGGATGAGAAGACCAACTTCACCCCGTCACTGATATTTATTGATCCCAAGGGGAACGAGGTGCTGCGCTTGCGGGGATACTACCCCCCCTATCAGTTTCGCGCCGCACTGGAGTATGTTGCCGACCAACACTTTAAGAACGAATCTTTCCCCGACTATTTAGCTCGGGGAGAGGCCAGTACCGCATTTGAACCGGGCGATCTCAATGAAGAGGATTTCTTCATCCCGCCACCGCACAACCTGGATCGAAGCAGGTTTCCCGGTCAACGCCCGCTTGTGGTCTTCTTCGAGCAGGGTAACTGCCATGCCTGTGATGTACTACATGGCCAGCCACTTCAAGATCCGGCAATCCGCAAGCTGGTCAGTGCATTTGATAATGTGCAGCTCGACATAGGCTCGGAAACTCCCGTCATCACTCCTGATGGCCGAAGAACAGATGCCAGACAATGGGCCAAAGATCTGGGTCTCTTCTATACACCTTCACTGCTGTTTTTTGATGAGCAGGGCAAAGAGATTATTCGTGTCGACTCAGTGGTTCGTTTCTATCGGTTGCGCAACGTTATCAACTACATCACCAGTCGCGGCTATCTCAAGCAACCGGATTATCAACGCTGGCGGGTTGGTAGCAGCGACTGAGCCGGGATTCACGCAGTTGAAGATGGATTTGTGGAAAATCCCGGCGTGCCCGGCAAGAGGTCGTTTGCAGTTATTGATGAGGTATATCATCACTTTACGTAAGATGTCAGCGGTCAACTGCGGAATCAAGGTTCAAGATCGCGATGGTACGGCCGATAGAGCAGCTTGTGTAGTCTCTTATCATGAACGACGTTTTCGGGGGCCATCCGAGTTATCTCACTAAGATGAAACTACCCGTCACACAATGAAATGGACCTAAAAGAAGAGAACCGACTCTTGCGCCTCCGCCTGAAGGAGCTGACATGCAAGGCCCAGGAAAACCAGGAGACTCTGGGACGCTTCTATGCGCGTGAACTGGAGCTTCTCAGCGCTGAAAGCCTGGCCGAACTGTTAAGCGGCATTAGTGAAGGATTACTCAACTCATTTGACGTCGACAGCATTCAGGTTCTGATGCTCGATCCAGACCATGAGATCCGCCATCTGTTGAGCAACAGCAGCATTCCGGCAGATGCCTTTCCCTATGTTCGATTTGTGGATGATCTGGGGATGATAAATCAACGTTTTCTACGACTGAAAAGTCCTTGGCTCGGGCCCTTTCTTGCGCCTGAGTACAACAACCTTTTTGACCAGTACAACAATCTTCGCAGCATTGCCGTTTTACCACTGATCTGCAGCAATCACCTGGTTGGAAGCATCAATCTCGGCAGTTATGATGTAGACCGTTTTACACGGCAGCATGCCACTGACTTCCTGGCTCGTCTGGCCACCATTTGCGGTGTCTGTCTGGAGAACGTCATCAATCGGGAACGTCTGCTGATCAGCGGTCTTACCGACCCTCTTACAGAGTTACACAATCGACGTTACCTCGACCGCAGACTAGAAGAGGAACTCGCCCGGGCCAGCCGTTACCGTCAACCTCTCAGCTGCCTGTTCATCGATGCTGACCATTTCAAGCGCATCAACGACAGCTATGGCCATCCTGTTGGAGACCTGGTTTTACGGGAACTGGCAAATCGTATCCGCTCTCAACTGCGTGCCAGTGATGTGGCCACCCGCTATGGTGGGGAGGAGTTTGCACTGTTATTACCTCAGACCGGTCTCTCTGACGCACTGATGCTGGCCGAACGTATTCGCCTTGAGGTCAACGCAACGCCCATTGCCCTGGAGGATGGATCAAGCCTGCAGATAAGCGTCTCTATCGGTGTCAGTGAAACCTTGCCCATGCTCGGAAAATCACACCATAAAGAGCTTGGCAGCCACCTCCTGGCCAGCGCCGACCAAGCACTCTATGTCGCAAAGGCAAACGGTAGAAACAGAATTGAATATGAGGTGCCTGAAGGAAAGGATGAACCACCAATCAAGGATGGTGTCATCCACAACAAAAGAGGCGCCTAGCCCATCAGAGGATGGAACCCTGCCTACTTCAGCTAATCCTCAACCTGCTTGTGGCTACCATCACAATAGGGGGGCGTTTTAGTCTGTTTGCAGCGACACAGCCAAGCTTCACCACTTTTCTCAGCCTTGAAACCAAGCGGCTCAATACCTGTGCCACGATGTGAACCATCGCAAAAAGGCTGCTCTTCGGAACGCCCGCAAGCACACCACCAATACTCTTTGCCCGCCACCAGATCAACATCGATTGGCTGTTTAGCAGCTACTACAGGTTTATCCATTTTTATCTCCTCTGTTATTGTGACCAGCACAAAGAGTGCCATGTAAACCCACGTCTTCAATCGGCCGGAAAATCCTTATCCCGATGAGAAATGAGGTCTATTCTTATGAAGAAGTGGCCATTGGTACCACATAAACCATCGAAATAAAACCGCCGGCATAACCAGTGAGAATGTGATTCCCACCAACCCGGAATCTGAGCTGAACTGCTGTTCAGAGCGATATTCCCCGGTTATCGTCAAACTGCAAGGCTCAATTACTTCGTTCAATTAGCCCTCATACCCAGACTCCCGCAATATTTTTATTTTTCTTTTATATTCAATATTTTATATTAGCTTTTCATACATCAGTCCACAACAGAACAGTGATCCCGGCACAATCAACAGCGCCCTGGAGAAAACATTCCGAGCAGGTCAAAAAAACACAACAACATCCTCGATAATTATCTGTTAATCTCTGCATCCCGAAATAACAAACAGCTTTACGATGAGTGATAGTGACGATTGGATAACCTTTGACAAGCAACATGTATGGCACCCCTATAGTTCAATTGGTGCAGATCTACCGGTCTATCCTGTAGTTTCTGCCGACGGTGTGCGCATAAAACTGGCCGATGGCAGAGAGTTGATCGACGGTATGTCCTCCTGGTGGTGCGCAATCCACGGTTATAACCATCCGCAGATCAACCAGGCGATAGCCGAACAAGCAGGTGAACTGGCTCACATCATGTTTGGTGGTCTGACCCATCAGCCTGCAGCTGATCTGGCAAAAAAGCTGGTAGAGATCACCCCAGGTCCTCTGCAAACAGTCTTCTTCTCTGACTCCGGATCAGTCTCTGTTGAAGTCGCTATGAAGATGGCCATCCAATACTGGCACGACAAGGGCCTAGCGGAAAAGCAGCACTTTCTCACCATACGCAAGGGCTATCATGGCGACACTTTCGGCGCCATGTCACTATGCGACCCGGTCACCGGGATGCACAACCTCTTCTCCGATATCCTGCCAAAACAGTACTTTTCCGATGCGCCAAGCTGCTATTTCGGCCATCCCTGCAAAGGCGATGGCGCTAAAGACCTGACTGAAAAGCTTAAACAACACCATAATGAAATTGCCGCTCTGGTACTTGAACCCATTGTTCAGGGGGCCGGGGGCATGCGCTTCTACTCGGTGGAGTACCTCCAGGAGGCGCGTCGACTCTGCGATCAGTACGGCGTGCTGCTTATTGCCGATGAGATCGCCACCGGCTTTGGCCGTACCGGTAAGCTTTTTGCCTGTGAACATGCAGGCATCACCCCTGACATCATGTGCCTGGGTAAGTCTCTGACCGGTGGTTATATGAGCCTCGCTGCCACGCTGACTACAGAGGAGGTAAGCAAGACCATCAGCCATGGTGACCCTGGATTATTTATGCATGGCCCGACCTTTATGGGCAATCCACTGGCCTGCCGTACTGCCCTGACCAGCATCGAACTACTGCTCGACTCACCCTGGCAGGAGCGTATCCAGAAAATTGAAGCCTCTCTTGAAGCGGGATTGTCACCCTGCAGGGAATTACCTCAAGTGGAGGAGGTGCGGGTGTTGGGTGCGATTGGGGTAGTAGAGCTGAAGAAGCCAGTGGATATGAAAGTTATCCAGGAGTGCTTCGTTGATGCCGGTGTCTGGGTTCGACCCTTCGGCAATCTGGTCTATCTGATGCCGCCGTTTATCATCAACGAGGAAGATCTGACGCAACTCACCTCAGCGGTTGTGGATGTTGTGGAAAACTGTCCTATTTGGGGCTAATTCAAGCAGTCAGTTTGATATCCGGTGACCTGGTGCGGCAGGGCCGGCACCCTACGATTCATCATGGCTTTTGGTGCGGCAGGGCCGCACCCTACCCCGGCGTGTGATTTCATCGTGCCTCTGACTTAAAAGCACATCCGTAGGGTGCCGGCCCTGCCGCACCAATCCCGAGCCAGCAAGCTAAACCACACTCAAACGATATCACAACACGCCCTCTACCACCTATTTCACCACGACGCCGGATACCACTATCTGATCCACCTTCTGCTGTAGTTTGATTCGGGCATTCATCTCCGGAGTCAGGTAGACAACACCACCATCATCCACCAGCATCACCTCAGAGAGCCCCATCTGGGCGGCGATCCGCTCCCAGTTTTCTGGGCCGGCGACGCTCAATGCCGTCGCAGCCGCATCTGCCAATCCCCCCTCGGGGCTGATCACTGTTGCAGAAGCGACATGGGCCACCGGATAACCGCTGCGTGGATCGATAATATGCGCATAGCGAATGCCTTCATACTCCCGGTATCGCTCATAGTTACCTGAGGTCAATACACATTCACCATGGGCAACACCAACCGAAGCAATCACTCCCTCACCCAGCGGGTGACGAATGCCGATCATCCAAGGGCGATCTCCATGCTGACCGGATACGCAGAGATCACCTCCCGCATTGACGATCGCATTCCCGATACCAAACCGCTTTAGCTCATCGATGGCCAGATTCAGGGCATAGCCTTTGGCGAATGCCCCCAGATCCATGGCGACATGGGGATTAGTGGATGAGATTCGCTCTCCCTCGAAAGTTACATCCTGCATAGAGGGATTGTTCTGCAACATCGCTTTGATTCGGTCGCTTGCAGGTGGTGGGCCAGCAGGTGGCTGGTCACTGTGAAACCCCCATAAAGCGATCAGCTCACCAATCGCGGGATTGAACAACTGATCACTCTTTGATGCATACTCCTTTGCCTGTTCCAGGAGCATTGCCAACTGAGGCGAGACCTCAAGACTCTGCCCCTGAGAGATCGCCCGATTCAGCCAAACCAGTTCTCCCTCCCCCTTCCAGGCATGCCACTCACGATGCATCTGCTGAAAGGTCTCATCCAGGCTCTGGACTGCTTTATTGAAGGTCTCCGGCTGGTCAGTGTAGGCCTGAATATCCAGCAGAGTGCCAAATACCAACAGGGTCTGTCGATGATCCTGTGGGCCTTTACTGCAACCGAGGAGTGACACCAGCAGACTTATAAGCAGTGCCCTTGTAATCCATAACATCGAATAACCTCTCATAATCCCAGATTCCACAGTTGAACCTGGATTTGACTCAAATACTTGCGGCGTCAATGGATTAATCATGTCCTTACCTTATGGCAAAAATCAGCGATCGACTGAAGCACTTGAGATGATTGTAAAAGAAGGCGCTACTATACCGTCTGAAATCACTTTCCGCTTCACCGAATAGCTTGTCCGGACTTATAGGATCAGACGACATTAAAGGAGTTCCCTAGCAGAATACTCAAAACAGTGAGACACGAGGTGTCAGATGGAGAAATTCTGGTTATGGCTGGCTAACATTGCAGGACTATTGACTCTGGTGATGATTTTGGCATGGATTTACAGCCTGCTTTACTGGTAGTTTAGATTCTCCACAATGACTGCCGGGCCCCATGCAACCTCAGATCGATCTCTACTCTGCCATCATGCTGCTTGGCGCTGCCCAAGGCATGTTTTTAGCTTTGGCATTGATCAATGCAAAGGGTGGCCTGCCCGTTGCTCATCGCCTGTTGGCTATCCTTACCCTGCTTTTCTCACTCGATCTGTGGCTCGCTTTTCTCCATCAATCCGGATATATAAACGAGTACCCGCGATTGCTGATCATCGACACAAATATCGATTTTCTGTTCGGCCCCCTGGCCTATCTCTATGTCAGCGCACTAACCACCAGAGAGGGCTTTCGCTTCGGCTTGAGGCAGTGGCGTCATTTTCTCCCCTTCCTTTTGGGTTTCACCCTTCTGACCCCTCTGTTCCTGCTTGATGAACCACAACTTCTGCATCTGCTTGGTGATGAATCCAAGCAACAGGAGGAGTCAATAATTCTCTGGGCGAAGTTGGCGATTATTGCTGTGGGGTTGCTTTCGATCCTGCAGATGGCGATCTACCTTGTCGCTTCAATCAAACGGGTCTTCAGACATCAAAGGGTCATTCAGGATCAATTTTCAGACATTGAGCATATCAACCTGACCTGGCTGAGGAATCTGCTGATTGCCCTGGTTGCGCTCTACCTGTTCTATCTGGCAGATGTCTTCCTCGCAGAATTACTCTCATTTCCCGAAGAGGTCGTCGGTATTCACTTCCTGCTGATCGTATTCGTGATCTACAGCATGGGCTATATGGGGTTGCGACAGCCAGCCATCTTCACCCAGGCCCCATCAACAGCTCAATCCAATAGCCTCACTGATCCCATAAAGGCAGACCCATCCCCACCACCTGAATCAGAAACTGATACGCCAGATAAGAGCCGGACAGTTCAAACTGATGAGGTTGAAAAATATAAGCGTTCCGCTCTGGACAATGAAACCAGTACCCTGCTCTACCAGGAACTGCAACAGCATATGGATCAGGAAAGAGCATATCTCGACAGTAAACTCACCCTGCCGCAACTCGCCTCCCAATTGAGTATTTCAGCCAACTATCTCTCCCAGGTAATCAATGAGCAGTCGGGATACAACTTCTTTGATTTCATCAACCGTTACCGGGTCGAAGAGGCAAAACGCAGCCTCACCTCCCACTCTGACCAAGGCAATGTACTGAGCATCGCTCTCGATTCAGGATTCAATTCAAAATCGGCTTTTTATACCGCTTTCAAACGCCATACGAGGCAAACCCCCTCGCAATATCGAAAATCAGCACCCAGTCAAAGCAACAATCAGTAACCAGCTGATATATAAAGCTTTAAAATAAGTCCGACCTTACACGGAAGGACGATAAACCCGCCCATTCAAGCCACTATTCCCTGCAACAGCACCCGCTGTCCTTGAAAACAATTTAATACCGGGAGTAGAACCGATGAAAACAAGCAGACATTTCTGGCCAGCAACCATGAGCGCAGCTTTACTTAGCATAAGCTTGCTATCTGGATGCCAAACAAACAGTTCCAAGGAAGCCACCAACGAACGCTTTCAGGATGCCCTGGAAGAAGCGGTCAGCAAAGGCCTGCCAGGCGTCTCAGTTAGAGTAGTCGGCAGAAATATCGACTTCTCAGGCAGTGCCGGGGTCACAGACCTGGATAGTCAGGAACCCACTACTGTGGATAACCGCTTTTATGTTGCCAGCATAGGCAAAACCTTTGTCGCTGCAACCGCAGTGCAGATGGCATCTGATGGTCTGTTCAGTCTGGATGATGGCATCACTCAATGGCTGCCGGAAACGGTAACAGGCCATATTCCCTCCAGTGACCTGATGACAATCCGTATGCTGCTCAACCACACCACAGGCATCTTCGATTTCCAGAATGACAGTGAGGATTGGGATAACGCATTTCTTCTTTCAGGCCCTGATCTTGAGTGGAGCCAGGAGGATGCACTCCCCTTCTTTCTCGATAAGCCACTCCATTTTGAACCCGGCACCAACTACAGCTACTCCAACTCAAACTACATCCTGGCGGCACTCATCATTGAGTCAGCCTCTGGTGAAGCGCTGCATACAGCGATACGTAACCGGATCATCGAACCCCTGGGGCTGACTAACACCCTGCATGGCCATGAGGCGGAGGGTATTCCCGGCATGGTACATGGCTATTTCAATGATGCGGGAGAGCAATACGATAGTTACCTCTGGTATAACCATTTTGGCTTAGCCGATGGTGGCATTCAAACCACGGCCGAAGATCTGGCCAAGTTTATCTTGGGACTGCTGACCAGCAACGATGTACTGGACGACGCCATGCGTGCAGAGATGCTGCAACCTTCGCTACTCGGCACCCCACCATCTCAGTACGGCCTTGGGATCTCAATCAAACCGATCGCCAACACTGACGAGGTGATCTACACCCACAGCGGTAAAGATCCTGGCTACCAGGCAGAAATGCTCTACTTCCAGGAGAAAGAGACTGTTATCACCCTATGCGCCAGTGGCAGTTTCGAAAACTACGATGTAGCCGCACAAGAGCTGATGTTGGAAATCTTCACTCTGCTTGAAGAGCTGCAGGATTGAAGAGCTGTTTTAAAATCTGTGTAGAAGGGTGCGGCAGGGCCGCACCCTACGATTCATCATGGCCCTAGCCTCAACATAATCGCCAGGATCGAACAGCAAGGTAGCCTGGATGAAACAGTAGTCGGCTGACTCCCCAAAATAAATTCACCTGTAGGGTGCGGCCCTGCCGCACCACACCCAACTAAAACCAAAGCCACCTGACGAGTCGGTGTATAGACGCTGCTGGTAATGAACAAACCATCTGGGATTTTTAGAGAATTCTCACCCTGATGGTGCGGCAGGGCCGCACCCTACGATTCATCATGACCTCATCCTTGTCTCGACTAATAGCGTATAAAACCGCTACCCCTTTTCAACTCGACAACCCCGCAACCTTTGCAGGGTCTGAGCTGCCCGCCCGGAAACAAGGGCATTTTCCGCCAACTCGATCCCTTCAGCAATTGCATCCACCTTGCCGCACAGATAGAGGCGTACTCCAGCGTTGTAGAGAACCGGGTTGAGTTGATCCTTCTCCTCTCCCTGTAGCAGCCCCTCTGTCAACACAGCCGTGGTCTCTGCATCGGCGCAGGGATGATGATCCTGATACGTCAAACCATAATCAGCAGGATCCAACTCATATTCAGACATCTCCCCCTGTTGATAGTCCGCTACAGCTACAGGCTTCATTGGAAGTTCGTCACAGCCATCCAATCCCTGTACCGCCAATACCCGCTGCTGGCCACGCTCACCTGCTGCAGTGGCGAACCTTTGCAGAAAACTTTTGTGAGCTGCACCAATCAAGGAGAACTCAGCCCCGGCAGGATTGAGCATAACTTCACAGGCATGCAGAAAGGAGCGGTAGAACAGGGTCTGGCGAATAGGCTTCAGCCGCTCCACACCATGCAGATAGCGGCTGGCGTGCAGATGACCGAAACCTCTCTCTTCGATCGATTTTGCGACTTGCTGAGGCTCCAGGTGGGCAGGGATTCCCAACGCTTCCAAAACACTGGCAGTGGTTACGCCATTCTTTGGTGGTAGATCACTGTTACTGTGCATGATCACCGGCACCCCGGCAGCAACTGTCACCAGTGCAGCAGCCAGGCTGAGATGCAAGGCATTCTTACGACCGTCATAGGGCCCATTACAGTTCAGCAATCGGTCAACCTTGGGTGAGATCAAGGTGGCATGGGCCTCCATGGCATCCAGAAAACCTTTCATCTCCTCAACCCGGGCACCCTTGAATCTCATGGCGGTGAGAAAGGCTCCAATCTGCGCTGGATGGGCTTCGGATGAGAGCAGAAAGGTCAAGGCATCCCGGGCCTCTTCCCGGCTCATATCCTTGGCACCTTTAGAGCCTTTCGCTGTGGCAATGAGGCGTTTGCGAAATTGCTCTGCCGCCCTACTATCGGACTGATACATCAATAACTCCAAAGTGACTCATTGGCTTTAGCTCATGCAAATACAAAGGGGACATTGGGATTTTCCTTATAGGCCTGAGCATCAACCACCCGTGCATCTGTAGCCTCCTGTCTGGCAACCAGCAGAGCCTGCTCGATACGACGGTCGGTAATTGCATACCTTGGCTCAAGGTCAATCTGATCGATGTTGTCACAGGGCTCATCAAAAAGATGTCTATAGAGACCACTCATCATGTTATAGCGGCTCGACATGAGCATATTGGTCGCCTGCTTAACCTGATCCACATATCCCTCTTCATGACCCAGCAGACTGGTCGCCAGCATTACGGATATGGCGTGCAGTACATCGTATTGCACATGAGCAATAAAAACGATGAGGTGGTGCTGGGTCAACGTAACATTCTCCCGCCAGGCCCAGCGGATCATTCCACCCAATAGCAGACTGAAGAATTCAGGCACACCCCACTCCATACCCAGACCGACAGAGGAGAGAGATTCAAGCAGGCTGAATGATGGGTGCCCGGCCAACAGGCGTTGGGTCAGTACATTGTCAGCAACTTCCGGCAGCATGGGTAGATCCTGCTGCTCAAAAGGAATCCCCAGACCTTCGAACAGATTGCGATACATGACAATATGGGTGGTGGAACCTAGCAGGCTGGCGAGATCAGGGTAGCTCTCTATGCTATGGGTGCCTACACCATATTCATCAGCAAGCAGCTGTGCCAGGGTGATCTGTACAAGCTCCGAAACCCGTTCGTTGAGACAACCGTAGGGCAGATCGATAAACCCGGAAAAACGCCCTTGAGCCAGGGCCACACACTGCCTGGTATTTTTTACCTGGTTGAAATAGTTCAGGGCGAAAGAGGCCAGTTGCTGCTGATCGAAATCCCCTTCGAAGATTCGTATAAAACAGGGATGGCGCCACACGGGATGAGACATCACATGATCATGCAGGTCGATAAACAGGGACTGCATCGCTCCCGGCTGAAAGATATTGAGTTCTGATAAGCGATTGTTCGGGTCTTTTTCAGCAATTGCCAGTAGCCCTTCAAAAACCTTGTGCAACGAGCTTCCGGAAGCATCAAGATCACTGATTATGGCAGTAAAGTCTTTTAGCTGACTCTCACGAAATGCATCCAGAACCTGGGTGGCACTGAGGGAGAGCAGGTTGGGCATAGGATGAACCCCAGGCAACAACACAGGCCCTTCCAACTCACTATTTCGCAACAGATCGGAAAAAACGGTTTGAGTATCTTCTTGCGTTGCATTGCTCATGGTGACTCTCCTGCTCTACTGCCCAAAATGGCAGGCTATTTGTCTAAAGCGCCTTGACTGTATTCGGCAGCTGGCCACGGATCACGTCAGCCAATGCATGCAGAGCCTGCTTGCGTGGAAAAGTCTTGCGATAGACAAACTGAACCCGCCTGTAGGCATCTTTCAGAGAAAGCTTGCGCGCAATGATACCGGAATCGGTGGTCCAGGTACCACGTACTGCTAATGCGGGTACCAGGGTGCAGCCAAAGCCAGCGCCTACGAGTTGCAACAGGGTCTCCAGACTGGCGGCACGAAGATCGGCCATCTCATCATCTATGGTTCCCTCTTTGATACGACAGACATCCATCACCTGATTGGTGAGACAGTGACCATCCGCAAGCAACAGCAGATCGAGACGGCTCAAATCACGGCGACTGATATCCTCTTTGTCATACAGCTCATGATCCCTGGGATGCGCTAACCAGAAGGGCTCTTCGAACAGGGGCATGACTTCAAGCTCCGGCTCCTTTACCGGTGTCGCCAATATTGCCACATCGATCTGATGATCCAGTAGTCGCTGAGTCAGCATATCGGTGATCTCTTCCGACAACACCAGCCTCATCTGTGGATAGAGAGACTTCAAAGGCATCAGAATCAAGGGTACCAGGTAGGGACTGACCGTCGGTATCGCACCAACCCTTAAAGCGCCAGCCATGGGATCCCGCTGGGCCTGAGCCAGTTGGCGGATTACATCAGCCTGCTCCAGGATCAGTTTAGCGTGCTTGACGATCTCCACCCCAAATGGGGTTATAGAGACAGATCGATTGGTTCGTTCAAAAATCGTAACACCCAACTCCTCTTCCAGTTTCTTTATCTGGCCACTGAGAGTGGGTTGACTGACGAAACAGCGTGCAGCGGCATGACCAAAATGCTCTGTTTCGGCAACGGCAATGAGATACTTCAGATCGCGCAGGTTCATGATTACTATCGACACCAACAATGGTATAAAGCTCAATCATACATCAGCCAAATCAACTGCCAACAATGATGAATCGCAATTCACTCGGTGATTACAGGGTTTCATCTATGCTGACAGCTTGTTGTCTCTCTCCATCACCAGGATAATGATCGAAGGAACATATCCACCAATCATCTACCTAAACATTGCATACAAACTAACGTTCACTCGACAGGTTAACCAACCATCTGGAGCGACATGAACAGACCTATCATCCTGTTGGCGGACAATGGTTCAGCAAAAGCCGGTTCAGTAGTTAATCTACGCAAACTGGCGCAACAGATGAGTGACCACTGTCAGCAACAGGTATATCCCGTCTCTCTTCAGCATGCGCAAAAAATTCCTGTAGAAGATCTTGCAGGGAAACCTGCAGATACCTTGCACCCTTTTCTGCGACAAAAACTGATCGAAGGGGAGCGAAGCTTTCTTTTGATCCCACTCTTTTTTGGTCTCAGTCGCGCGCTCACAGCCTTTATTCCGCAACAGGTTGATCTCTTAAAAGCAGAGTTTGGCGAATTCAAGCTGATACAAGGCGAAGTGCTCTGTCCCTTACCCCAGGGTGAGCCAAGGGTGGCTAAAATTGTTTTTGATCAGATTCAAAAAAACACAAATGGCGAGAAGCCACAGCAGATTGTAGTTGTAGATCACGGCTCACCTCTCCCTCAAGTCAATGCTGTGAGAAAGCGGATTACCAGGGATCTTCGCAATCTTGTGGGCGCCGATGTCCCCATTGCAGAAGCAGCAATGGAGCGTCGAACAGGTGCTGAGTACGACTTCAACGGCGAACTATTGGAAGATGAACTATCTCAAATTGCCGAATTAAATCCTCAAGCCACAGTGGATCTCGCTCAACTGTTCCTCTCCCCAGGCCGTCACGCAGGCCCCGGAGGGGATATTGAGCAAATCTGCGAAAGGGTAAACCTGACCTACCCCAGACTGAAGATTAGAATTGCACAACTTGTGGGGCAACATGACGACCTGGCAGACATTCTGTGCGACAGGCTCAATTCTGCACTGGCCAATAAACACGACTGATCCAAATTACGCTCTCTAGGGCCTGTTAACACTAATCGAATAGGCCCTAGTAAACACATCCCCACAATAGAACAAGTTGATACTGGACAATCCCGCCTGATCTTCATATCCTTCGAGCAGGGCTACTTGTTCTGTTTCCTCATTAAGTAGGCCTGATTTATAACGAGCCGACGCTTTTCGTAGAATTTCTTCTGAGATTCCGAAATAGTAGTGAGGTTTGTACTCATGCAAGATCCTGCCATAGGGACACAGGTCTTTACCCCTGGTCTGATAGGGAAAGAGCACCAGCACCATGTCGACGACTAATGCACAAAAATATGCCATCGTATTCGCAGATATTGTCGACAGTACGCGCATGTATGAAAGCCTTGGTGACACCCTGGCAAAAAAACTGATCACTGAACTGGAAGAGGCCATAGCCGAAGTAGTCGAAGCCAGTGGTGGCCATGTAGTCGAGATTATTGGCGATGAGGTGATGAGCCGATACAACGACGCCACTACCGCTGTTACGGCCGCCTGTCGTATCCAGGAGCGGGTCGATCTTTACGCAGATCAATCAGGCATGCCGATGGCCGCCCGTATTGGGCTTCACTATGGCCCCGCCATCTTCGAGCATGGCCGAATGTATGGCGACTCAGTCAATATTGCCGCAAGAATGGCGGCAATTGCTCAGGCAAGACAGATCATTACTACAGAACAAGTGGTTCAGGCACTTCCGGCCGAACAGCGCCCCCTGGCCCGGCGGTTCGACAAAGTAAAGGTCAAAGGCAAGTTTGACCATATGATCATATACGATCTGCTATGGCACAAAGAAGATATCACTTTCATACATACCGCACCGATTACACAAAGCCTGACAACAAGAATCCTTATCCTGCAATACAATAATAAGACCTATCGAATGCCGCCCACCCAGGGAAGCATACATATTGGAAGAGACCCGAAGAACGAGTTGATAGTAAATGCCAGCTCAGCATCCAGAACCCACGCGGTTTTGGAATTCTATCGCGGTAAACATATCTTAAAAGATATCAGCACAAACGGCACCTATGTAACCACCCAGAACCAGCAGTCTTTATACCTCCGAAGGGAGACCATACCACTACTCGGTCATGGCCAGATCGGCCTGGGTGAACCGGTCTCTGAAAAAAACAGACACCTGATCAGTTACCACTTCCTGGAAAACAACTGAGCCAAATACCACAATCGTGAACAAGTTACTCATTGCCCTACTGCTGATCATAATCAGCCTTCCATGCTTTGCCGAATCACCCAAAAACCAGATTGATACTGATACAGCACTGGCCACTGATAGGCTTAATCTAATCAAGAATGAAACACTTAATGACGACACACTGGATGCTGCATTACAACAAAAAGTCGTAGAGCTTCTCGATCAGGCAGAAAAGTGGTTACGACAAAACAGCCAGATTGATGGCAAACTAGATCTCCTCAATGAAACCATAAAAAATGCACCGGCTGAAATAAAAAAACTACACGATAGTATCGGCCCTTTCGAACTACAGAATGAGGATCTCACCTCATTTATCAACAATTCCAATTTGGCTGAGATTGAGCAGCGTATCAGTAGAGAAAGCATCAATCTGGATAAAGCAAGAGAGCGTCATAAACAGCAGCTCGACACCCTATCAGACTTACTCGCAGGAAATCAGCAGATAAATGATGAAATAGCAGAATACAGCAACACCTTAAAGACCATCGAGATTGAAAACAGCAACACTACTGCCAGTAAAAACAAACATCTAAATCAAGCCCAGCAACTGCTCCTTCAGAGCCGTAAGAAGCTTCATCAGACACAGATCGAGTACCTCAAGCTGCGACTGGGAAATCAAAATCTACTTACCAATCTTGCTCAGGCAAGACGTGATGCTACAACAGCTCAGATTGGCAAGCTTCAAACAACCTTGGAAAAACTCAACGTAACCGCAGATGAAATACGGGAGTCTGAAGCCAAACAAGCACGACAGGAAGCTGAACAGGTAGAACAACAGACTCAGGGTCTACCTGAATCCATCAAGGCAATCGCACAGCAAAACGCACAGTACAGAGCTGATCTGGAAGAGCTGATATATTGGGAAAAACGGGTATCACAGAAATTAGCCGCCACCCAACAGCAACTGCTTCAGCTCAGTGACGATTTCGCACACACCAAGCAACGCGTTGAAGTAGCGGGCAGCAGTAGAGCAATTGGCAAAATGCTCTCACGTCGACGTCAGGCTCTGCCTTCACTGCAGAGCTATAGCCGATCCTCTGCTGAGCGTCGACAGGATATCAATAATGCTACTGATCGCCAGATCTCCATCGAAGAGCATTTACTGCAAACAGGCAACCTCACAGATCGTGTTGAGCAACTTACTAAGCCTTTGTTGCAAGAGCTTTCAGAAAAAGAGGCAGATGAACTTAGAAAACGCACCTTCAGTCTGTTAGGCGCCAGCCGCGAGGCACTCAATGAACTACAAAAAGTCTATGGCCTCTATATTTCTCAGCTTACATCCCTTGACCAGGCAGAGCGGCAACTGCTGGAAGTCTCTGAAACCTATGTAATCTACATAGATGACCAGCTTACCTGGATCTCAAGTGGTGATCTGACTGATTTTTTTAACTTCAAACAAATCACCACTGGTTTAGGAAGATTACTATCTCCTCAGGAGTGGCTTGTAACCGGCAGTGAGGTAGCTCAAGCTGCGAAGCAGAGACCAGGATTATCGATAGCACTTGTGTCACTGCTGATGGTGATCATCTGGAAGCAACAAAGCGTCAACATACAACTGCCTCTATTGAACAAATCCACGCGTAAAATACGCACTGACTCAATCCGTTTGACCCTATGGGCCTTACTATTCACTTTGGTAAAGATTGGTATTGCTCCCAGCATCATGATCAGCATTGGCGTTCTATTAAATACTCTACCAACAGCAAGCCCCTACAGCCTGGCAATTGCCACTTCATTAATCAATGTAGGGATAACATTGATTGCAGCTCTACTCCTCTACCATCTGTGCCTTCCAAATGGCATTGGCAGTCGTCATTTACGCTGGAATGATCAAATATGTGCTGCGTTGGCGAAAGAGTTGCGATGGTTGATTCCTATTGCCATACCATTGAGATTTATCGTCACCCTTACTGAAGGAGACTATATATCTCCGCATACGCAAAACATCGGACGCATGGCAGTTATTGTCCTGATAGTCGCCACACTGATATTTACTTATCGCTTACTGCATAAATCCAGTTCTCTATTGGAAACATGGAGCAGAAGCAAGCCCAACTCAATATTACTCCAAATTCACTTTCTCTGGTTTCCATTGTTACTCTTGATCAGCACTGGCATTGCTGCAGCCAGCGCTCTAGGTTATCTGACTTTATCAATCAGGTTACTTAAGTTAGTCGAGTTAACCTTCTGGTTTTTTGTCGGTCTATTTACCCTAAAGGAGCTTCTACTTAGATACCTATTTATTGCAGAGCGTAGATTGCGTTTAGAAAGCGCAGTTCAAAGAAGAGAGGAGTTGCGCCATCAACGCGAGCAAGAAAACAGCACCATGGATGACGAAAGCACCGTAATAGCTACAGAGATCCCTGAAATCAACTTCGATACATTAAGTGAACAGGCGAAACGATTAGTACGCTTTGGCTATCTTTTTGGTTCTGTAGTAGGCAGCTGGTTAATCTGGGCAGACTTCCTTCCTGCCCTTGATTTTCTCACTACCATTCAACTGCCATTTGCTGCAACCCATGTAATAGATGGTATCGTTACAGATGGCTTCTTAACACTGAACGATATACTCCTCGGTATCATTATACTGGTGTTCACCTTTCTTGCCGCCAAGAATCTGCCTGGTGTACTTGAGATCACAATACTTCAACGACTCCCTTTGGAAACAGGGGCTCGTTATGCATTGACTACTCTAATGCAATATCTCATTGCTGGCATTGGCTTAATTACTGCCTTCAGCACCATCGGCTTTCAATGGTCGAGCATCCAGTGGCTGGTTGCAGCTTTAGGTGTTGGACTTGGTTTTGGCCTGCAAGAGATTGTTGCCAACTTTGTCAGTGGAATAATAATACTATTCGAACGCCCCATTCGCGTAGGTGACGTTGTAACCCTTGATGATACAACAGGTGTAGTCTCTCGTATTCGCATCCGTGCCACCACTATCACAAATTATGACAAGCAGGAGATGATAATTCCGAATAAGGAGTTTATAACCGGAAGAGTTATAAACTGGACACTCACTGACAAGCTCAATCGAATCATCATCACTGTTGGTATTGCCTATGGTAGTGACGTCAGACAGGCCATGGATCTCATGCTTGAGGCCGCCGAAGAGAACGATACAGTACTATCAGAACCCAGTCCGATTGCCACTTTCGAGGCATTTGGCGACAGCTCACTCAATCTACTGCTACGCATCTACCTTGGATCCATGGATAATCGTCTTGCAACCATCACAGCCATACACGAGGCAATTAATACCAAATTCAATCAAGCAGGAATATCTATTCCATTCCCGCAACGTGATATCAATATCGTCAACCCTACAGGTAACATATCCTGATCACTTCTTAACGATGGTGTATTTTTTGTATTTCTATTTCGTTTCTGACCAGCATCGTCTCAAACTCACTTGCAGGTAAGGGTCTGCTGAAAAAATAGCCCTGGGCCATTTCACACCCTTGCTGCTTGAGAAAATCCAGTTGACTTTGTGTTTCAACACCTTCAGCAACCACTTCCAGGTTGAGACGGTGAGCCATTGCAATGATAGCTGATGTAATAGTGACATCATCCTGATTATCAGGGATATCCATGATAAATGATCTATCAATTTTGAGAGAATTCAATGGAAATCTTTTCAGATAACTCAACGAGGAGTAGCCAGTACCGAAATCATCCACAGAGATATTGATCCCCATATTTTTAAATTCGTTCAAAGTGGCAATGGTTTCATTCACATTACGCATTAAGATACTTTCAGTAATTTCCAACTCAAGGAACTGAGGATTGAGTTTACTGCTTTGTAAGCAGTTGTTGACCTTATCGCTGAGATCACGCTGAATGAATTGCATACTACTTAAGTTAATCGCTACCCTGATATGCTGATAGCCAGCATCCTGCCATGCCTTATTTTGACGACAAGCCTCATTCAGCACCCATTCACCAAGCTCGATGATTATCCCAGTCTCTTCAGCGATCGGTATAAACTCATCTGGTGGTATCATCCCCAGCTCAGGCTGGTTCCATCTCAACAAGGCCTCAGCAGAAATCATCAAACCGGTTCGCATATCTATCTGTGGCTGATAATAGAGCTCCATCTCATTTGAATCGAGTGCTTTTCGAAGTTTACCTTCAAGTTTCAAACGCGTAGAGGCAAGTGCATTCATCTGCTCCGTATAGAACTGGAAGTTATTCTTTCCTACTGCCTTTGCATGGTACATGGCAGTATCAGCATTCTTTAATAGCTCTTCAACATCCTGCCCATCCCTTGGAAAGATCGCAATACCAATACTTGGCGTGACATAGACATCATGACCATTAAGGTTGTAAGAACTGGCAATAACACTCTGCACACGCTTGGCAACACGCGCAGCATCTTCCGGGCTATCTATCTCATCAAGCAAAACTGTAAACTCATCACCACCCAAGCGGGCAATACTACGATCTTCAACATCTACAAACCTGTCGCGACTGATCGTATCGGACACTCTCACCTGCTCAACCAGGCGCTTGGTAATATGCTGTAACAGCAAATCTCCAATATCGTGGCCCAATGTGTCATTAATACGCTTGAACTCATCCAAATCCAGATAGAGTACTGCACCTATCCGACCATGGCGCTTTGCTGTTGTGATTGCCTTGGTCACCTGCTCCTTAAATGACTGACGATTCGGAAGATCGGTCAGGGAGTCACAATATGCAAGATAACGTATTCTCTCTTCCCATCGTTTACGTTCCGTGATGTCCCTGGCAAATACGCTTATCATTGGTTGATTAACTGCTGTAGAACTCGAGATAGCCAACTCTAAGGGAAATTCCTCTCCATCTTTGCGTTGCCCTACAGTTTCCAGGCTAAGCCTGCATGGCCTGCTGTTTTCACCCTCAAACAGCGGCTTTAACTCTCTATCCAGTCGACTTAGTTCACGTGGGGGCAATATAAGCTTGAATAACCTGAGCCCTAAAACAAACCGGTCTTGGTAACCAAATACTGAACTGGCCTGTTGATTCCAACTGACAATCCTTCCTCTCCCGTCGGCCGTTACAACCGCATCGAATGCAGTATCGATTACATTTGTAAATCGAGCGCCTTCAACCGCAATCACTTCTTCCGCAGCTTCTTCCTGTAGCTTTGCAAATCGTCGATTTCTGTAAACAGCAACAACCAGACCAAGCACCAGCATTGCAATCAACCATTCAATAAACACGCGAGAGATTTCAATTGAACTCAGGCTGACATTTTGACTGGCCGAAAGCGTAAACGGTAGCCCATGAATCTCTAGAGGTTCTACAAAATCAACCTGTTCTTGCAAAAAACCTGCAGCTTCACTCTGATGCCCAAACTCGGCCAATATTTCATCCAATGGTTCACTCTCGGAAACCTGAGCACCCCTGTAGAGTTTTAACTTCAGCGACTTAGATGGCAATTCAATACTTGAAAAAAATTGCTCGAAATCTATACGCAATACTGCGAAACCGCTCAGCATATCCCATCGCTCTGTCGCTTCTGATGGCGGGTAACGCCCTAGATAGACTGGCTTTAAAATTAAATATAGCGGCTTGTTTAAATGCGTTTCCTGCAATGTCTCAAGGGCAATTGTATCGCCCCCTCTGATCGCACGCTCTAAAAGCTGAGTAAATGATGCTTCATTCGCTAGATCAAAACCCAATAAATATGCACTTCTAGGCTCCATCGGCTCTATAAAACTGACTGGCAGGTGGAAGCCAATATGATTTATCTCATTCGCTGTTACTTCTGAGTCACTCTGACTCAATTTGAAACCAATATACCCTTCGAGCTTCATACGCTCTTCGAACTCATCCACTTCATTAATAGACACCCGCTCTACATGCATAATGGAGTGGATAAAAGGATAGGCCTTCAATAACTCTTGCGAAAACAGTGTTTGCTCTGCACTACTAAGCATGTCACTGGCATGATGCTGCCCGACCAGCGCTGTCAGTACAGTCTCTAAATTAGCAACACGTTGTATAACCGCACGCTGAACCTGCCAGGCGTTTGCAGTAAACTCTTTCTTTGCCGAACGCATTTCCCGAGACACGGAATAGGAAATAGCGATCAAGGAAACGAGGATTACCATCAGCCAGATAACCAGCTTACGATGCCCTACAAAAACTTGTTCCCTAATCGTAAATTCCATAATCACTATATTTTTTTAGCTTTTCGGATTAGAGCCTGTGGAAGTTTCACTCCACTAACATCTAAAACAGTATGGTTTATCCATATTTCCCATTTTCGATTTGAGACAATGGGTATATCTGTTGGCGCTACTCCATCCAATATGGCAAGCGCCGCTTTTGCAGCCCACTCACCCTGCTCTTCAGGAATCTTGGTGAAGCCCAGCAAAGTATAGGGCATCATCCAATCATGGTTAGTCAGGCTCAGGCTTCGGGTTGTGTTATGCAACACCTCCAGTACCTTGGATCTATTCCAGTCATTGATACCCGACTTACTTCCGATAATCACAAAATCATAATCCTGTGCTTCCTCATATGCCTTCAACCAGTCTGCAGTCGTAGAAACCAGACGGCGATCCAGGGATAAGCCGATTTTTTCTGCCATTGCCTCAAATCTTGCTGCATTTTTTCTTTCCGTAAAAGTATTCGCACCAAGATAGACCGCACGTTCAGCGCCAATACGAATGCTTCTTGCCTTATTGAATAAAACATCAATAGGTGCAACCTCGACCATTCCTGTTGTATTGCTATAGGGTAATTCATAGGCATCCACATTCCAGTTAATCCCACAAAATACAAATGGTATCTCATGGTCTTTGAAAAATGGTTGGATCACATATTTTGCCGCATTATCATCTGCAGTTATCACTACATCAGGTTTCCAGGAGAGAATAAGATCTTTTGCCTCTACAGCAACTCGCTGCTTCGAAGCTTCATCCTTATGACGCTTTGTATCCATATCGAACTGTTTGAGTTCGCACTCATCACCAAGACTCTCTCTCAATCCTCTCTCTACCCCGTCTGACCAGGCGTAACCCTGATGGTAGGATGAGATGTAGAGACACTTCTCTCCCGAATATGCCCCAAAAGAGAGTACAAACAGTGCAATAATTCCAGAGAAACCTTTAACTAATATTCTCAAATGGAATAGCGACATAAATCCTATCCTTCTGCGAAACCTAAAAACATCGTCAGAGAAATATATCGGCTATAAACTGTAAACTTTACTGAAAACGGCAAATTAACTTACTGAAGATCTCAGACATTAAACGCCTAGCTGATACTTACTAAGGAAGAATATTATTAAACAGAAGCATAATTGAGCGGCGATTAAATAGAGCCATGACCTAAGCCCCAGATAGATCTCATCTTGGTAAATTTTTTGGAGGAGGGATCAACGACAGTAGGTGATTAAACCTAAGTTAAACAGACAAAAAAAACGCCGCAACCCCATGCTGGGATTGCAGCGCCTTTCGGAAAGCTACGAATCAGGCTAATTTTCTACCTGCGTTCACTATGCGACGACCGCCGCCTGCCAACAACAGACCTGAAGCCATTAACAGCAACACACCTGGCTCAGGTACACCCGCCACTTCTGGCTCCGGCTCTACTTCATTGACGAAAACATCGCCGTCACGAACCGCCCAGACAGTTTGCGAATCAAGTCCATTGGGATCTGACAAGGTCTGACCGAAGTGAAAATGGAAGTACCATACCTGGTCTGGACGATCAGGGTTGCCGACCAATGAATCGGTCCAAGTTCCCAAGTAGCTCAGGTTTTGGAAAGGGTTGTAGGTACCAGCTGGTGATGTAGGACGGGCTACCAGGCCTGGATCGGTAATAGGATCGGTGTAAGCCTCAAAACCAAGATTCACGTAGTACATGTAGGCCAGCTCATTGCCCCCTGACTCAGATCTGTCATAGACATAGTAGTCGCCAACGTCTGTTGCCGGATCAAAGATAGGTTCCCAGCCTGCATAGGTACCAGGATCTATTGTAGGCATGCGCCAATCATCCCAAACCACACCACGTTCAGTATCTGTGTATTCCAGATTATCCACCCAGGAGGTGGCAGTATCCCAGTTAACCGCATGTTGCGCACTACCATAGTAGTTCTGCACATAGGAGGCATCCTGCAACCAGGTTACATCCAAAACATCATCGTAAATCAGGCCGCTGCCACGATCGAATAGTGTGGCCTCACTGCTGCCCAGCGCGAATACGCACAAAAGAGCGGCCAATCTTGAAACTTTTTTATGTTGACTCACGGTTAACTCCGTCAATTAGGTCCATACGTCTATTGGGGATCTAAGCTTGCAATGCATATGCCAACATTGATTATATCAATAAATTCAACCAGTTATGATTTTTTGGCTAGGCTTTAAATTCAACAATGTAAAAAAACCCGACAGATTTGGCCTGCTTTTCCCAGAATTCCATAAAAAAAACCCAGCCTGGAGATTCTCGATCTCCAGGCTGGGTTTTTTATCAACCAACTAACTGAGCGCAGCCAATACTGCACTAACAGATAGGGATTATGCTTTCGCCGAAGCGTTACGTTTCTTGCTGCTTACAAAGCCTAACAAGGCAAGGCTCGAACCCATTAACCAGAACGCCGGTGGTACGGGAACTGGCGAAGGCAGGCCTACATCCCCATCTCTTACCGCCCAAATAGTTTGCGTATCAGACCCGCCATCTGTCAGGGTACGCCCAAAGTGGAAATGGAAATACCAAACCTGACTTTCTGGCGCGTCGCCACCTACATGGGAGTCCGTCCAGATACCTAAATAGTTAATGTTTTGAAAGGGGTTGTAAGTGCCTTCAGGTGATTCTGGTAAAGGCAACAGCTCAGGAGCTGTAAGCAAATCTCCATTACCTTCAAAACCAAGATTGACGTAATACATATAAGCCAACTCATTGGCACCTGACGGAGAGGTGTCATAGGCATTATAGTTACTTTCCCCCGATTGCAGGTCAAAACCCCATCCACTATAAGTGCCTGGGTCAATAGTAGGCATACGCCAATCGGTCCAAACGGTATTACGAGCAGTATCCTGATACTCAAGCCCGGAGACCATATCGTGTGCAGTCGTCCAGTTCACCGCTTGGTTTGACACATAGGAGGCATCCTGCATCCAGGTGACATCCAGGTAATCATCGTAGATAAGGCCACCACCACGATCATAGAGAGCGGCCTGAGCCGAGGCAGTGAATAACAGACTGACAAGCGACAGTGTCGCCATAGGGCGGAAGATAACTTTCACAACATGACTCCCTTTAAAAAAAATCCAATATAAAAACTGCGTTCTGTTAAAGAATCAGATCAGTACTTAGTTCCAATTCTATAAATACTACAAAAATATAATTGTATTTAAAACACCTGAGTCTGGCTAGCCGACGAACGGCGGTAATATTTCATTGCCAAATAGGAATTAAATGACTCAATAATTCAGTTAGATTGGATTATTAATGTAAAACCGCACTTGTCTCAATGCCAATCACTGTCCACAATTTCCTGTATGGATAGCCTCTCTTACAGCCGTCGTCTACTCTCACCTTTCCATGGGGTACAGCAGATAATTGCTCTGAATGGTGGCGTTGCAGAAAGCATGGATGGGTTTGACTGGAAACTCTATGTTGCACATGAAGATATCATCAGTCATACCGGACTTTCAGAGGTGGTCTATGGTAGCTGGAACTCAATTCGTGGACTGAGTCGGTCACGTATCAGAGGAACTCTGCCCTGCGACATCATCGAATCAATCGGAGAGCGTTTGATTCTCGCTTTGGAAAAAGATGCCGATAAAGTGCCCTTTGCAACTGCGGATAGTTACGAGCTATGGCTGCTGGATGAAGCGGATTCCAAGCCCCTGGCACTACTCGATAGCGCCTTATGCAATGAACCACTCTCACCTGTCGACCGCCCCACCTGGTATCCCGGCGGCCAGGCCTGCCAACACTTCATTTCAGACTCTGGTGATGCGGCAGATCTCAGCAGCACTGTAAGTTCTGCCGCAGGAAAGAGACCCTTCGCTATCTGGATCAAACGACATCATCAAGGCGATGGCACAGGGCAACATGGAGAACACTTTAGTGCCGATGAATTCCCTAAATTGTTAGTCCGTGACAAGTGGCAAGACGATAAACAACGTAAACTGGTCAATGACTTTCTGCACTGGCAGGCTCCCTGGTTACTACAGTTGAAACTGTCACCTCTACTACGAAAACAACTAGAGCAGGCCGCCTGGAGAAGACCCATCGAAACCAGTCGGGTCTTCCGACTCTTTCCTGCCATCCTTGACCAGCAAGGCCTCACCACCACCAGAGTCAAAGCACGAATTATTTCAGACCGACCCACCCATCAGCAGGTCAATGAACCCTTCTATCCTTTCGTCAATGAATAGCCTCAGGGCCTGTTAACACTAATCCAATTCAGAGCTTAAAGACCTGCTCCAAAGAGGGCCGCATACGTTCAACTTCGCGCAATCCTTCTGCAATCCCCAGATCGGCTTTATCAAACTCCATTAAACCAAGTTTTGACATACGGGGAGTTAAAATAACATCAGGTGGGTCACCTGCCATACGGCTTCGGGTTATCCTGTCTTGCATAATATTGATCGAACTGGCCAACACATCATAAAGTCCAGGGGTTTCTCTCTCTACCCCAAACAACCGCGCAATGAGATCCCGCTTTCCTACACCCAGACTATTTTTAACCTGCGCCGTGACCCGACTTATCAGATCACCCTCTTTGCTCAGATCAGGTTCCAGCTTACGCTCTTCGTTCTTTTCCGAACTTCGCTTAAAATGTTTGCCCAATATGTCACCATTCAGATTGACTGCAATCACCAGATCCGCCCCCATTGCACGACAAAGGGAGACAGGCACAGGATTGGCCAGACCACCATCTACCAACCACCTGCCGTTGTGTCTTAGTGGTGTAAAGAGACCGGGAAGACTGATGGAAGCTCTGACCGCCTCCATTACCGGGCCGCTGCGAAACCACACTTCACGACCACTCTCGAGCTCGGTTGCAACAATACCCAACTCACGCTTCAATTGGTGAAACTCCACCTCCTCAATATGTTCATTGACAAACTCAGTCAGCTTCTCCCCCTGAATAAACCCACCGCCAATCAGACTGGGATCGAGAAATCGGATAATCTCTTTCCAGGTCAGTGAACGGGACCAGCTCTCCATAAGGTCAAGCTTGTCTGCAGCATAGGCCGCTCCTACTAAAGCACCAATCGAACTTCCGCAGACAATTTCCGGCTTGATGCCCAACTCAGCCAAGCCTTTGATGATTCCGATATGCGACCAGCCCCGAGCGGCACCACTGCCCAAGGCTAAACCAATCTTTAAATCTGCATCCTCTGATTCCTTCATCATTCACATCCTGATAACACGCTGAAAGTGGCAAGGCGGATTTGGCCCTGACTACTAAAGAATTTAAGGTCTCAGATTAATTCTCGCCAGGTTAACAGGCAAGCGTATTTTCATATTCCAGTTTGGAGTTTCTTATCAGGTGAATACCTGACAGCAGAGCGCATGTACTAATCAGACCATTAATCCAGATCCAAAGCGTTGAGTATACGCCGTTTCAAATCCATCGGCTGTCGAGATACCAATTCTGCCGGCACACCTATCTTTTCGGTTAAGCGTTCAAAACTCTCAAACCCATAGGAGACCATAAACGGATGCATCCCAGTGCCAATTGAAGCAACATAATCGCGTTTCTCATCACCGCAAGCATAGGCTCTGGCAGGGTTTATTTGAAAGCTCTCTCTGACCGCCTTGAAGGCACCGGTCTTCTGCTCTCTTTGCGGAAGATGGATTACAAAATCCAATCCTGAAACATTGACGCCATTCCTCTGGTAGAGCTGATGAAGAGTAATCTCCGGCTCCAGAGTGATATTTCTGGTAATCACCCCGACCCGGGTACCAGGATGCTCAATCAATACATTGAGCAGAACTGACATACCTTCATAGAGGCGTGCAGATTCCCTGTAGACCTCAGTTAATGTGTTAAGCAGCTCTAGTCGCTTTTCACCATTAAGTTGTTTGCGTAGATTTTTAGGCAGCTCTTTGATGCCGCCGAGATACTTGAAAATATTGCGCCTTTTCTGAAATCGGCCCATATCTCCAATCGACATATCATGAGCTTCAAATGTCTCAGAAATAGCTCCGAAAGCATCTATGGTAGTGCCATCAGCATCCATTATGATGAGTCGTTCATTACAATACATAGTGACAACCTGTGGTTCAGAAAATCTTCGAATGGAAAAACCAGCACTCAACGAGCAAAGGAATCCAGGCACTGATTGAAACGGATTACTGTGACGAACTCATGACAATATTGAGTCAGGATAATATCGAACCCACACAATGGGGATCGGTCGAGCACGACGGATAAGTAGGTTATTGCATCTGTAAATTAAGGGCACAATGATATGGAAGTCCGAGAATCAATAATTTTCCCGATTATTAATATCTCTCCCTCAACAAGCGAACCAGGCCCTCACCATAATCGACCACGATACCTTCACGATCGATCCGCTGGAGGCGAAAACCATCCATTTTCAGACTATCCCCTTCGGCATATCGACGCATATTGATGAGAACAAAACGGCGCTTAGGCTCTTTATGGTAGACATGGATGCTGATTTTCAGCTGTTCCAACTTCTGACGTAACGACTGGGGCATCTCCCAGATCAGAGGTATATTTTCTACCACCTTTACCTCGGGTTCAGGTGGTGTGGAAGGTGTGGAAGGTGTGGAACTATAGCTCTCTCTCTTCATTGGCGTAACCATCCTGTTGGCTGATACCACAGGATCCGGTGTACTATTTTTCGCAACCCTTGAGACCACCTTCGGCTGCGGCTTAGGCTTGTCTAGTGGAACTGCCCTCACAACGGGAGGAGCCGCTGGAGTTACCGGGATATTCTGAGCCACAACACCAGCCGGCGCTGTTTTCACCTTTTGCTTTTGCTGTTTTGGCTGGCTCAATATCGCTTCGTCCAGGAGGGATCGCTGACTGGGGAGAGTGGTGCCAATCAACTGAGATTCAAGATCAGGCTTGTCAGGCTTAACAGGAACAACAGACGCTTCGACGACAGACTCAGCCCCACTTGTCCGCTCAACCTCAGGCTGCTGCACTGACTCATTGACACTCTGAGCATCGCCTTTGTTGGTGGATATCTGTGTTGAATATAACCAAACACCAATCAGACAAAGACAAACTATTGCTAAACCAAACAAGAGCCACTGCCACACTCTTCCATCCCGTGGCGAATCTGCATACTCCCTTTTAGGCATCAACTCCAGATCAGAAGAGGATCTATCCTGAGAAGCTCTTTCCAAAGCATCAAGAATTGAGGACATCTTAACCGCCAGCCTTAAGTAATTTTGGCATTGTAAGATCAGCGACCGCACTGTTGAGCTGTATTAAGGTCTGCTTGCCAACAATACCATCAGCCAACAATTCGTGATCACGCTGAAAACGCACCACCCGTTGATGTAAGGGCTGATCAAAAACTGCTCTGGTCGGATCATAGTCGCTGCTAACACCCTCAACCCGATCCAGCATGGATATCAACCAGCCTACATCGCTGCCGGTATCGCCCATCTGTAATCGCTCAGTTGCCAACTCTGGCGGACGCCACAGAATAATATAACCTCCTGTCCATAACCGTTCGATCTCCTGGTATGTGAAAGAGAAGCGCCTGCCACTTAAATCAACCATTACCGACTGACCACTCAAACCGGTCACCACAACATGGTAGCGTTGCCCACCCTGCATCAGCAGTTCCAATATGGCCGGTCGATTATAGTATTCGAGAGTTTTCCAAGAGCCCCGACCAAAGAGGCAACTCAGTCCAACTTCCTCAGCCTTATCACAGGAGGTTCTATTCTTACCCCCCACAGGATAGGCCACTTGCCAATAACTGAAGAGTGTCGCGAAAGCACTATTCTCATTGCCCAACAAACCAGCCAGGCCCTGTGTGGTTGATGGCTTAGTCTGAGACTCTGGAATTGAATCCTGTAGATTGGATCGCCGCTGATCTACTCCACCATCCAATTTTGTAACATCTGGAACTCTATTCAAACCAACAGGCTCTGCAGAATGATTCTCTGACTTTTTAGAGAGACTCACATCATCAGCCACTGAACTCGCCTGACTATCCAGGCCTGTTTGCAAGGTGGATTGTATCGATACAGCCTGCACCTCACTCACTTCAGGTTTTGACTGGGTAACCAGGTCAGCTTCCTGACTGGGATTTGCAAACAGATGATATAGATTGATGGTCGGTAGCAGCGCAAGAATAAACAAAGTTGCACTCACTCCCGCCAATAACCATCCCCAGGATTTGAGATGACCAACCCCACTCTCTTCGCCTCGCAGCTCACTTGCCACCTGAGACAACATGCTCCGGGTCACCTGACCTTTACGCTTTCCGAAGGCAGCCAACATCCCCCGACTGCAAAGGATATTTATCAATCTGGGAACACCACCACTGAGCTTAAAAACACGACGAATCGCAGCATTAGTAAACAGAGGCCTCTCTATCCCTGCTACCTTTAAACGATGCAATATGTAGGCTCGGGTTTCAGCGCGAGACAGAGGGGTCAGGTGGTATCTGGCAGTGATCCGCTGCGCCAATTGCCTGAGCTCTGGTCGCTTTAAAAGCGCTCGTAACTCCGGCTGTCCGACCAGTATGATCTGCAACAACTTTTCTGAGGCAGTCTCCAGATTGGTCAACAAGCGAATCTGTTCAAGAGATTCAAAGCTGAGGTTCTGCGCCTCATCGATAATGACCACAGTACGCCGGCCCTGGGCATGGGACTCCAGCAGATAAGCATTTAAAAAATCGACAATCTCTTTGATACTACTGCAACCGAGGGGATAGAGCACTTTGAGCTCATCGCAGATCGTCGCAACCAGCTCCAAAGGGCTCAGCCGAGGGTTGAAAACAAATGCCACATCCACCGCGCGGGGCAACTGGGCCAGCAACTTACGGCACAGTAGCGTCTTCCCTGTACCCACTTCACCGGTCAACTGGACAAATCCCCCACCCTGGGTCACACCATAGAGCAGATGGGCGAAGCCATTTCGATGGCGCTCACTCAGAAAGAGGTATTTAGGATCCGGTGTTATTGAGAACGGATCTTCGGCGATTCCAAAATAATCCTGGAACATAACAGCAGCTTATTACTCTTGATGGCTCAATGGAACAGAGAAACAACAACCTGAATCCTAATATGGTGTTCCACATAGGATGATACAGACACACCTTACTACAGACCCATTATCACAACAGCATCTTAGAAATACCCGCTGCATAACAGATTATCCTCTTTCAAGTCAGAGAGGTTGGGTAAAAAGAAAATGCTACAGTGTCTGCTCACCGCTACATTGCACTTTGTAAGACCCTATAACTAACTTCCACTCAACCCCTAGGCGACCCAAAAGTGTGAAGCTTTACACATTTCTGACCAATTTCCATCGAAAACCTTCATTTTCTTCTATTGAAAATCAAAAAAATCCTAATTTTGGTTGTCACAAAAGTAAACATTGGTCGGAAATTGCCGATCTATATATTGAGTCACCAAGGCCGCTACCCATCTCGGAGTAACCACCTGAAACTCAAGTACTTATAAGTTTTACTAATGCAATGACATGTTGTTTTTGGCCAAATTTGTTAACTAGTGTCGCATTTTAGTCAAATAGCCCGAAATTGTAGTTGTAATCTACTGTTATTGTGCTAATTTTTTAGTTGTAAACACGCAACATACTGAGATCACCGATATGACTGGACTCTACAAATCAAAGATCTGCCAGGAGTGCCCCCACCTGGTTATCAGCGGAACCGCATGTGATTGGCAACCCCATGAATGCCCCATCCAGAAAGAGAAGATGCAGCGCCAGAAAAAGACCAAGGCAAAGGCCTTTTTCCTGACTAATCTTCTGATTGCTGACGATTTTGACGCTGTTCGCAGCAGTAATTGAATCAGATTACTGACAGTTCACCAGGGCCTGTTAACAGGCCCTGGATGACTGGAATTTGAAACCTTGTCATCCGGTCGAGTTCTCAGCAGAGCCTGCCACTACGCTTCAGTTGTTGATTTAGCGGTCTTCTGCGCGCCCTCATAAGAGCAGCAGACAACCTCACCTGCCCCGAATTCAGCGCCTCAAGTTGCGCAAATCCCACAACACATCCACACCACCTGAACAGACGACAGGAATCTTCAGGTATATGATGCTGCCAACCTTGAGTATCTACCGCCATCAAACTGCTCTATACATATAGAGTCACTATGCTCTTTCTGGCACTTCAAAAGAGTTAGCGCTCAAAGGTATAGAAAAAGTCACCAGCCTGGGTCTTACCTGTCTCTGCCTCCAGCTGCCAGCGATCAGTCAAGTCATAACGCAAACGCATTTTACTTTCAGAACTTGAGAGTTCGTTGATGTATTGCACATAGAGCTTTGGTGAAAGATAGGTACCTGCTACAAATGCCGCCTCTTCAAGGGTACTCCCAGTATCAAGCCTGAACTCTTCCAGACCAAAGCGCCGCCCCAGCTCCGAGGCAAGATTGCTGGCGCCACTGGCTTTCAACGCTGCAGCAAGCCCTACAGTTTGACCCGATGACTCCCCTGGGGGCCGGCCAGTCAATATGTAGGTCAAGACATCACTTTCAGACATTGCGGGGGTAGAGAAAAGATCCAAATTTGGCTTCTTCAGCGTTCCACTGACCCGCAATCCGGCTGTCACATCGTCGACTTCACGCACTGCTCGAACATTGATACCAGGATTATCAACTGGGCTGTCGGCAAACAGCGCATAGCCCCGTTCTATTTTAAGATCCTGCCCATAGGCCTGATAGACACCATCAACAACACCCAGACGGCCACGCCCTAACACTGGACGACCAGGCTCATCAATGATCAGTAGATTTCCTGTAAAGTTACCCCTTAGTCCGAAGCCATCGAAACTCACTCGCTTACCCAGTGAGAGTCGAATCTCAGCATTGAATGGCGCGTCATTTTTTGACTGATGTTTTTGTTCAACCTGTTTTACAATCATGTCAGAACTGACAGAGACTGCAGTCTGCGGTAATTCCCTTGGGCGCAGGCGTGCATAGGGCACTTTGATCTGTCCCTTCAATTCATCACCTTTTTGCTGATGAGTGAAGACGATATTCGGTGACAGCTGAACTTCAGCTTCAGGGATATCCACCGCCAGCCAATCCTTGCCAGAAATTTTGTATTCAGAAGGAAAGCCTTGAGCTGCATTGAGAAGGGTAGTTCCTTGCAGTGATAAACGCCCTTTTCCAGAGCTCACCTCACCTGTCACCTTCAACTTGTCCAGCTCCACAGCTTCTATCAGCAAGTTAATATCCCGTAGCTCGATACCCAACTCAGGTATATCACTGGCGCCCCCTGCGAGCTTAGCCTGCCCCTTTAACCGAGGCTCGGCAAGCATGCCAGCCAAATCAAAATCGATGGCCAGATTTCCGCTGCTGTTTTGTAGCTTGGGTAGCAGACTCGAAACCATCGTAAGATTTTCGATAGCGCCAGTGATTTTACCTTCCACAGGCTGAGTCTTCAGATCAAACTCTGGTAGTGTCAAACCCGGTAGTAAAAGCCGCCCGTTAATTCCGCCCAGATCCTGCAGAGGCATTTCTATAACAGCATTTGCACCGGTTTGATCCAGATTGGCAGTCAGTTTACTGCCTGAAAAGTCGACAATATGGTTCTGTTCGTCATAGATGAACTTCAACCCTGCTGTAGGAATAGTCATATTAACCAAACCCTGGATCTCACCATTCTCAGAACCGCTAAGACCAGCCTCCAACCCCAGATTTCCCTGTAGTGCAGTTTCATCGGGCAACCAACTCTGCAGGCTTTTAAGATCAAACTCAGTAAGCTCTATTTCTGCCTTCCAGTCCTTACCACTTTGATTCACAAAACTTGTGCAAAGCCCGCCCTCACCCGAAACCAGGCAGATAGGTTTCAAATATTGTCTGGCACTGCCGAGTAGATATTCTGCCGGCTCTCTAAGCTGCCACGTTCCCAGCTCTGGAGAGTCAGCTATGAGTTGTTGCACCAACCCTTGCCAGCGTCCCTCGCCGTCCAATCCAGCAGTGGTGGCCAGTTCAATTTGTGGCACCCGATCTCCCTTGATTGCCAGATTCAGTTTATGCTCAGGTAAGGTGCCATCTACTTCAAGCTTCAAACTATCCCATTGCTTCCCTTCAGCAACTAATCCAGCCCCATCCAATAAAATATTAACCGGCTGCTTACCTGCCAAGTTCAAATCGATCACAGCGTCAATTTTTTCTATACCAAAGGTCTGAAAGGCTATCTCCCTGGCCTTAAGGTTTAGTGCTAATGCAGGGGTTTCACTCTCTCCACTTAACTTACCTTCAGCATTCAGTTCACCAGACAGCCCAGGCCAGAGACCGGCCAGGTCGGGGGCCGTAATCGACCAGTCCAATGCCAACTTATCCCCTACCTCTCCTGTTGCATCAATCTGATTGGGACCAGAACTGAAGGATAAGGTCTCGACATCTGCAACCCCTTGTTGATATCGAATCTCTCCCTTCGCCTCAACAGGATAGTCTCGCAAGATGCCACTCATCTCTTTTATCAACAACACAGCTTGAGGCTGTTCATCGACTAGCGATCCTTCACTCGACAATTCGAATGCCAGTTGTCCGGGAAAAGCCTGATGCACCAACCCAGGATTGAATCTCTCTCCATTCAAGGTCATCTGCCAAGTCACATCTGGTGACCAACCTACCCGTCCCCGACCTTCAATCCGACTCTCTTCATGAATCAGGGCCAGCTGCTCCAGAGCAAGTGCTGTCAGATCACCATTGCCCTGAGCATTAACATCGATCACCGGCAACCCTTCGCCTGCAATATCCATAGCAAGCTGATAGTCATAGTTGTCGAGTCTCCCCAGCAGGTTGAGACTACCCTGCTTACTACGAACCTCCGCTCGCTCTCCATTCAGTGGCCAACTTAATTGTTGCCACTTCATCTGCGCGGAGAGACCCTTATCCTGCAGACGATAGAGACCCTGAGCCTCAATCAACAGTGCCTGAGGATTGGTTAACTTCAGCGAAGATATATTGACCTGACCATCACTATAGCGTGCGGCCACTTCACTGCTCAGCGCGCCTAAAGTGGGTTCATTCAATTGAATGCTACTATCCAGATCAGCCTGCTCAAGATCACCTTGAGCTGAGAGACTCCCCTTCACTACAGCCGGAAACCCTTGTATAAATTCTACCAACCTGATCTCTTCCAGTTTCCAGTTGGCCTGCCATGACAGCACCCCTAAAAGGTCGCGCAGATCGATATCGATGACACTTGTAAGCGGCGCTGCCAATTGCTGATGCAGTTGCAGCTTTTGTGCATCCCCCTGAATCTCACCCTCACCACTCACTACCAGGCCATCGGGGAGACGGTAGCGCCAGTCCAGATTCAATGACAGAGGTAAGGATTCATCCAACCCAAGAGATCCGTCCAGACTCAGCTGGGCAGATAATCCATCAAAGCTAAGCTCATCAACATGCAGACGATCACCTTCGGTGGCCGCCTTGAAATCGAGATGGTCGATGACAATCGGTTCAGCACCATCTGCTGATAAAACCTGGAAACTATCGCTGACAAACTGCTCAATTGTAATTCCCAGCGGCAAGCTCACACCCTCATAGGGCTCTGAGGTTGCTGCTGTCTCGGATTGAGATTCGGGAAGGGTTAACGTCGTATCACTCAACCCCAGCTCAATGATCTCAAGTCGCCCTTTAAATAGAGCAGAGGGACGCCAATCAAAGCTCAATCGATCATTTGTTATAACCAATCCATCATTTTGACGATAGGCCAGACCTTTAATCATTAGCGGCCCTGCCAGGCGCCCTTCCAGTTTGGTTACACTCAACTCACCTGGTACTACTTTTTGAAGCAGATCAAAAACACGGTGCGTACCCTCCTGACTGGAGCCAATATAGATCAGAAGAGAGAGTGTTAAGAAAAGGAGCAGACCCAGTAAGCCACCCAGAGCAAGCGCTATGCGCTTTATAACAATCATAACTCTGGCCCCACGACGACATGCAATCGCCACTGACGCTCTTCCCCAACACTACCGGAGGCGACATCAAACCGTACCGGGCCGACAGGTGAATGCCAGCGTATTCCGAAACCTACACCGTACGCAGTTTCAGAGTCATAATCAGGATCATAGGCATTACCAAAATCAACAAATAGGGCACCACTCCAACTATCACTGATTCGCCGGTCCAACTCTATGCCGCCTACCGCCAGATAGCGGCCACCCACCACATCTCCCGACTCATTTTCAGGCCCAAGATCCTCATAACCAAAGCCACGCACGGTATTGTCACCACCGGCAAAAAACCGTTTACTCGGTGGCAACTCAGTCAGATCTTCGGTCCAGGTTGCTCCCAGCTCAATCCGACTCAAAAGTCGCCAATCCTTACTTCCAAATCCATCGATAAACTTACCGCTGGCATAGAGCTGAAAATAACTGGCAGTCGACAATACCGCATCAGAAGCCCCTTCAATGCGGAAGTTTAAACGTTTGCCACGATGAATCCGGGTTTTGCTGTCCCGCTTAATACGTAACCAGTCGATACTGGGTACAAGCAATCGTGCAGTATCCTCCTGCTCACCGATCTTAAAATCCTCATAGGAGTATTCCAAACCGAGACTGCGCCGCCAGCCTCGATCAAGGCTTATTGAATGAGTGGCATTGAGTAGTGCACGATCCCCTTGGTTGGTATCTGAATTGGAGTGCTCAAGGGAGGCGCCAAAGCGGATATAATCCACAGTCGGCCGTTCTAGAGGAATGACATATTCACTGCTCAGACTACCGATCGGTTCTGAAATCAGAAACTCTGTGCGCATTCGATGTCCATTGCGCCCAACCCGCCGGTTTTTCCAATCCAGCTTCAGCCTCGGCCCGGTATCTGTCGAGTAACCCAAACCGATTCTGTATCTGTTACGTTTGTTAGGTTTCAGATCGATATCGATCGGCACTCTGTCACCGCTTATCTGATCCCGACGACTGACCACTTCGACCCGCTTGAAATACTCACTATCGATCAATTGCCCTTGCAGATTCAGCAATGCATCCTGGCTGAACGGATCTCCAGAATTGAAGGGAACATACCTGGCAAGGAATTCAGGATCCATGATTTTCTGATTGAATCGCACCTCCCCAAACCTCAACTTCGCCCCGGTATCCAGATGCAATTTAATCGTAGCCGAATTACTCTCCAGATCTACCAGAATCTGGTGATGAGTATATTTAGCGTCGAGGTAACCACGTTGAATGGTCTCAGAGAGTAAGTTCTGTTTCGCCGCATCATAGTCGCTTTGATTCAAAACCATATCGGATTGAAGTGGAAACCCTTCAGTTATTTTGAGATCCTGACTTCCTTCCCCAAACACCTGAAAATCGATTTCGACTATTTTCATCGGGGCACCGGGCTGGACTTCATAGGTTGCCACAAAACCATGATCTTGCTTCGTCAGACTGCTGCTTATGCTCGGTTGAAAATAACCATAGGGCTGCAGCGCCTGACGAATCTCATTTTCTGCTTTGTTATGCAACAACCTGAGCCTGGCTTCATTCAGGGACTTCCGTGATCTCTCCTGCTCCACAGAGAGGTAAACAAGCACGTTTTCCTCAAGATCCGATGCCAACCCCTTAACATTAACCTGCACCTCCAAACCAAATACCGGAAAGGAGATCAATAGCACCATCGGTATAAGAATAGATCGCAACATATACATCGCTAATGAACTTACTGGGAAAACCCTACGAAAAAACTGTGGAAAGAGTGATGTGACCTGCCTGGAGACCAACACACCATCGCTCTCAATTGACTAAAATTCGATTAGTGTTATCAGGCCCTAGTGTGGTGCTTCATAGTAGTGTACCGCAAGGATGACTAGAGCATATCAATTAATATTATTAATCCGAAGCAAACAGCTTACATTCATAAACCTGCATGGCGCTCTACAGTAATATATCGGGCCATGACCTATTAACTGAATGTAAGATACCCTTTCCGGGCAAGAGTTCCCGATATACCTGCAGAATTAAAGACCTTGTAAGTTCGTTCAATAAACTCAACCTAACCTACACTTTTATGTCTGGCTCTACATTATCCTTTTTTTACAGCATCTTTACTTTGAGCCCACCTCTCCTTCAATAATCTTGTTGTCTCTATGTCAGACAGTGGCCGCCCGAAGAGAAAACCCTGTGCTTCATCACACCCCTCATCTACCAGAAATGACCGCTGTTCATTGTTCTCAACCCCCTCGGCCAATACATTCAGGTTCAGGTTCTTTGCCATTGCGATAATTGCCCGGGTAATGGCCGAGTCATCGGGATCATCCGGCACATCGTGAATGAATGAGCGGTCAATCTTCAGACGAGTCAGGGGAAACCGCTTTAGATAGGCCAACGATGAGTAACCAGTTCCAAAATCATCAACTGCCAGCTCAGCACCAATATCTCTCAGCTTCTGCAGTATTGATACTGATAACTCAGGGTCTTTCATCAAGAAACCTTCAGTGACTTCAAATTCCAGCCATTCGGGATTACATTCAGTATCACTCAAAATCGTCGCAATAGAAGGCAATAAACTGCTACTGCCGATCTGTTTTACCGAAAGATTGACTGCCAGGCGATGCGGGCGGATTCCCTCACGTTCCCATTCAGTCATCTGCTTACAGGCGATACGCATCACTTGCTCACCCAGCTGTATGATCAATCCGGTATCCTCCGCCAGCGGTATGAACCTTGAAGGTGCAACCATCCCCATATCCGGATGAACCCAGCGAACCAGCGCTTCAACACCTATAAGTCGCCCACTTGCTGTATTGAATTGCGGTTGATAGAAAACCACCAACTGATCCTCAGCCAATGCCCGCCGTAGACTTGATTCAAGAAAGATCCTTTCAAAAGCCTGTTCAGTCATATCAGCGGTATAGTATTGAAATGTATTCTTACCCTCGTCTTTGGCTTTATACATTGCAGCATCAGCATTACGCAGTAATGTATCAGCACTTTTGCCATCCTGTGGATAGACACTGATACCGATACTCGCTGTAAGGAAGAACTGATGGTTATTCGTTTCGAAGGGCAACTCCAGTGAAGCAATAATCTTTTGCGCCATACTTGCAGCATTCTGGGGTTTTTTCAGCCCCTCAGAGATAAATGTGAACTCATCCCCACCCAAACGGGCCAAGGTGTCCTCCTCACGCACACTCTTCTTGAATCGTTTCGCAACCTCCTTTAGCACCATATCACCGACTGCATGCCCGAGGCTGTCATTAATCTCTTTAAAACGATCCAGATCGACAAACAGTACCGCCATCTGCATGTCAGTGCGCTTTGCTTTACTGATAGCCTGCTTGAGACGCATCAGAAATAGCGCCCGGTTTGGTAGATTAGTGAGTGAATCATGGTGCGCTATATGCTGTAGATCATCCTTCTGCTGCTTCACCTCATCCAGTAGTTCCAGGTGTTCAGTAATATCTCTGGCGACTTCGATAACACCACGTAGTGTGCCGTCACTGTTCATAAGAGGTGATGCAATGACTTCAACTCTCACCAGCCTGGAATTTTCAACAGAAACAGGCCGGGTCAGGATCGCACTGGCAGGTTTGCCACTTTCCAAAACCTTGTGTACCGGACACTCCTGTATCTCATCACTCGTAGCTGGATGGGAGACATAGGGCAAATCAAAATAGTAACTGGAAAATTCACCCTCGACAGCAAAGCCTTTTAACAACTCCTTAACACTTCTATTCATTAACTGGATCTGAAAATCAGTGTCGATCACCATCACTGAATCGCTTATATTGTCTATAACTGTCTGTAAAAACTCTCTTTCACTATAGACCTGCTGCTCCATATTCAGGCGATCAGTAACATCATGAGTCAGTCCGAGATGCTCGATGACCCGACCATCTGCATCCATAATTGGAACAGCATGAGTTTCGAGCCAAACCTGCTTGCCCTTCAATGCTGTGAGACTGAATGTCAAAGAACTGCTCTGACCACTAAATACAGAAATATTCAGCTGCTTGAACGCTTTCTTATAAGGCTCATCAATCAACTCATAAATGAGGCTGCCAGAAAGCTGGTCAATCGAGTCAGCCTGAAGCATCTCCAGTCCCTTTGGATTTATACTGAGCAGATTACCATCAGCTCCGATGGTACTTACGCAGGCTGGTTGAGAATTCACCAGACGACGTAAATTTTGTTCACCAGTACGCAATTCCGCCTCGAGATGTTTTCGCTCAGTGATATCTTCAACAAAAGCGATTGAACCTATAATACTGTTATCGTAGTGTCTCAGCGTGACCGCACTAAAATGTGTTGCAATATTGTGTCCATCTTTGTGACGAACCGCTATATCATAACTACGCCGCTCAGCCTCTTTTCTCTTACTGATCTGATCGATTAAAATCTGCCTGTTATCGTTATCGACAAAATCCATCGGCGTCTTGCCCAGCATCTCCTCTTTGTCATAACCCAGCAAATCTTGTAAGCGCGCATTGACATCCACAGTCTTACGTTCATGATCAATAAACCACATACCTTCGGGAGCAGCATCAAAGATTGTTCTGTAACGTCGCTCCTTTTCTGCAAGCTCAGCAGCACGCCTTCGCACCAAGCGTCGCAGACGAATATTCACCATGAGAAGAAGCAGCCCTAATATCACCAGGCAACCGATCAGCATTGTGATGTAGTGCTTTATCGACCAGCTCAACCAGTCAGGCACGGAAACTGTAGAGCTGTAGATCAAGCCTTCAATTGTGCTATTTGGACCTAATACTCCCAACTCAATAAAGATCGAATGGATATGATTCCACCGCTGTGGATTCATATAGCCTATCTCAACCAATAGGGGCTGTATCAACTGTTTTGATGCTTCCGCTTCATAGATCAGGTGCTCACGTGTCATACCCTGACTATTATATTTTTCAAAGATAAGATCGACCATCTCATCTCGGTGTGTCAATGCGTAGGCCCATCCTTTCAAGGTTGCCTTGCGGAACTCTTCGACCTGTCGAGGATTTTCTGATATTTGCTGCTCATTGGTGATCAGCACATCACCGTAGAAATCGATACCATAATCTTTTGGCTTGATATATCGGGGAACTACACCTGCCTTATTTAACAGATAACCCTGGTCGGTTTCATAAGCATTGAAGGCATCTGTCTCACCGGTGATCAGTGACGCCGCATCAAAACTGCTGGGCAGTCTTATATAATCTTCCTTGGTCAGCCCGCCTCGCTTCAACATGGCATGTAGTGCAGCATCCTGAGTACCACTTCCCAGCATCACTCGTCTGCCAGCCAAGTCTGCTACTTTGTAAATACCTGAATCGGCTCTTACCAATAAGGCGTAGGGACTGTGTTGGTAGATCGCAGCCAACGCTACCACCGGATATCCTTTTGCACGATGGATCAAGGCATTAGCACCACTTACTGCATATTGCGCATCCCCTTCAAGCAGTTCTTTGATCGGCGACCTCCCTTGATGCTCTCGTATCTCCACATCAAGCCCGATCTCTTCATAGAAGCCCTTTTCCCTGGCCGCGTAATAGCCGGCAAATTGAAATTGATGCTTCCATTTCAGTTGCAGAACCACCTTTTCGCTGGCCAGATTGCTATTTATCCTGGTTTCACTACTGAGAGCTGGGGCGCAATATACCAATAGAACAAGCACCAGGCCTGTAATCAGCATATCTCCCAAAGGGGTTAAATGTCGCAAGAGTGTGCGCATGGAATCAATTATCGGCTGTTATTGAGTAGCCTTTAACCTGGGAATCTATTATCGACGGAACAGCCAATCTCTTGGTGCTGAACAGAGTAACGAGCAATCGACTGTGGAGTCTGAAGAAAATCGACTTTTCTGATCAAATTCAGACATAAAGGTTGCCTGCTCAAACAGCTTAAAAAATCTCCAAACGAAGCGTGCGCGCGATTTTCTCCTCTATTCCGCTTGGCACTCCGGCCTCATCAGCATAGACCTTCCAGCGGCTAACCACATCCCTTACCCGGGTCAATATCTCATCTGCAACTCCGCGCTTCATAGAGACAGACTGAGCACAAGACTTAAAATCATCTCGTGAAAATCTATCCCGCTTTCCATTCAGACTCATTTGATGAACTCCGGTCCAGAGACCATCCGGGTTATAACTGTAGGTCAGATCATAGGCCGGCGAGAGCGACCACTCACCTTTTTTGTTCATCAGAAAGGCGATATTTTTCACATGATCGTCCTGGTTTCTGGCAACCACATTGAACACCATTCTCATGAACTGCTGCTCGATGGATGCCATCGGCAGGTCCAGCTGCCGCATCACCTGCAACGACTGCTCATAGCTGTAGGCCCCAGCCATATTGAAGTCGTAATGGGCTAACGCACCAAGAGACTGCATATGCATTTTTTCACCACTATCCAAGCGATCAAATCGTTTGGTCATAAAGTGTCGGCGTCCATTTTCTTCCAACAACCGGGATTCGCTGATTTCGATACCGCAATCTCTGGCCATCTGATAGTAGGCATATTCGACAGCACCGTAACCTTGGGGGTCCGCCAGCTCTTTGTCCCGATTGCCACTTACCCCATCGAACTTAAGCAGCCAATATTCAAAACCCTGTGGCGCTTTGACCTGCCCTGATCGGACTTCACTGGTTTGAGGGTTCCAGGCAATGATCGCCTTTGCCCTGGCACCACCAGCTGAAGTACCCACCTGCAGAATATCGTGTAACACCTGTGACTTATCCGAGGCATTGAAGTTGACCTGCAAGTCACCTCGACTCACAAGCACCTTTGAGGCTAAATCAACCAGCTTATCGATCTCGATACGACTCGATTGTTTATCTGCCACTCCAATGACAGGCACAAATTCCAACGCCCCCATACCCCGACTTCCGGTATAGCAGAGCCGCTCCACTGCATTAAAATCGTCGCCAGAGCGCCCCTGCAACGTCAACCAGGCATCGATCAAAGCATTACCAAATCGATCTGGCAGCACGTCTGCCAGCAGACCAGGCAACCCATGAAAAGTCTGACGGGATAGTTGAGGAAAGCGATAGATACGGTTAGAGAGGGGCATATGCAATGGAGATATCTCAATACCACTCTGAGCGAAGGCGGAGTCATATTCAAAATTTGCTATCACTTCACCATCACCGATAGAGACAGCGCCTATGGTTCTCCCCCACATCCTCACTTCCGCTACAATCCCCATCTACTCTCCCCAGCTCCATGGCTCCTCAACAGTTTTCTTGGTTTTGGCTGAACTGGCCCTCTTTCTGGTCTTGCCTTTTCGCCGCAACAGATCCATCGGTCGCTCTGCAGGCTCAGGAATCATTAGATCCAACCCTTGCAGCAAGCCAAGTACACGCATTACCCTGACCATATTCGACATCTGTGCCGAAGCCCCCGCCTCGATACGCTCCACAGTGCGCTTCGCCACACCGGCCTGTTCAGCCAAGTCTGACTGAGTCAGACCCTGCTCAAGTCGTAGCTGGGCAAACCTGAGTCCAATCTCGCTCAGTAACGCCTGATCACTTAGTAAGTCTGTAATTTTCATAATCGTCATAATTTACGAGTTACTATCCATATAGTGAATAATATCGTCATTTATTACGACTACAAGAAATTTAATATCAAATACGTCAAATTTGGCGAGATATTTTAATTATCAGCTATAATTCGTCTATTTTGACGATTAGTTAACGTAATTTGTGCTGCTTTTTGAATTGGTTGAACAACCCATAACGCCAGGGACGCATCGCCATCACTACCGTTGTACCCTCCCGATCCTGCAAGGGCAGAGAAGCATCACTACTGGAGAGCTCGTCAAACTCCTTGGCCAGACGCGCCATCCTACGCTGAAAAACATCAAACGAGCTTGATGCCAACATACCGTTGACCACAATCAGCTCTTCTCTTGATTGGTTAAATCGGGAACCAAAAAAATCTGATTGGAGCCTCTCAAGAAAAAACTGCTGAATAGGTCCATTTTCCAGCCATTTGAAACGAGGTGAGACCAGTAGCTTCAGACGATTATTGGGCAGCAGCTCGATCATCTTCAGTCTGTCCAGACGAGTCAGCTGTCTGATGCAGTCCACCTCAGACAACTCGAAGTAGTCGACAATCTCATCCAGCGTCCAGCGATTCAACACACATACCGCGACAAGCAGCAGCTCCAGGTCGGCAACAATCTCACGCTCCTGCTCCAGGGTAAGCGCTGAGATCTGCGCTGAAGCCTCCTCATTGAGCATCCTCGTCAAGTCCGTAATCTCCATCTCCATCAACTGACAGATCTGATCCAGGCGCTGAAGTGTAATGCGTTTCTGAGAGAAGAGACGTTTCACACTCGCCTCGGATAGATTCAGATGGCGAGCAGTATCCGCATAAGTCAGACCATGAGCCTTAAGGCTCTTTTTCAGGGCTTCTATAAGTTGAGATGTTTGTGCCATGGAATAGAATTTTAGATCATGGTATTAAATTTTGATACCATTAGGTTAGTGTAATACAACTTCTACTTTTTTCGTAGTACGTAAGGATACGCTGATCTAAGCTAGCCGCATCTAGAATCAACTCAGGCCAGATATCATGGACAAGATTTTCAAAACCACCGGATTCATCCCTTTCCTCACCATTATCTTCTTGAACGCCTTTGTCGATCTGGGGCACAAAATCGTGATCCAAAATGCGATATTCAAGATCTATGAGGGCCAGACTCAGATTATCCTCACCGCAATAGTCAATGGATTGATCCTGCTGCCTTTTATACTGCTGTTCACACCCGCTGGTTTTCTTGCTGATAAATTCAGGAAACCCAAAGTGATGCAGGTCAGTGCCGCCCTGGCAGTAGGACTGACCCTGCTGATCACCCTCTCCTACTATCTGGGCTGGTTTGAAATCTCCTTTGGCCTGACCTTTCTATTGGCCATGCAGAGTGCTTTCTACTCCCCTGCCAAATATGGATACATCAAGGAACTGACCGGTACCGAGCGTCTCGCCCACGGCAATGCGATCGTACAGGCGACCACTATTGTGGCCATTCTCTCCGGCATCTTTATCTTTTCCCTACTGTTTGAAACACGCCTTAGTGGCGTTGCCTACCAGGATGAAGCAACCCTGCTAAAGGCCATAGCACCAATCGGGTGGATACTGATTATCAGTGCCGTGCTGGAATTCTGGTTCACACTGCGTCTTAAACCCACCCAAGCGGTAGCAGCAGATAAACAATTTGACTGGGACGACTACGCCAAAGGACGCTATTTACGCAGTAATTTCAGCAAGCTGCTTTCACAGCGCGCAATCTGGCTCTCAATCGTCGGGCTATCGGTCTTCTGGGGAATCTCCCAGGTGGTATTGGCTGCTTTTCCGGCCTTCGCAAAAGAGACCATGGGCATGGAGAATACTCTGGTGATCCAGGGTCTGATGGCCTGCTCCGGCATCGGTATCATAATTGGCTCTCTGATTGCCGGACGCAGCTCCCGCCACCATATAGAAACCGGCCTGGTGCCCCTTGGTGCACTCGGCATTGTGGTCTCGCTGCTGCTGTTACCCCAGCTGCAATCCCCCTCATTGCTGGCTTTGGATTTTCTCTTGCTTGGAGCAGCAGGCGGTATGTTCATTGTACCGCTCAACGCCCTGATTCAGTTTCATGCGGAGGAGAGTGAGCTGGGTACCATTCTTGCCGGGAACAATCTGGTGCAGAACCTGGTAATGCTCGGCTTCCTTGGACTGACCGTACTCTTTGCAATCCAAGGCATAAATAGCCAGGGACTGTTCCACCTACTCACTCTGACAGCTCTGTCAGGTGCACTCTACACAATCTATCACCTACCCCAATCCCTGGTTCGGTTTATCATTGCCAAGGCCTTCGCCACCACTCATCGGATCGAGATATTGGGCTTCAAAAATCTACCCGCCCAGGGTGGCGTACTGATGCTCGGCAACCATATCAGTTATCTTGACTGGGCAATGATTCAAATAGCCAGCCCCAGACCAGTACGCTTTGTGATGCAGCGGGAGATCTATCAACGCTGGTATCTGAAGTGGTTCCTTGATCTGTTCGGGGTCATTCCGATCGCATCAGGACACAGCAAAGAGGCCCTGGCCAGTATTAATAAATTGCTTCAGGACGGCGAAGTGGTCTGTCTTTTTCCTGAAGGCTCCATCAGTCGCAACGGGCAACTTGGTGAATTCAAAAAAGGCTATGAAAAATGTGTCGAAGGTGTCGATGGAGTGATCCTTCCATTCTATCTGCGAGGCCTCTGGGGCAGCCGATTCTCACGCTCAAGCGAAAAACTCCAACAGAATCGTAACAACCGCTTGAGATCCGATATCATTGTAGCCTTCGGCAACCCCCTGCCTTTGCAGACACCAGCCCATCAGCTAAAGCAGAAGGTTCTGGAACTCTCCATTGATGCCTGGGAACAACATACTCAGCAGCTGGACTCCATTCCTCAGGCATGGATGCGCAGTGCAAAGCGGCTTGGCAGCCAGCTCAGTCTGGCCGACGCCCAGGGTTCAGGGAACCTCTCAGGCTACAAAACCCTCACCAGTGTGATTGCTTTTTCACGTTTGATTCGCAGACACAGCCCTGAGCAAAATATCGGTCTGTTACTGCCAACCAGCAGTGCAGGCACGATCGCCAATATGGCGGCGCTACTGGCTGGAAAAACCCTGGTCAATCTAAACTACACGGCAAACCTGAAAGCCCTCAATTCAGCCACCGAAAAGGCAGAATTGAAAACCATCTACACCTCACGCCGTTTCATCAAAAAACTTAAACAGAAGGGTATTGATCTTACAGAGGTTCTAGAAAAAGTAAGTGTTTACTATCTTGAAGACCTCAAAGATAAGATCAGCAGCTTCGAAAAGCTGTCACTGCTGACCCTGTCTGTGCTGCTGCCGGCCCCGATCCTGTTTAGCCTCTTTGGATCACGGATCGATCTTGAGCAACCAGCGGCCATTCTCTTCTCCAGTGGCAGTGAAGGAGAGCCTAAAGGGGTGATGCTGAGTCATCGAAACATCATGGCCAATATCAGACAGGTCTCTGATGTGCTCGATAGTCGTCATGAGGATGTGGTAATGGCTTCCCTGCCACTGTTCCATGCCTTTGGTTTGACTGTGACAGGTCTAATGCCCATGGTCGAAGGTATGCCAGCAATCTGTCATCCAGACCCAACGGATGCCCTGACCATCGCCAAAGCGATAGCCCGCTATAAGGCGACTATCTTTTGTGGCACCTCAACCTTCCTCAGGCTCTTTATACGCAATCGACGCATCCATCCGCTGATGCTTGAATCGCTGCGGATCGTCGTGGCAGGCGCGGAAAAGCTCAACCCCGATGTCAGAGAGAGCTTCAAGCTAAAATTCAATAAAGAGATCTATGAAGGCTATGGCGCCACAGAAACCACCCCGGTGGCCAGCGTTAACATTCCCGATCGCATCGCCCCCGGAACCTGGCAGATACAGCAGGGCTCCAAGTCGGGTACGGTGGGGCTGCCTCTGCCTGGAGGGAGTTTCCGTATCGTCGACCCGGCATCACTGCAACCACTCCCTACAGGTGAAGATGGTCTGATTCTGTTTGGAGGCGCGCAAGTTATGCTGGGCTATTTGAATGATCCCGCTAAAAGCTCCGAGGTAATCCTCGAGCGAGACAACAAACGTTGGTATAAAACGGGAGATAAAGGCCATCTGGACAAAGACGGATTCCTAACCATAGTCGACCGTTACTCCCGTTTTGCAAAAATTGGTGGAGAGATGATCAGTCTGGGGGCGATTGAGGGATCAATCAGCGCCCTGCTCCCGGAAGATACCGAGATACTGGCCATGGCCCTGCCCGATGAGAAGAAAGGAGAAAAGGTGGTACTGCTATTTAGCGGCAACATCGTATTGGATGAGCTGAAAAAACTGATCAACAGTTCATCACTCAATCCCTTGATGAAACCGGCTGCACTACTATTTGTAGAAACAATACCCAAACTGGGAAGCGGCAAGAGTGACTTTACTCAGGCCAAATCGATCGCACTGGAGGCCATGGGCTGATGAAAACTATAGACATCCACACCCATCTGCTCAATCCAAGTGTCAGTTTCGACCGACTCTACGACAAGATCGCCTTGCGCTTTTTTGCCAAGGGGCTCGGAGTGAATCCAACGCAGTTAAGAGCCAGACCCTATGAGACTTATGTGGAAGCCATGGCATCCTCGATCCGCGAATCGAAGATGGTGGATAGAGCCTGCCTGTTTGGTGTTGATGCCTGCTTTGATCAGCGAGGCAGAGAGATCGAACGCAATAAAACTGTTTGCGCCATGAACCAGGACGTACTGGATGTGGTGCATAAACACCCAAATGAGTTTATTCCCTTCTTCTCCATCAACCCAAGACGAGCCAATGCCCTTGAACTGATCGATGAACAAGTGGAACGAGGTTGCAAGGGTGCCAAGTTCTTACAAAACTATTGGGGAGTTGACCTGAATGATGAAGATTTTATCCCCTACTATGAAAAGCTGAAACAACATCAGCTACCACTCATCATCCACATCGGAAGTGAATACAGCATCACCTCTCATGCAAGCTATGAACGAATCAACATGCTGGATCTGCCTCTGGCAACTGGCGTCACGGTAATCGCAGCGCATATGGGCCTGGGGCGAATAAACCACAAACTTCAACCATGGAGAAACATCTCGAAGGATCCACGCCATTTCGACAGCGACTACTTCCAACTGCTGGAGATGTTGAAAACTCACCCTAACCTCTATGCTGATATCTCAGCAATTCTGGCGCCACTTCGAGCCCGTGCACTACGCCACCTATCCGGGCAAACAGAGATTCATCACAAAATTCTGTTTGGCAGCGATTATCCCGTCCCCTTCACAATCCGCTACAACACCTACGACTTAAATCATGCGCAACGAATAGAGATCAATCGAATAGATAATCCTTTCGATCGCTACACAACAGCCATGCTGGCCTACTTTTCAGAAGATAGCCAAATCTATAAGAACCACGAAAAACTGCTGATGTTGTAAAATGCCAGAATGATTTGAGACGCCATCTGGATTAATTGACTTATGAATGAAAAAAACGACGAGAACGGCAGACCCGACAATCTCTCACCCTATCCAGTCAGCAGACTTGCACCAGCCTTCAATCTTGTCGACCTGGCGCAAGAGATAAGCCAGGCCGACGAGATGCTTGCAATTCAGGCAAGTGCTCAACTGAAGGTCATTGCTGACCAGGTAAAGTTATTGCAACAACAATCCACTAACTCTTTTCACTAAACAACAGCTTTATCAATGCTCTTGGCTCACTTCCATTGACTACAGCTATCTCTCTTATAGTGCTTTCAGATCCATCCACTCTAAAGCCTGCCGCTTGAAATCTTGTAACAACACTCTCAGTAGTCTCATCCAAAAGTGGTGCAACTTCCGATAGCGGCGAAGCCTCAAGACTATTCACAATTCTCATCATTGGACTACCGCCTTGCTGGGTTGAAGAGACAACAATAAATGCACTGCTGACAATCGCTACAGCACCTACCAATGAGAGACCCATTCGTTTAGTAAAATAGTTCCTAAAGGCGCTCCAATGATTAAGTACATGTAACACAATACCTACAGCAAACAGTAAACCGATCCACTCATGAGCCAGCTCTACCGGATTATGTATGCCAAAAAACATCAGCACGCCAGAGACGGCTACAAACAGGCCTGCCCCGATAATTACAGGTGTCGACCATTTTCGGGTATTTATATTCTTCATTGATAACTCACTCTGTTATTACTACGACCCGCAAAGCGGGTCGTATACCACTTAACGTTTGCCACCACGACGTGGAAGACCATTGTCACGATCGACTTCCACTTGACGGACCAGTGAATCATCTACGGTTACGATATCCACCAGGTAAGTATCCTCATCCTGCGTTGTGACCTGACCGACTTTCAAACGATCATTGCCTCGCATGATCAATCTTGCGGCTACCAGGGTTTTTGCTTCGTCCGCTGTCAAATCCAGGTCACGATCCATTGCAGGGCCGAAATTGCCTTTTCCCTGCATCATTCCTGGAGCACCACTCATAGCCCCACGATCACAATTGCCTTTTCTACCGCCCCAGCCAGCATCGGCCGAGGAGGCTAGTGCAAACATTCCAGAAGTAGCGACTACTGCAGAAATAATGGTAATTTTTAAACCTTTGTTCATTTCAAACTCCTCATCGTTGAAGTTACTTTGTCTTGTTGACGACTTCTATTTAAGACGAAGAGTGTGTCGCTTCATTGGCAGAAAACCTCTGTTTTGTAACAAGCAGTGGCATATCTGGCTGTTGACACAAACTGTCACAAATCTTCTTTCCGCTAGGGATTTCTTCCCTTAAACTGAGCCTATGAAAAGTCAACCACACATCTTAGTTGTCGATGATCACCAGGAGATCCGCACCTTGGTGCAGCGCTTTCTCACCGATCACGGCCTCAGGGTTACTACAGCATCCAATGGAACTGAGATGAAGAAACGTCTCAAGGATGCCGCCATTGATCTTATCGTCCTGGATCTGATGATGCCGGGTGAGGATGGCCTGACCCTGTGTCGTAACTTACGCGCTGAGTCGAACACGCCTGTCATCATGCTGACTGCAATGGGCGAAGAGACCGACCGAATCATCGGCCTGGAGATGGGGGCTGATGACTACCTGGCAAAACCCTTTAATCCAAGAGAGCTTCTGGCACGTATCAAAGCGGTATTACGCCGAATGAGCTCTATACCTGAGCAGACTCATGAGGAGGCGCCGCAACGACTTACCTTTCTTGGGTGGACACTGCTGCCCGTAGCGCGTGAGCTGATCGATCCGGAGCAGACCCTGGTACCCTTGAGTACTGCAGAATTCACCTTACTCATGGCGCTTGTAACCCGTCCAGGACGGGTACTCTCCCGCGACCAACTGCTCGACCTGGCCAGAGGACGGGAAGCCCGTGCCTTTGACCGTGCCATCGACACCCTGGTAAGTCGCCTGCGTCGTAAGCTTCGAGACCAGCCCCGTAACCCACAGATCATTAAAACCGTACGTGGCGGCGGCTATCTGTTTGCCCCTAAAGTGGATTCAAGTCATGCGTCTCTGGCCTGATTCACTCGCAGGGCGCACTCTTGCGCTACTCATTGGCACTACACTACTGCTTATTTTAGGCAGTGCCGTACTGCTGCACGATGAACGCAGCAAGCGCTTCGATGAGCATAACCGGTTCCGCCACCTAGAAAGGGTTGCCACTGTGGCACGCCTTCTGAGTGATGCCAATGAGAATGAACGGACACGCATCATCGAGCGGATTGCAGAGAAGCATGAGGATATAAGTCTCACCAATCAGCCGCGGATAGATCGCCAGCCCAGCGATCCGATTGAAAAGAAGATTGCTCATCACCTGAGAAGAGCACTAAATCTGAAGACTAAATCCGCAATACGAGTACGTATTGATTTCGATCAGCAGGCGAAAGCAGCCAAGACAGAAGAGAACACCCCTCACCCAAAACGAAGACCGCTAAAATCAATCGACATATCGATCCGACTGAAGGATCAAACCTGGCTGAACTTCAGCACCAATCATTTCAAAAACGTACCCCCCTGGGAGAGTAAAACCCTACAGTTACTTTTTCTCTATCTGGTTCTGCTCATCACTATTGGCCTGCTGATCGCACGACGGATGGCAAACCCGATGGCCCAACTGGCTGGAGCAGCAGAACGATTAGGATTGGGACAACCTCAACCCCCAATCCCTGAAAAGGGACCAAAGGAGGTACGCAAAACCATTCATGCCTTCAATCTTATGCAGGAGCGCCTGGAGCGACAGATCAGCGACCGTTCACGACTGCTGGCTGCTGTATCCCACGATTTAAAAACCCCTATTACCACCCTCAGGCTGCGAGCAGAATATATCGAAGATCCTGAGATGCAGGAGAAGACCCTGGCCACACTTACAGAGATGGAAGCCATTCTCTCCGATACACTCAGCTACGCTCGTGATGAAGCAGCTGATGAACAGGCCCGCAGCACAGATCTGGCCGCTCTAATACAGAGCCTTGTCGACGACCATGCCGATTTAGGTGGCGAGACGAGCTACCAGGGACCAGAACGGCTCAACTTTATCTGCCGCCCCGTTGCCTTGAGGCGAGCCTTTAACAACCTGATCGATAACGCTCTTAAATATGGGGGTAGTGCAGTTGCAACATTAACCTCCTCCTCGGAGCGGGTCATCATCGACATCGAAGACAATGGCCCAGGTATAGCAGATCAACACCTGAAGGCTGTTCTGGCTCCGTTTTTCCGGCTTGAAGCCTCCCGTAACCGGGATACAGGAGGCACGGGATTAGGTCTTGCGGTCGCCAACACTATTGTGCTCGGCCATGGCGGCGAGCTGTCACTCAGTAACCGCCCTGAGGGGGGACTTAGAGTCAGGGTGATATTGAATAAACTGCAAGCCAGATAAAACCCTAATTCGCAATTATTTCTACATTTTTTAATCAGTTAGTATGCACCTCACCCTTCAAAATCGATATTAGCATTTCATATACCCTGAGATACATATGTTTTTAAATTCATAATCGACACCCCATATCAACTACAGGAGCTATTTCTCAAACTACTTTTCAACATGATAACCCGCTATACTTGTCTAACTAAGGACGCATACTGAGACTGGGAAAGCTAACTATGAAGGCATTGCAATCAGACAACTTTCGCAAGCTGAGAAAGACAAATCCAGACGCATTCCATGATTGGATTGCCGGGAAGTCAGATACTGTCAAAAAAGGCGAAAAGAGAATCCGCATAGTACCCGTACGCAACAACAAAAAGGCAGACTGATCACCTTCCCAGGCTGATAGCGTGAACCTTGCATTTCCTGCTCTGCTTACTTTCCTCCTGATTCTCCCAGGGTTTATATTTCGCGGCGCTTTTACAAGGTCCGAAAGAACTCAGTTAGACAACAGACCCTTCACTTCCGAAACCGTTAAAAGTCTGATCTTAGCGATCCTCTTGCACACCATCTGGCTTCAGATGGTAAAAGTATTCTCACCGATATCGATTGACTACCAGATATTTCTGACCCTCTTTACTGCTGCCCGTGGCGATTTGCTTGAACTTACCATCAACAGATCTGCAGTCCATACGCCTGCCTTTATCACCTATCTGATGACAATCTATATCGGCGCTTATCTGCTTGGCACATCAGCACAGAAACTGGTGATTAAATACAAGCTGGACAGGCATCCTCTTCTAAGTGAGTTCTTTCGTTTCGACACCCCCTGGTTCTATCTCTTCAAAGGCTTTAACGATGAGGGTGATGGAGCCGATTTTGTAAAGTTAGCTGTTACCGTACAACAGGTAGAGGCTACCTATCTCTACTACGGTATTCTGGAGGATTTTTTTCTTACCGACTCAGGCAACCTTGAGCGTATTGTTCTCTCCTCTGTTGTCAGACGCAAGCTGACTGCAGACGATGCCATTCTGCCTGAGGATGATAAAAGCATGCCTGCGGAAACAAATCGCTTCTACGAGATTTCCGGCGATAGGTTCGTTCTTAAATACAAAGATATAACCAGCCTGAATATTGAGTATTACAAAATAATTGAAAATACAGCCAGTTGAGATTTTTCCTGACAGCCATCTTCAGAGCTGACCTTATCTGTCACTGGACATGAATAAAATCGTTTAATAGAACTATCCAACACTCAACTCATAAACCGCTATTCCTTAAAATGGGCAGAATCCTATACTCGGTATACTGTGTATCTCAAATGAGTCAATAAATCCTATATTGAAGAGAGCCTTGACATGACAATCGCAATCATACTACTCACTATCATCATTACCATCCCTCTACTCTACTTATTAACCCGGCGACTAAGTATGTTGTCTTCAGCCGCCCCTTCAAATCTGTGAGCAGGGTTTGGTGGGAATTTAAACCAAAGGGAGAGAATACCACCCTGGTACACTGGAACATGGCTGGCAAAATGCCTTTCCTATTCCGCTTTATGGCGAAGAAAATACCAACCTACATCAGCAAAGACTACGACACAGGCCTCTACCTTTTGCGTGGTGAGTTGGAAGCAGATGCCGAGGTTCCACGAATCTCATTCGATGGGCCGGAAGAGCTGCCTGATATGAGCGTAGTGCGCTGGAATATTTTTACTCCCCTCTCCCCTCGCGGGAGAGGGGCTGGGGGAGAGGGGGAGTTTAAACAGCACAATCATCCAGGTCATCACTCAGTATGGCAAGGATTGATCGGATCGTGCCGCATACGCTTCAGTTTCATTAAGCGCTTGACGCACCCCTCTCCCATCAAGGGCGAGGGGCTTGAATGCCTGCTTTTGAGTGATTGAGAGTTAATGGAATAGCAGTGAGTTTAGATAAGAATAATCCAATCAGAGTAAACCCCACAATACCCGATTTCTACTACAGATTTAAAATCCCGGGTCAGTCTACCAGGTAGTGTTCAGTATCTATCCCACATAACATTACATTTTTCCTTTTTAGCTGCTTTAAGTAATTCGATTACCGGCAAGGCACGTTGCGAAAGTGTAACAGCAGTTTCATCATCATCTTCTTTTGTCGTTAAATGCTGACCTTCACGCTCGATTGCTGCCTGCAGCTGCTCAAGCGCAGCTTGTACATCTTCAGCAAGGAGAGCACTGGGTACTGTGCCACTATGCCCCATCATTTTTAGCAGCGAGACTGCCACGTCACCGAACAGGGTAATGTCTGCATAGGCTGGCGTCGAAAAAGTTACTAGCATAGCTGCGTTCTCCTAAATGGTCAGCTGGACTTCACTCCTCACCAACTCCCACAATTATAACATTAAGGGCATTTCTATTAATTGCTTATTGCCTCTGCGTGATCTGGAGCGCGTAGCTGCAAGGCATGAGCTGAAGCATAATGGTTGCTCCATTCTCAAGAGTGGACAAATCGTGACCCTCATTGTTTATATTTGTTATAACTTATTAATAATCAGCTAGATACTATAACATAACCTAAGGTTACTATTATTTATAAACGTAGTATGTCCAGGACATTTTTTCAGCCTTAAGCTACACTTAACATATAGGTTAGAAATCCGAATACCGGCTTGCTCCCAGAGTTCCTCCTCCGTCAGATGACGGCAATCGCTTCTAATTATTAGTTTCTTTGGCACTGCATCAAAGGAATAGAGCCCACATCGTCTCGCTCAAACCAAATACAAATATGAGCAGATTATCTACGATAGGTAAAAAAAGATTCATGAACAAGCCAGGTAATCGATATTTAACTACTCCCGTGTTCCTTATGGTCACTTTCTCACTACTGGTATTAGTGGCAGGGCAACTCTTTTCAAAGGACCTAGAGATCGAAATACCAGCAAATGCTAAAGCAAATAAATATAGAAGTGGCTGGCAGTGTGATTACGGCTTTCAAAAGCAAAATCAGCAATGCATTCGCATCAAGGTACCAGCCAATGCATACTCGACCAATAACTCTTATGGTAACCCTTGGAAGTGCAACCGAGGTTACCGTGAAAAGGGCAATAGCTGTATCATTATTCAAATACCCGCGAATGCCTATCTAAACTCCTCTGGGGTTGGTAGGTGGAGTTGCGCTCGTGGTTACAGAAAAGTAACCAACTCCTGTGTTGCCATCAATGTACCTGCAAAAGGATATTTAACCGAATCATCAAGCGGAACCGGCTGGACTTGCAATCGCGGATATCGATCAACTCACTCAACTTGTGTTGCTATCAAAGTGCCTGAGAATGGTTTTTTAACAAATGCTTCACATGGTAACGGCTGGAGCTGTGACCGAGGCTACCGAGCGACAGAGGATGCCTGTATAGCTATTGATGTTCCTCCAAATGGGTATTTAGTAGAGTCTTCATACGGATCTGGCTGGAAGTGTGAACGTGGATTTATTGCAACTAGTAACAGCTGTCTCGCGATTAATCTTCCAGAGAATGCCCACCTGGATTATTCCGGTTCCGATTGGAAATGTAACGATCCGTATCGTAAACAGCAGGATAGATGTGTACTACGTTGAAGGACTCAACAAACGAAAGTGGACATTTGAGGATATTCAAGATTCCTGTCTCTTCCCAAACTCTATACACAACAGATTTAACTGACCTTCACCGCTGCAGATTCAACGACCCATACGGCTTTCAACTCTTTATGGATATCAAAGTTTGTCTGAATTTCAGCCAACCAGTATAAACTGGCACATATAATCAGAATCTAATAAAACTTTAAAATACTCATAACAAACTGATAACAGATCAAAAACATCAATAGCTCAGAATATACAGGGTTAAATACAACGAGACAGCAGAACCCATCTCTACCCATACACCACCACCCAGCCATGCAGTACACCAACATCAATGCAACCCACGGCCTGAAACTGCTATGGCTGTTAACGGTATTGATGGCCTTCTTTTACAACCTGCAAGGCACACCTCTATTTGATATCGATGAAGGTGCATTTGCTCAAGCCACCCGTGAAATGGCGCTCAGAGATGATTATCTTACCCTCCATCTGAATGGTGAGCCCCGCCACGACAAACCAATCTTGACCTACTGGCTTCAAGCCCTTTCTGTCAAAGTCTTTGGTGTCACCGAATTCGCTTTTCGCTTGCCTTCAGCAATTGCAGCAACCCTTTGGAATCTACTGATTGTCATCTTCACCTGGCGCTTGACAACTCCCAGCATAGCACTGAAGGCCGGCATACTCATGGCCGGCACACTGGGCACAGGCATTATTGGCAAAGCCGCGACAGCGGATGCCCTGCTCAATTTGTTTCTAGCTGGCACACTTTTCAGTCTCTATTTCAATTTTACCACCAGACAAACCCGCTATCTGCTCGCCGCAGCCTTTTTTACCGGACTTGGATTTCTAACCAAAGGGCCAATAGCCTTATTGATACCTGGCCTGGTCAGTCTGATCTATTCACTCTCCATTGGTAAATTTCAGGACTGGATCAGAATCATTTTCAGCCCATCAGCATGGTTGGTCTTTTTATCTGTCGGCCTACCCTGGTACCTTATTAACTACCTGAAAGAGGGCTCAGGATTTATTGAGGGGTTTATCGGCACGCATAACATTGGACGATTCACTCAGGCGATGGAGAGTCACTCAGGACCATGGTGGTACTACCTGCCAATGCTATTGTTGATGGCGTTTCCATTCAGCTATACCTTGCTGCGACCATTTCTGAATGTAAAAAATGTCATCACAAAACCACTTAATCGATTCCTGATTATCTGGTTTCTTCTGGTACTGGTTTTCTTTTCACTATCTGCCACCAAGTTACCACACTACATACTCTACGGCCTGACCCCGCTGTTTATTCTTGGCGCAATACATATCGATCGAGAAACAAACTTAAAACCTGTATTTTTACCATTATTGTTCTTTGTAGTATTGATGTTAGCCTTGCCACAGCTGATCTCTTATTCTATTACAGAGCTGGACAATCATTCTCTCAGTGAAACCCTCAGCCAACCAAGCAATTACCTACCAGCTAATTACTATTTAATTCTTGGTGTTGTGCTACTTAGTATAATCTGGTTATTCAATGATCATCGATGGCTGATCCAGGGACGACTGCTTAGCGCTGGCATAATCACTATTTTTATCGCCTCTGAATTATTGATACCTATAGTCGGCAGAATTCAACAAACACCCATACGCGAAGCCGGAAACCTCGCACGTAATTACAAACAAACCACTGTAATGTGGCGAATAAACAACCCTAGCTTCAGTGTTTACAGTGGCCGCATCACACCCAAGCGTAAACCCAATGAGGGAGAAATTGTTCTAACGAAAAGCCGACACCTAAAAAGACTACCAAGCCATCAACTACTCTATGAGCACCAGGGAGTAGCCCTGGCTCTGCTTGATACAGAGGAACATATCGATGTTTCAGGACCAACCCATCCCCTTACGCCACTTGAGCCTTTGGTTGATTCCAGTATTACTGTTATGCAGCGCACTCTGGCTCCATCAGACGCAACTCAATACCTCACTGTTTCTCTGGATAAATCATCAGGTAGTACCAACCCTGAGTCCCGCCCTGTGGGAAACACTCACCATTCTAGGGGACGGTCTAGTGGCATTAACACTGCTTCTCCCATTTTACAAGCATCACCCCAAAGCCGTCATCGCGGCCATAATTTCTGGCCTGATCGCAGCAATCTTGATACATCTCCTCAAAGCAGGTTTCCCTATCCCACGCCCGGCAGCAAGCTTGGACAGAGATACAATCACCATCATCGGGCCGATTCTCAAACAAGGCAGTTTTCCATCAGGTCATACAGCAACCATTTTCGCTTTACTAGGCAGCGTTACACTCTGGATCAAAATCAAGTATCTGACAAATCTACTACCAATCCTGGCCGTCGTAGCCATTTTCGCAGCCTTCTCCCGTATAGCAGTGGGCGCCCACTGGCCGCTGGATATTTTGATCGGCGCAACCTTAGGTTGGATATCTGCATTTATCGGCAGTGCATTGACCCAGCGCATATCCACTACCCCGCAGGCAGTCAATTGGTTAGGTCGCTTCCTTACCCTGTGTACCCTATACCTGCTGTTATTTCACCAGACTGGTTATTTCAACGCACAACCAATACTTCATGGTATCGCTCTGCTGCTGCTAGGCATCACCTGTTTACAGCATCTAGAACATCCAACAATAAAAGCTCTTCCAGCAACAAGCTGAAACCATGACCATGTTGACATCCCTACAAACAGCGATCAAAAGCAGAAACAAGCCATCAAGCCTAATCATAATCCTTGGATTGGTGACAACAGTTGCTATATTGTTGTTTCTCGCATCTGAGTTCGATGCATCTAAAAGCCTCTCTAGCTGGCAAAACCTTAGAATTGATTCGCTTACCCTCTGCTTTCTGTTGATACTGCTAAGCCATATCGCTCGCGGAGGACGTATATACCACCACTTCCTGCCGCATACAGAAGGAAGATTTGATCTTTGCCTGAGAATTGCACTGCATCACAACTTTTATAACTACCTGGTGCCGATGCGAGTCGGTGAAGCGAGCTTTCCCATTCTGTTACGACAGAGTTTCTCCATCGATTTGACAGAAAGCACTGCAGCCTTAGTCAGCTTTAGACTACTAGACCTCTTAACTTTAGCGCTCATCGGGATACTCACCCTTGTACTTGGCATGCATCTAGCTGGCCATTTACAACTACTGTTGGTAGCTTTATTGACAGTAGCAGTGATAGGCCTACTGCTACCCAATCTATTTCATCAGCTCACAAAACACTGGCCAAACCTTAAAAATCCAATCAATAAATTCAAACAAGGTATACCCAGAAAACCCAGCGACATATTGAGACTGTCTTTATGGACCCTCATGGTCTGGGCGATAAAATTAACCGCATATACTTTGATTATCGGTTCATTTATCAATATCAGTTTTTCTCTTTCTCTAGCCTCAGCTGTGAGTGGCGAACTTGCAAGTGGCATTCCGCTCTATACGCCTGCAGCAATCGGAACCTTCGAAGGTGGTATTGCAGCTGTTCTACTACCTGCCGGAATCGATCAAACATCTGCAATTACAGCTGCAGTAAATCTCCATCTTTTTTTGTTAATTACCACTTCACTCAGTGCCGGATTCGGCCTCCTGATAGGAAATAGAAAAAATGTCGCCCGATGAAGTACTCCTGGTTTGGTTTCAAACCAAACTATCTTTCCAATACAGTGACACAATCTTCCAATGGATCTCTAGTCGAAGTGGATTCTCAATGCCGATATTGCTGGCACTACTCTTTAGCGCATTTAAAAAGGAAAAATGGCATGGCGTAGGCTGGTGGTTTGCACTCATCATTGTTGTAGCAATTGGTGATCAGTTCGGTAATCTATTGAAAGCACTATTTTCCGAGCTTCGACCTTGCGCTGATCAGTTAGAGCTTCTACAGGCAGACAGTGATTATACCTGCAGCAGCGTTGCCAAAGGCATGCCTTCGAATCACGCACTGACCTTCTACACTGCAAGTCTGTTTGTTATCTTAACACGCAGAAACTGGTGGGGCTGGCACACCATACTGCTGACAACAGCACTATTAACAATCCTTTCCAGAATTTACCTTGCAAAACACTATCCAAGCCAAGTTGTTGCCGGTATGTTTCTTGGCATCAACATCGGTGTAACCGCTGCATTGCTCTACCAGGCTAAATCCTGGTTCAGACCTTTGCTAGTTCGAATTATTAATTTTACAAACCTGGTTCCTTGCTATGACAATGCGCACTCCAATTTCATCAAAAGAGTGAAAAGAACAGAACTACGGGAGGCTTCGAATCATGCTTGACAGGAAAGCCACCAAACCCCATCTATCTGTAATAGTTCCTTTATATAACGAACAAGAGAATATCCTGCCACTCATCTCTGAGATTGATCGAGCTTTACGCATTTGCCACTATGAGTGGGAAGTGATCCTGGTAGACGATGGAAGTTCAGACGAAACAAATAGCAATATAAAAGCAACTCTCTCAGATACCAGCGGTAATTATCAACTCGTAACACTGCAGCGAAATTTCGGTCAAACTGCAGCCATACAGGCTGGTTTTGACCATAGCAAGGGGCGTTATATTGCAACTATGGATGGTGATCTACAAAATGATCCTGCTGATATACCTGGCCTGGTTGATCTATTAATCAATGATGAACTGGATCTGGTTGTGGGATGGCGCCAGCAACGAAAGGATGATCTTCTGCTAAGAAGATTCCCCTCCAAAATCGCCAATATTCTTATCGGCAGGGTTACCGGCGTTCGCCTGCATGATTATGGTTGCAGCCTGAAGATCTATCGAGGCAGCCTGATCAGGAAGATGAGGCTATACGGTGATATGCATCGGTTCATCCCTGCCTGGATGTCGATGTACACCTCCCCATCAAGAATCCGCGAGGCAGTAGTCAACCATAGAGCCAGGATACATGGCCGCTCAAAATATGGAATTGGGCGCACTTTCAAAGTCATGATTGATCTGCTTTCCGTCTATTTTTTTATTCGTTTTCTCTCCAGACCCGGACATTTTTTCGGAAGAATTGGTCTACTGATGGGTGGTATAGGTAGCGCTATGCTAATCCATCTCGGAGTAGTAAAATTTGTCTTACAGGAAGATATCGGCTCCCGGCCCATGTTGATAATTGCCATCATGCTGGTGCTCATGGGCGTGCAAACCTTCACGACTGGTCTACTCAGCGAACTCTCCACCAGAACCTATTATGCTTCGAACAGAAACCGCTCATATCTCTTGCGTAGCGATATAATCGAGCAGGAAACCTCAGATGCAGATCAACTTCCAATCAATACTCAGGAAAAGAGTCAGCCTATCACCTAAAAGCACCCACCAAATAATAACGAAACAAATCGGGATACTCATCTCGAGAGCCCCTTCAAAGGGTTTGTTGGTATGAGTCACTGGCCCACCGCAGTATGCCGCAGATTGAAGTATCGATAAACGCCAAATCTCGAGGCTGCACGACTAATGCTTACGTAAATAATACTTACCAAGCTAAAACCGTCTGCATCAGCAAAAATTGAGGTACAACCCCGTCTTGCACTGTGCAAACACAGTCTAAAAATTACTATTCATCTCCGACTATCACGCCGTTTCTCGCATAAAAGCGGCATGACTTAAATATCAGTGATAGATCGAGCAACCATCTTGTTCATTGATGCGCGCGGGTTGTTAGATTTTGAATTTGGGGTGTTGGATTAGGTACCTTGTTTATCTTTATGGGTGCTGACGCGAATATCTTTCATTATCGGTACCACATAGTACTTTAGGTAATATGTGCAATGACATTGTAATAGTCCCCAGGAGATGCCGTGATATTTTTATCTCATGACTGAGGAGAAACAAGATGACAGATAGAGACAACCAATTTGAAGGCATGGATTGGCTCCGGGCGGAGCTGGAGGATGCCCTGGACGAGGACTATGAACTTGAGATGTCAGAGCCTGCCCTATCCATGGAGTTGCGCCGCATCTATAAAAAAATACATCCGCCGACCCTGGATCGGAGGGAGTACTTCAAGGCGCTGCTGACCCTGCAGGCGGAACTCATCAAGCTACAGGATTGGGTTGAACATAGCGGGGAGAAGATCGTTATTGTCTTCGAGGGGCGGGACGCTGCCGGCAAGGGGGGTGTGATCAAGCGTATCACGCAACGGTTGAATCCCCGGGTATGCCGCGTTGTGGCCTTGAGCAAGCCCACGGAAAAGGAGAAGTCCCAATGGTATTTCCAGCGTTACGCAGCCCACCTGCCGTCAGCAGGTGAGATCACCCTGTTCGATCGCTCCTGGTATAACCGCTCAGGGGTCGAGCGGGTGATGGAATTCGCGACTCAAGAGCAGGTGGAACAGTTTTTCCAGGATGTCCCGGATTTCGAACGTTCCCTGGTCAGGTCGGGAATACGCCTGATCAAATACTGGTTCTCCATCACGGACGAGGAGCAGCAGTTGCGCTTTCTGATGCGTGTCCACGATCCCCTCAAACAGTGGAAACTGAGCCCCATGGATCTCCAGTCAAGGGTGCGCTGGGAGGATTACACCAAGGCCAAGGAAGAGACCCTTGCACGCACCAATATCCCCGAGGCGCCCTGGTTCATCGTGGAGGGCAACGATAAGAAACGTGCGCGATTGAACTGCATCCACCACCTGCTCGACCAGATCCCCTACAAGGATGTTCCCAACGACGCCATTACCTTGCCGGATCGTGTCTTCAATCCCAATTACGAGCGCCGGGTATTGCCGTCATCACTCTACGTACCTAAGCGATATTGAACCTATTATGACTGAGATAAAATCGAGACCGCTGCATATCCAGCGCTATCTTATCAGCGGCGTAATCACCCTTATCCCGCTTTGGGTCACCTGGCTGGTCTTCAAATATGTATTCAATCAGCTTTCAAAGTTGGGGGCGCCTTGGGTCAAGATGCTTTCTCACAGTATCAGGAACGAGTATCCGTCCCTTGCTCAATGGCTACTTGAACCATGGTTTCAAAACACCCTGGCCGTTTTCCTAATGCTGGTGGGTCTCTATCTGGTCGGTTGGTTCGCGAGTCGAATGATCGGGCGGAGAATCCTCAACATCTTCGAATCGACCGTGCAGCGCCTGCCAGTGATTCAGAATGTCTATGGCTTGGTGAAGAAGCTCATTTCGGCTTTAGGGGATAAACCGGAAAATATACAACAAGTGGTGTTGATCGAATTCCCATCCCCCGAGATGAAGACGGTAGGATTCGTGACACGTACCATGGTGGATAACAATAGTGGTCAGGAGCTGGCGGCGGTGTATGTGCCAACCACGCCGAATCCCACCTCGGGCTATTTGGAGATAGTACCGATTGAGAAGCTTGTGTCGACGAATTGGAGTATCGATGAAGCGATGAGCTTCATCATCTCAGGGGGTGCGGTGGCGCCGGATACTGTGCCTTATACAAAAAATCAATCAGGCAAAGCATAGCGCTAATCTTCGTCTATTCATTGTCAGTTAGCTCCTTTTAATTATTGCGATTTTCCTATTACTGGCAAAAGTATAAGTAAAATAAGAGTTAAGTTAAGATTAAGGGGTCAAGTCTGTACTTATAGTATTTAATTGATTCCTAACACGCGTATCCACTATGACGAGACGCTTTAACCGAGTAATCGTCTGCGGAAAACAAATCGGGACACTCATCGTTTACATTTAACAAAACATATCAATAATCAACAAGATAACATGGAATAACCCCATGTTATTAAACGTTGAGTGTCCATGAACTCGTGTCTCACAGCCAATTAACCTAGTATTGTATCTCTAAGCATCCAGGAGGATTTCGTGTCCAGCCAAATAAAAAACCTTGTCGGCTTGTTGGTAGTGGCTGCCCTGGCGCTGCTTATATATTTTGCCTTGGAACAAACCCAGATACCGCAAGCCGTAACAATTCTGGTGGCTGTTTTCGCAGGTGTATTCGTTGCTCTGGTATTTCTTCCCGACGGTTTTCAGCAATGGCTGAATAAGACATTCAATCGGGTACCCGTGATTGTGCTTGGCTCTTGGCTGGGCATGGCATTGACAATGGGCAGCATGGGTATTTTTATGGCAAAAATGCAAAATGACATGAGTAGTATGAAAGGCAATATAGAGACAATGAATAGCTCCATGCTGGTCATGAAAGACTCTATTCAACCCATGAGAGGCTACATGGAATTGATGTCATCAGATATGGGGAAAATGCGTTTTGATATGCATAACATGCGCGACGACATCGAAAATATCGATAATGTAATCCTGGGTATTGATCAGACCCTAGAACAGGATATCGGGCCTTCAGTGCAGGCGATGGCACCCGCGGTCAACAGCATGGGCTATAGCATGCATCGTGGTGTGCAGTCCTTCTCCAACCCTATGGATTACATGCGTAACGCTTTTTCTCCACGTCCCTAGTTGTGTAGCTCATACATTACAGTACTTCGCCCTCATAGAATCGGACGTGCGGCGTTACTGCATCCAGCTCTTCCGAAGACATCTCGACATTTAGAGACACCTATCTATTGGCACACTGGTGATGATTGAACATTCTCTATTCAATCAATGGGTCTATTTCCTTCTTTTTATTTTCTTCTCTGTTGGTTGCAGAGTAATTACAGCCTAAGGACTGAGCCACTCGGTTTCTCCCAGGGCCTGAGTAACCACCCGGGTCTCGATCAGGTTGGCCAGTTTTTCCTGAGCCGCCTCACGTACTGCTTCCCGGTCGTGATAGAGCATGGCCACCACCCGGCCAAGTTTTCTGTCAGTTTGTTTGTGCGAATGTTTGTGTGGGACACCCCATGTTTGTGATAACTAGATCAGTGGTTAAGGACTAAGGACAAGGACTAATCGGGACACTCATCGCTTATATTTAACAAAACATATTAATAATCAGAAAGGTAACATGGAATAATCCCATGTTATTAATGTTTTTAAACGTTGAGCGTCGCTGAATCCCCGTGGAGACTATTGCAGTTACCCCTTCAGCTGAGATTCACAGAAAATAGAGCGGCCAGGTGCGCCAGGGGCGGCACCCTACATTGATTTGGTTGGATGTTAGATGTCGGCCAATGACGTCACGCGAAAGGTCGAAGGGCTAATCGGGACGAAGGGCTAATCGGGACACTCATCATTTACATTTAACAAAACATATTAATAATCAGAAAGGTAACATGGAATAATCCCATGTTATTAATGTTTTTAAACGTTGAGTATCCCGGAATTCCTGGCATATAGTTGAGGCAGCAAACGGTGAGTGTCCCCGTTTAGTGCCCGTTTAGTGCTATTCATATCGATAACTGATGGGGGTTGGTTTGAGTATTGAATCCCAAGCCGATTATACCTATCAAAATAGAATGCATATTGATGTGAAACAACTAATATTTTTACACAGTTCTAAACTGTTGGCCTAGTCAGCATGAATTCATGCAGACCGGGCAGACGGTGTATGCAACATTAAATTCCTGCCTACTCCATACTTGTGCGGCTTCATCAGGTTCCAGCCATACCTGGTCAGATTCTATCCGGTTACAGATGCTGCAGCGCCAGACTACATCCCTATCCGCTTCTGTAAGCGGTTTGATGACTACAGGAGGATCCAGGGGTTCGGAGCGCAAATGGGCATGGGAAACACGCAGCCCAGCATCCACCAGGGGTTCGATCTGCATCGACATATAGCGTTTCTGGTCAGCAGAGTCACATCGATAGGGGAGTGCCTTGGTCTGCTGAGTCCGTCTGACATATTCGAATACGGTGTAGAGTAGCATCCTTGTGGTGTTGTCCTGAACATAAGTTTCGAGTTTGCTACCGATGACTTCTCTGCTGTTCAGGCAATCATGATTTTGATGCTCATCGGTGTTTGCCTGCAGAAACTCATCCCAGTCACCATCGACGTGGCATATTTTGTTTTCTGCATCCAATTCGTAGATGGTAAGGCCTTTGCTGGACATAACTACCGATAACTGTCTGTTTAATCTGGCCAATTTGAAAGATGAAATTAGCTACTTTTTAACATAGTTCCATTTAAAGAGATAAACAAGTGGTTGTGGCCCTACCAATCAACACAAAAAGGGTGGTTAAATCTGGTTGATCCCCAACCAGAAACTCAAATTCTGATCGAGAAACTCCTCCACCGACATATAGTGTGAGCCATCATATAAACGTTGAGTGTCCCGGAATTCCCCGGAATCGCGGAATTCACGGTGTCAGTGAAAGCGGTATCAATAAAGGTCTGCTATTCCCCGCCAGCCTGGAAATCAATAATGGAAAGCTATTGATTACAAACCTTACACGGCCACTGACTTCCGCGTCAGGCGACGAGCCAGAAGAGGATGCCAGACAATTTAGCGTCTCGAAAATATTGCTGAGATGTTAGACACTGGTTGCTAAGTGATATAGAAAGACAGGAACCTCTGATTTATTCAGAGGCTCCTTCATCTATATCATAGATTCTTCAGGTCAGGGTTGTGCTGCCAGCCGCCAGTGTCAGTGTCTTGCCCAGATCGGCGACAATCTGGTAGTCCTGCTGCTTGATACTATCCACAAAGCGCCACTCGGCAGTCGCCTGTTGAGGGGTAAAAGTCATGATCATCAAGCCACGCTCTCGCAGATTGCAATAGTCGAGATCACTCACCAGTTGGGTGACGCCAGGTTCCAATCCCCTGACCTCCTCGGCGGTCTCAATCGCCAAATATTCCTCCAGTCCGGGAGAGCTGACCGAGGTGGTGGCAAACTCGATACCGACACTATCCCCAACGCTATCGGTCAGCCGACCGGCCCAAGCATTGTGAGTATCCCCAGCCAGGGAGATCAGATTTTTCTGCCCTGCCTTGGCATTGGCCAGTAACAACTCACGCTCATAGGCGTAGCCATCCCAGGCATCCAGGTTATAGGGGATAAACGGACTGTCAAGATAGGCCATACGCACAGGATCGTTTACGATCTCGAGTTGTTCGGCTGTCATACCAGCTGCTATCAGGGCTGCCGAATCTGTGCCGTCCACACCACTCTCAACCAATGTCTGATAGGTGATAGCGGCAGTCGCTATCTCGCCATATTCGGTCAGAGAGACAGTGGGCGCAGCCGGATCTGGCGTCAGGGTAACAGCCGGCAATTGCATATTCATCATCAAGACTTGTTGACCCAATACCTGCCAGGTGGCTGTGGATTGATTCATGTTGTCTGTCAACCAGGCGAGTTGAGAGGCACCAAGCAGGGTACGATCGCTGCTGCTCATATCGATGGTGAAGCTTTCGCTGTCAAATTCACCTGTCGTAGCATCGATATAATCTGCGTAGTTCAGTTGAATATCTCTTCCGATAATGCGGGTATCAAGCATCATTAGATTAACAAGATTACCAAATTCGAAACGCCGATAGATCCGTCCTTCGGCGTCCGGTGTCAGTGGCCTTAAGGGCAGCCACTCGAAAAAGGCCTGGATAGCGGCCTGTTTACGCTCGCTGAAGCTCCCTTCGGTTGCTTCATCATGATTCTCAGCCCCAGACACATAGGCATCATTGGCAATCTCGTGATCATCCCAGACTACGATGAAGGGGTGCCGGGCGTGCACCGCCTGCAGATCGGCATCGGTACGATACTGGGCATATCGGGTACGATAGTCCGACAGTGATAGCAGTTCGGTGGCAGGCTCCACCTCTCTGCCCAGGGTCGCGGCATCTTCACTGGCATAGGCCGGTTCACCTTCCTCGTCGGTACGGCCATATTCGTAGATGTAGTCACCCAAATGGACGACGGCATCCAGCCCCTCGGTATTCGCCAACTCGCGGTAGACATTGAAATAGCCAGCCGGATAGTTAGAGCAGGAAAGTACGGCAAACGCAGCTTGATCGACGCTGCCATTCGGTAAAGTCTTGGTGCGACCTACCGGGGAATCGACACTACCCGCCATAAAACGGTAGTAATAGACCCGGTTGGATTCGAGTCCCTGTACATCCACCTTGACGGTGAAGTCACGATTAGCATCCACTTCGGCGAAATCCTCATTCACCAGCTCTTCGAAATCCTCGTCAGTCGCCACCTGCCAGTTGACCGTCACGCGCTTAGCGTTACCTGGGGTAACCCGGGTCCAGATCACAACACCGTCCTCAAGCGGATCGCCGCTGGCGACACCATGATTGAAGCTATAGTCGTCTGAGTCGTCACTATTACAACCATGCAGGCCGGATGAGGTTATGAGGATGGTGGAATAGGCACCCAGCTTCAGCAGGTCCCGGCGGTTTATTTTCATAGTTTGCTCGCAGAAGTGTACAGAAAAGAGTGCGAGCGGAGTCTAATAGTAATGTATGAATTATTTATGTCTGCCAGAAGACGGAACTATGAAGTATAAGTAAAAAATAACCACAACACCCCTGTATATCGTTTGGAGGGGTCGAACTATATCGTTACCTCGATTATTTGAACCACCAGACAAAAAGAATGATGCAGATCATCTGATTTAGCTGCCTTTACCGAGAAACGCTGCCAAGTCAAATTAGTTAAACATTCATATGGTATAAGGCACCATTTTTGGATCTTAACCTGGCTTTCTCTTGGCCCCAACTGCCATCTTTTTGAGGTAATTCCGTGACTCCGAAACCGGCTATTTCCGACCGTTTCCATCAGAAAATCTTCAGCTCCCTATACCAGCGCTCCCTGGTCTATAACACCTGTTGGGAAGACCCGGCGGTCGACCGTGATGCCTTGCGCATCGGCAGCGATGATCGCATGTTGGTGATCACCAGTGCAGGTTGCAATGTGCTGGATTACGCCCTCTGCGCGCCCAGCCATATTGATGCAGTGGATGCCAATCCCCGCCAGACTGCGCTACTGGAGTTGAAGCTGAGCACGATTCGCCATCTCGATTTTGACGATTTCTTTAGCTTTTTTGGTGAAGGGACACATCAGCATGCATCCGAGGCTTATTACGATGCCTTGCGAGCTGACCTATCCCCCTTTGCCCGAGACTACTGGGATAAGCGCATAAAGTGGTTCGATCCCAAGGGCAGCAGCTTTTTCTACTATGGATTGTCTGGTCTGGTGGCACGGGCTTTCAGCCGCTATCTCAAGATGAGGCCCAAGTTGCGCTCGGGTATCCACTCTTTGTACGAAGCTTCGGATATTGATGACCAGCGCGAGCGATATGATGCTGCTGTCGCACCCTTTTTATGGAGCCGAGGGGTCAATTGGGCTATCTCCCGGCCTATTACCATGAGTTTGCTCGGCGTACCCCATCCCCAGCGCGAGGAAGTGGTTCGCAGCCATGCTAATGGCATTGCGGGCTTCGTGCGCGATGCCATTGACTATGTCTTTCGTATGCTACCGGTGGGGGATAACTATTTCTGGGCCGTCTATATCCACGGTAAATATACTCGGGACTGCTGTCCTGAATACCTCAAACCAGAGAATTTCATGGCACTTAAAAATGGCCTGGCAGATCGCATCTCCCCGCACACCTGTACCGTCACCGAATTTCTACAACAGCATGATGAGAAGATTTCACGCTTTGTATTGTTGGATCATATGGATTGGATGAGCGCTTATTATCCCCAGGCGCTGGTCGAAGAGTGGCAGGCGATCATGGCGCGTGCCACACCGGAAGCGCGTCTTATTTTCCGCAGCGCCCATCACACCCCTGAGTACCTGGAGAAGCTGGAGCTACCCGGTCATGGTCGTTTGACCAATCTTCTTGGTTTTGAGAAAAACCTTGCCAAAGAGTTGAATCTGCGTGATCGGGTACACACCTACGCCGGTTTTCACATTGCCCACATGAATGCCTGACCCGGCATGAAACGAAAATATTTCACCCGGAATTATGGTTTTAAGTGTTGGTGTCGTTGCGTATGAGTTCAGAACAGAAAGTAACAACTACAGCTGACCCAAAGCGTCTCAGCTCAGGACTCTTCAGTGAGGCTCAGGTGCTCTGGTCGCTGTTGCGTGGCCAACCTGGCGGTAGTGATCATGCTGAACGGCTAACAGCTTTTTATGGCCCCCAGGCGGCACATTATGATGTTTTCCGCGAGCGCTTGTTACAAGGACGGGGTGAACTTTTACAGGGACTATGGCAGCGCTTGGCCGAGGATCAGGGTTCGACATTCAGCTTACTTGAACTGGGGGCGGGCACCGGTCGTAATCTCAGCTACCTGGGAGATTCAGTCAAACATTTTGATCGTATCGACCTGGTTGACCTGTGTGAACCTCTGTTGGATCGAGCCCGAAGCAAGTGGCAGGGGCATGAGCAGGTCCATTTCCATCTGGGTGACGCCACGACTTTTCAGGCCCAGACCCCCGTGGATGCAATCTATTTCTCTTACGCTTTAACCATGATTCCAAACTGGTTTCAAGCAATCGATAACGCCATTGCCAATCTCAAGCCAGGTGGCTGGCTGGGTGTAGTGGATTTCTACGTATCCCGTCGCTATCCAAATCCCGGTGCAGTACGTCATAGTGGTTTTTCCCGGCACTTCTGGCCAGCTTGGTTTGCCCATGATGGGGTGCGTCCCAATCAAGATCTGTTGCCCTATTTACAACAACGGTTGCGCCCGGAAATGGTACATGAGTTGCGGGCCAAGGTGCCCTATCTACCCGGACTACGCGTTCCTTACTTCCTCTTTATTGGCCAAAAGGTGTAGTGGGTTGCTTTCAACGCAGATGAGTTTTGAATCGCAGAGAGAACCAGTAAGCGCAGAGCCTCGGGATGATGCGGTTAGTTACTCAGCGCATCCTGCAGCACTGAATAAATACCCTTCGACATAGTGACCGACCAATCGGGACACTCATCATTTACATTTGGCATAACATTTTGATAAAAAATAAGATACCAATAATTAATCCATTATTATTGTTTATAAACGTTGAGTGCCCCTGAATTCCTGGCATATAGTTGAGGCAGCAAACGGTGAGTGTCCCTGCTTACTTGATAGTTCTACCAATGTATACCCACTCTATACTTTCGGAGACATAAGCTGATGGAAGCAATGCAGCGACTACTCGAAATCATGGCAAAGCTACGTGACCCTGACAAGGGCTGTCCCTGGGATTTACGCCAGACCTACAGCACCATCGTGCCCTATACCCTTGAGGAGGCATACGAAGTCGCAGACACTATCCAGCGGGGAGAGATGAGTGAACTGCGAGATGAGCTTGGTGACCTGTTGTTCCAGGTCGTCTTTTACAGCCAGATCGCAAAGGAGGATGGTCATTTTGATTTCAACGATGTATCAAGCGGCATCTGCAGCAAGATGATACGCCGCCATCCTCACGTCTTCTCTGACAAGCAATATCAGAGCGATGAAGAACTACGACATGCATGGGAACAAACAAAAGCAGAAGAACGCAGTCAACGCAACGATATATCGGCACAGACCAGCCATATGGATGGAGTAGCAAAGGCCCTACCGGCGTTGATACGGGCAGAGAAGCTACAAAAACGGGCAGCACGAGTGGGATTCGACTGGCCTGATGCACAAAGTGCTTTTAACAAGGTGAGAGAAGAGTTGGAGGAGGTCACAAGTGAGATGGAGGGAGCAGACAAGAACCGTCTGCAGGATGAGCTGGGCGATCTACTCTTTTCCATCGTTAATGTCGTAAGGCTTCTCGATCTGGACGCCGAACAGACAATGAGTCGTGCCAACGAAAAGTTTGAAAAAAGATTCCGCAATATGGAACGGAGACTCAATGAGGAGGGCATCACCAACATTCAAGAACTCTCATTGGAAACACTAGATAATGCATGGGAGAGGATAAAGAGAGAGACCAAACAATAGATAGAATAAACTTTTTAACCCCACACAATTATGTCCTACATTTGCAGGCCAAACATTCCGGTTGGTTCAAACATGCCCACTATCATCTATTCACACTTAACTACTATCTAAATTAACTACTCAGCCTCTGAAGGGAGTTCTGCATACAAGGCTATAGAACTCGCCCGCCAGTCCCCATCCACCTGTTTCCTGGCGTTTAATTGCGGCGGCAAACGGTGAGTGTCCCCATTTACTTTCTTTGATTGCCTCAGCGATATAATTACTTGCAAACCTTAGTAAATCCGCGCTTCTGTATATCGTCATCTGCTATGTCACCCCCAATGTTTGGCTGTTTTGTTGAAGAAACATCACCAGAAACTATTGGCTCAGCATTTCCACCAGAATCACCACCTAAAATTGGGGCTCTGTGACCACCAGAATCACCACCTATAATTGGTGATTGTGTTCTTTTTTTGTCCTGTTTATTTGCAGGGCATGTAGTACAGGATAAGCGTTTTACTTCTTCAGCAGAGTATTGCTTGCCGTTATCATCAACGTAGTAGCATGTTGTTGCACAACCACTCAAAATAATGACTATCTGAACAAAGCAAAAGATCTTAAGCCATTTTAAATTCATCAGATTGGTTCCTTGGATAACCATAATATCCATGCTATTTGCCCGTTACCACTGTTTGTGAATAACTCATATACGGCGGATACTCGTCCTGCTATCGCATTGTCGATATAACTTTTTGGCACAAATAATGAGTACTCATCAGGCCCAGAACTAGCTGCCACTGAACTTTTTTTACAAAAAAGCAATGCTCCATAAAGTGGTTTAGTGGAATATGGATGAAATACTCTTACTTTCTTTGCACCATTGCTTAGTCCAGTTTTAATATTATTTGCCACTCCGCCTTTAAAAGAATTTGAGCTACCACGAAGTACGCAATTATCAGAAAAAGGATTTGTTGATCCAAAATCATTTGGTTTGAAAACCTTATTACTTTCATACTTGAATGAACCATCAAGCGCCTCAATTGTTATACCAGAGGTTTTAATTATCCCTTTATTTATCAGTGTGGAACAACTTACTAAAAAAAATATATTCATTAGCATTACGGAAGACAAAAGGATTTTTCTTTCCGTGATTACATAATTTATAAGTCTGCTATTGTAAATTATATTGGACACAATTATCTCCTTAGTATATCTCTGTTACATACAACAAATTTCGGTGTTGTGTTTTACTTTTTATAAAACAGTTGAAGAGTGTCGTAGGCTTCAGTTTGTTTATACTTTCTGTTGGCCTTTATTCTGTGGATGGGCTAATAAATTGCTAATGCCAAATTAACTACCTAAATACTGCTCAATAAATATTAAGATTCTTATGTTACTTATTCAATAGTTGATGAATCTGTCTATGGTTATGTATACGCAATCTATTTTCGGACAGCCCGGAGCCCCTCCCACAGTTGGGTCAAGGCAGCCTGCAGCAGTGGCGTTGTTCACAGCACGGGTTGATCACGAGCCCGACCAGTCCCAAAAGAGCCATAGATCCCCGCACAGAGCGAGATCCGACTACCTGCCCTAAATCGATTCAATCCTCTGGATTTCCAGCTGAATCCGCCCTTTTCCACGGCCTTTCTGGCCTTCCGGCATAGTTCAGGCAACAGGCTGCCTATCTTTCTGTTGCTACTGATAGGGATACTCATCGTTTACATTTAACAAAACATAATAATAATCAAAAAGATAACATGCAATAACCCCATGTTATTAATATTTTAAACGTTGAGTGTTACGGAATTCTGTCTTCGTGACTGCGCAGGATGATGTAACCGATGAGACAAAAGGGCTGGCTGCCGGTGCAGTCGACTATATTACCAAGCCGTTTTCGCCGGAAATCGTAAATGCATGGGTTAGCACCCACTTGACATTGAAGTCCCAGGCGGATTGGCCAGCCTCTCTGCCATGGACGAATTAACGTGAGTGGCGATCCAAATAGCTGATCTTCGTGGAGAGCCGGATATCTTGCTGGAAGAGGCGGACCGGATGCTCTACGCCGCCAAAGGCAAAGGGCGGAACTGTGTGGTTGGCAGAAAAACCGCTTAAAAAAAAGGGTCAGAGAGGAATGCTACCTGGTCGAAATAAACCAGGACATCATTTGGCACTTTTTAATGTAGCCTGGATGAAGCGGAATCTATTCCGGGGCGCATGAATCCCGGATTCCGTTGCACTCCATCCAGGCTACACAGGTTGGAATAAGTAGAGCGTAATCCGGGGAACGTGAATTCCGATGCCCCCCATCCGAATACGGGGAACGTGAATTCCGATGCCCCCCATCCGAATAACCTCACGATGTAGCCTGGATGAAGCGGAGTCTGTTCCGGGGCGCATGAATCCCGGATTCCGTTGCACTCCATCCAGGCTACACAGATTGGAATAAGTAGAGCGTAATCCGGGGAACGTGAATTCCGATGCCCCCCATCCGAATAACCTCACGATGTAGCCTGGATGAAGCGGAGTCTGTTCCGAAGCGCATGAATCCCGGATTCCGTTGCACTCCATCCAGGCTACACAGGTTGGAATAAGTAGAGCGTAATCCGGGGAGCGTGTATTACGATGCAGACCATACAGGCTACACCTTGGTGGAACCTGGAATTCATTAAGGGAGCATCAGCCCCCAACAAAACGAGTCAGGAATAAATTATCTGCGGCAAATACAATTAAAACGGCAGAACAGGACAGCTTCCAATATGCTTCCTTGAAACCAGGATAAGCAAATATGGATGAATTTAATCTTTTGATATATATGGTGGCCAGGGACAGAATCGAACTGCCGACACGGGGATTTTCAGTCCCCTGCTCTACCGACTGAGCTACCTGGCCGCGGTGAGAGGGCCGTATTAAACCGGGGTTACATCTCTGAGTCAAGTTTCATTGCTTTTAACCCCTTATCTGACCTCTCTCTTCTCCTGTTTTGCACCTATTCAGGCCTCAGGCTTGAAGTCTGGCGGTAGCTCGGAGCCCTCACCGAAAAAGAACTGCTCCATCTGCTCTTCCAGAAACTTTCTTGCCTTTGGGTCCATCGGGCTGAGGCGGTTTTCATTGATCAACATGGTCTGATGCCTAAGCCACTCCTGCCACGCTTCCTTGGAGACATTTTCAAATACCCGCGCCCCCAGATCACCAGGATAGGGCTGGCGATCAAGCCCTTCGGCCTCGCGCTTCAGTTTTACACACTCTACGGTACGGCTCATTCGGCCTCTCCTTTTGTCATTTCAAGAATTGGAATATTCGGATCGATCTCTTGCAGGATGCGTGACACTGGCGCGGCCAGGCCAAGATCCTCAGGTTTCGACAGGTTATACCAAACCATGGAATCCTCATCCATGATCCGATTGCGTGTTTTTTCGACCTGCAGAAGAACCGGCGTGATATCCAGGTGGAAATGGGTAAAGCTGTGGCGACGGGGTGCCAGCTGATGCAATTGAGTCGCATAGATCCCCAGGTTGCTCTCACACCAGACTTCTGCCCGCTCTTCTGTTGGACACTCTGGCAGGCTCCAGAGACCGCCCCAGATTCCGCTGGGAGGGCGTTGTTGCAGCAGCACGCTCACTTCGTCATCACGCAAAATCAGTAACTGTGTGCTGCGTACAGGTTTCTCCTTTTTCGGCTTCGAGCCAGGATAACTGGCGATATCCCCTTTTTGATACGCCTGGCAATCCTCAACCAATGGGCAGGCATGACAGAGCGGTTTGCGCCTGAGACATATCATCGCCCCCAGGTCCATCATCGCTTGATTGTAATCAGCGGTATTGCTGTGGGGTGTCAACGCCTCACTCAGCCGCCACAACTGCTTGGAGACAGCTGTCTGCCCTGGCCAGCCCTGTATGGCGAAACGGCGTGCAAGCACCCGCTTTACATTGCCATCCAGAATCGGTGCGAATTTAGCGAATGCCAGTGAACGGATGGCACCGGCCGTGGAACGCCCTATACCAGGCAGCCTCTGCAGCATCTCCAGGTCATCAGGGAGATCGCCCTGGTGTTGTGCAATAACCTGTTTTGCGCATTGATGAAGGTTGCGTGCACGGGCGTAATAGCCAAGCCCCGACCAATGGTGCATCACCTGATCGGCGTCAGCTTCAGCCAGTGTTTTCATATCGGGAAAGGTCGCCATGAAGCGGTTAAAGTAGTCGATTACTGTGGCAACCTGGGTCTGCTGCAGCATAATCTCTGAGACCCACACCCGATAGGGATCTCTGGGTTGTTGCCAGGGAAGCTGTTTGCGACCATGCAGCGCAAACCAGGCCAGAACCTTTTTGCAAAATCCATTCGCCTCTTGCGTAGAGAGGCGCCCCTCTACGTCATCAGAGCCTGGTTGTATCAAAGCAGGCCTTTCAGCTTGTCCTTTAACTGATCCTGCAACTCTTCAGGGAGCTTCTCTTCCAGCTCTTCAGACACCTTCTCATCGATCTTTTCGTCGAGTTTCTTCTTCAGTTTGGCTTTCTGTTGCTCTTCAAGAATTTTCGACAGCTGTATGGAGAATTCCGGATCATTCCAGTCTCCTTTGATTTTCACCGGGATTGGTATCCCTTTCAGCTCCTCGAGCGCCTTACCATCCTGCCCTGTGGAGGTGTTCACTATGACTGGGCGGACGGTGTATTTAAGTCGCTCTTCTGCCAGGTAGGCCTTACCGCTCCCTTCCAGGCGAAAGTAAGGTGATTTTGCATTGAGAATCTGGTTGTTGACCACCCCGTTAACAATTTTGGCTTTTCCTGTCAGCTCAGAAAAATCGGTCTGTTCAGGTTCATTGAAGCTGGTTATCGGCTCACCTTTAAGACGGGCTTTTGTGTCACGGATCATCTTCGCCAGATTGAACCCTTTCACTGCGCCGTCTCGAAAATCGAAAGTTACATCACCATTCAGTGCTTTTTTGAGCTGGCTGACAGTATCCCCTTTGCTGCTCAGCGCCATATCCAAATCTCCACTGCCCAGAAGGGTATCTTCTCCAGTGAGATCCTTCAGTAGAGGCCCGGATAGAATCCTGGAGACAGATTGATTCAGTTTTAAAACCGGTTTTGAGCCATTGACGTCAAGCTGCACATCACCCTTCATCAAGCCATCGTAGAAACGCCCGATCTCATGGTCGATATTGAGCTTGCCATCCCGGCTTCTGATTTTGACCAGAATCGCCTCAGAGTTGAGATTATTTACGATCAGATTACCTATACGGATAGTGCCATTAAGCTTTAACTCACGTAGCAGCTCTGTGGGAAACAGTGGCTCTTCCTTAGCTACCTTTTGTTTGCCTCTCTGGCGAGCAGGCGCTGGGGATGTCTCGCTTGGTGGCGGTAGATATCTATCCAGGTTAATGCTGTTGACGTCGAGATTAAAGAGGTAGGTTGGCGATGCAAGGTCAACTATCTCGAAATTTCCCTTGAGCGTGGTTTGATCCACTTCAGCCATCAGGTTGGTCAACACAGCCTGCTCAGTGTTTGCTGTAAACTCGGTTGAGAAATGCAGACTATTTAAAACATCCGGATCAGCGGTTTCAGGTATCGGCATACCGAACTGCTCCATCCACTCACGCAGACTGAACTCTGCCAGCTTGATATTACCCTTCATGCTGGGATTGTTTTGGATATCGATCCCTTCCAGCTTGCCGGTCAGTTTGATTTTTCCCGATTCCAGCAGCAGATCCTGAATATCCAGGGTACTATTGGATAGATTCAGCAACACATCTGATTGCAACGAAACAACAACACCCTTTTCCGGCAGACCTTCACCTGTCATTTCAACATCAAGGTCAAGATCATCCAATTTGATGGATTCGTTATCAGGGTTAACAACAAGTACAGTAGTGAGTGCTAACTTCCCTTGCATTGCAGGCTTTTTACTCGCAAGCGCCAGACTGAATGCAACGTCAACAGGCTCACCAGGGGCCAGTTCGCCGGTCTCCAACTGAATATCTTGTATGGTGTATCTCTCTCCGGTGGATTGATCGTCCCAGACCACATTCGCTTCGTTGATGTTCAAGCCACCAACGGTAAATGCGAGCATGTTCGTTCCCCCTTCAGATTTAGACTCGGCCGAACCGGGCACCTTTTTTGGTGCCTTTTTGCCTGTCATATCTTCCCAGTTGGTTGCCCCGCTTTTGGATTTTGCAAGATTGAGTCTGACACCATCCACCTGAACAGTGTCTACCTCAAGCAGTTGTTTGAATATCAGCGGTAGCAGGTTGACGCCTACTTTTGCGTGCTTTATTGAAGCAAACTCAGAGCCGTTGAATCCAGGCGCATTACTTAATCTAAGGCCATTCAATTCCAGGGCCAGGCGTGGAAATACCGATAGGCCGATATCGCCACTGATGCTCAGATCACGCCCAGTAGCCTTCTTAACCTCGGCGACAATTCGCTCTTTATGGTCATTCGGATCAACAAACATCGGAATGAGAATGACTGCGGCGATGACCAGCACCACCAGCATCCCCACCAACCAACCAAGCACTTTCAGGATCTTGCCCATCCTCTACTCCTTATTATTTTGATTTGGGCCAGGTGTACCGCAATTCCAGCATACCTCAAACCCGGCGTCGATACGTTCTCCACATATCTTGCAGTGCCAAGGCTCCTGACTCGACAGGCTCTGGCTAAAAAACTGTTCAGCAAGCTGCTTTGCCTTTTCGAAATCCTGGTTTTCCAACAACCATAAAGTCGGATATATATTAGCTGGCACCCCACCAGCCGCACCACTAAGAAGATCGTTGAAAATAACCACCTCGACACCCTGTTGAAACAGAAAATCCTTCAACATTTGAGCTTCAACCCTGTCCTGCGCTTGATACAGCTCTATCATCGCCAACTTATCCCCCTGAAATAACTATCATTATTCAGAGGACACCTCAAGACATTAATTACCCGTGCTACAGAACAAAACAGGCCATCTCTATCCAGATTTCCTGGATGACTTCTGTTGACCGAGCCTGCTAATCCGGCGTCTTGCCTATTGTCTTCCATTCACCACTCTCAACTTTGCAAAAGCGATATTTGCCATTGGCCTTAGCCTGACCTGCCTCGTGCAACACCAGCAGATCACGACATTGCTTCTGATCCACTTCAAGGCTATTTAAAACCCGATATAAACCCCGGTGTCCGGTAGAGTCGTTTCGCCAGGAAAAGGTTTCATCCATCTTTCCCTTTTCCAACGCGTTATTCACAGTTTTTTTAGCCAACGCCCAGTCTTCTTCGGTGAAATATTTTGCGGGCATAATCTCAGCCATGCGAAATCCTACCGCAGCTGCCGATGTCACAAAGGCAAAAAGCAATACCAGGACAAATATTTTTTTCCAGTTAGCCACCATCAACCCCCTGCTGTTTAACAAAACATTCAATCTGATGATCTCTGACACAATTCAGATAGAGAGACGGGTGGTACCTACCAACCAGCTACCTCATTATGTTCCTTTACATGAATCATACATGCTCAAGAGATTTCTTGGCGCATATCCTCTCTCTGTCTATGTGACATTCTGTGAATTTAAACCCCGCACCTATAGTAGTCTAACACTGAGGTAAATAGTGAAAGATACCGCTGATCAGTACTTTTTACCCCCATTTGTGGCATATACTGTTTTAAAATTCTCCACTTAGGTATCCATGAAATATTTCTGGGTACGAACCAATAGACCACAGGAAAAGACTGACGATGAAAGCATCCCTATCTTGGCTTGTCCTACTCTCTCTTCTACTCCTTTTTGCCACATTCGCAGTGATGGCAGAGCGTGGCGAGTCAGTGATGTTCAAGCCAACTGAACACCCATTCGTCGAGCCTCCACCCAAGCAACCGAGCCAGGCAGAAGAGTGCGAACAACTTCTAAAGGAGATTGAGGCGCTCAAAGGAAAGCCGCAACGCCGACACGCCGCTATTGAGCGACATAAACAGGCTTGCACTGAATGAAGCAGTACCAGGTTCCACTTCGTCTATTACAGAATTGGAGCGGGTGATGGGAATCGAACCCACGTTAGTAGCTTGGGAAGCTACAGTTCTACCATTGAACTACACCCGCAGCGAGGGCTGGTTCAGATCCTACACAACTGCTCTGCCCTATTCTAGTGTACCTCTTCGGAGGTACTACTTCCTATCGACTGCAAATCATTCAATACAATCCGCTCGATTATGCCAGCCCGAGCAATGATAACCCCTGTATGGGTACGAACTGCCTCGTTCCGCGCCCGCTCTGCTGCCCGCTGAATGGCCACCATGGCAGCAGGCAATAACGGGTTGCGGGCTTTGTTCAGTTGATCGGCTGTCATTCATCCCCCCAACCAACTCACACCAGACCATCGCCATAGAGTGAATCGATGAGCGCCTTGTGATGCTCAGTGACCTTCTGGCGCTTGATCTTCAAGGTGGGGGTCATTAAGCCGTTGTCTATACTCCAGGGTTCGAGCAGCAGAGCAACCCGTCTTATCTTGGCGTAGCCGGGGAAATCCTTCAGCGCAGCACGTATCCGTTTTACAACTGCCCCCTGAATATGTTCATTCTGCAGACTCTCCTCACGAGAGGAGTCACAGTCGAACTCTTCAGCGAAGCCACCCCATAAATCAGGGTTCAACACCACCAGTGCCCCCAGATAGGGTTTTCCCTCCCCCACCACCATCGCCTGCTCCACCAGCGGGTCGAGCGCAATTGCCATCTCCATGTCCGATGGTGGAATCTTCTCTCCATTTGAGAGTACCAGGATGTCTTTTATCCTCCCGGTGATATGGATATGGCCATCCTCATCTATGCGCGCCTGATCACCGGTGTGCAGCCAACCCTGTTGATCGATCATCTCAGCAGTCGCCGCATGGTTGTTCCAATATCCAAGCATCATGCCGGGGGTTTTCACCAGTAACTCGTCATCATCCCCTATCTTTGTTTTCACGCCACGCAGTGGTACACCGACGCTCTCGGGCTTGATGTTGTCTACCGGATTGACACTGATGACCGGACTGGTCTCTGTCAACCCGTAACCTTGCAGCATGGGCAACCCCAAACCGAGAAACACCTTGGCAATCTCTGGCGAAATTGCAGCGCCACCACTGACCGCCACGCGCAATCGTCCACCCAGTTTATCCAGAATCTTTGCTGAAACCAGTCGCCGTAGCAGCGGGTGAATCAACAATCCGGGAAACCAGCGCTGTCGCCCCATTCGGTACTCGAACTCTTTCAAGCCAACCTTCAAGGCCATTTGGAACAGTATTCGTGCAAAGGCGGGCTTATGCTTCAGCTGATCCTGTACCCGGGCATAGACCCGTTCAAATATCCTCGGCACAGCGATGATCGCCGTAGGTCGTATCTTTTGAAGATCTTCAGCCAATTGAGAGATGGAACGTGCGAATGAGACTGAAGACCCAGCCATCATCGGCAGGTAGTAGCCCCCTGTTCGCTCCAGGGTGTGGGATAGCGGCAGGAAGGAGAGAAAGCTATCCTGTTGATAGCAATCCACCACCGTCAACGACGCGTGGGCAATAGAGAGCATATTGAAGTGGCTCAACATGACGCCCTTGGGACGACCCGTAGTGCCAGAGGTATAGACAATTGAAGCAAGACTATGAGGGTCAGCCTTACGCTTCTGCAACGCTTCCCCTCGGGAAGGCAACCAGGTTTTAGCCTCTCTCAGCAGATCATCCTCTCTGGCATCTGGCTGCTTCATCGTCTCCAGAACGACCACCCGCTGTAGATTTGGTAGGTCCTCAACCACATTCGCCATACGGTTCCAGCGACCGGTATCCTGTACCAGTAACAGTTTAACTGCTGCATCTTTCAGAATATAGGCAATGGCATCAGCCCGATCATCGGTATAGAGAGGCACTACCACCAACCCCAGGGAGAGCGCGGCCTGATCAAACATCACCCACTCCGGGCAATTACGCAGCAACACGGCGACCCGGTCGCCTGGCTCCAGGTCCTCTCCAGCAAGCGCCTGGCGCCAGCGCTCCACATGGCGGGCCATATCCCCCCAACTCAATTCATACCACTGCTTCCGGTTTCGCTCGTAGTGGCGATAGGCCACCACGTCAGGCGTTCGCCGCATCCGTTGAAAAAAGAGGCCGTCCAATGTGCCCGCTTGTTCCAAAGGTATGAGATCTTCACTCCACTCCACATTATCCTCCTGCCGCCCCCTTTTACCATTCTGCCAGGTTGGAGGCTGTTATCATTTGCTGCTGCGCATACTTTGTCTCCTTGAGTTGAGGTAGAATTCGCAATTGAACCTGACTCTACTCCTGACAGAGATTACATTCAGATGCAGATTTACTTAAACGGCTTGGAAAAGCAAATTCCAGATACCCTCGACATGGCAGGTCTTATAGAAATGCTTGAACTGAAAGGTCAGCGCATAGCTGTCGAAGTCAATGAAGAGCTGGTACCAAGAAGCACCTTCAACGGTCATGCGATACATGACATGGACCGGATTGAGATTATTCATGCCGTTGGTGGTGGTTGAGTCTATCGTAGTGTCGACACTAGACTTGCAATACCCGCCCACACCTTTTGTTTCACCTTCGAAGATAGAATCCAATGTCAAACGATAACAACACAGACAGCTTTAGCGTCGCAGGACGCACATTCACCTCCCGCCTCCTGGTGGGAACCGGTAAATATAAAGATATGCAGGAGACCCGTGCCGCTATTGATGCAAGCGGAGCTGAGATTGTGACTATTGCAGTACGCCGCACCAATATCGGTCAGAATCAGGATGAGCCCAATGTGCTGGAAACCCTGCCTCCCAGTGAATTCACCTATCTGCCCAATACAGCAGGCTGCTTTGACGCCAAAACTGCAATCCGCACCTGCCGTCTCGCCCGGGAGCTTCTGGATGGCCACAATTTAGTAAAATTGGAAGTACTTGGAGATCAAAAAACCCTCTTTCCTGATGTGGTACAGACCCTGGAAGCTGCCGAGGTTTTGATCAAAGAGGATTTTGATGTCATGGTCTACACCAATGACGACCCCATTATGGCGAAGCGCCTTGAAGAGTTGGGCTGTGTTGCAGTGATGCCCCTTGCAGCCCCGATTGGCTCCGGTCTGGGTATTCGCAACCGCTTGAATATCCGTACCATCGTAGAAAATGCCAAGGTACCGATTCTGGTTGATGCCGGTGTCGGCACCGCCTCTGATGCGGCAGTAGCCATGGAGCTGGGGTGTGACGGTGTATTGATGAATACCGCCATTGCCGCAGCAAAGGACCCTGTGCTGATGGCCTCAGCTATGAAAAAGGCGATCCAGGCAGGTCGCGAGGCCTATCTTGCTGGACGTATGCCGGCAAAGCGCTTCGCCTCGGCCTCATCACCCTTGGATGGTCTGTTCTTCTGAGCTGAGTTATTGGGGCAAGTGTGATTGATAGTAGTAGATCCAAGTGACGGGCAAACAGAAGTTTGCCCTTCAAACACTATAATCTGTAACCCAGCGGTTACCTGAGCTGACGACACGATCAAACCCTTAAATCATGCCGCAATCCGATCAAAAGCAACGTCCAATTCGTAGTTATGTACTCAGACAGGGGCGCATGACCGAAGGCCAGCAACGAGCCTATGAAGAGCTATGGCCAAAATATGGCCTGGAACTGGATAACGACCCGCTGGATCTACCGAACCTGTTCAATCAAACACAGCCGGTCACCTTGGAGATCGGATTTGGCAATGGCGAGACCTTAAGCCAGCTTGCTGAAACCCAACCGGAACAGAACTTTCTGGGCGTCGAGGTACATGGCCCAGGCGTAGGCCATCTGATGATACGGCTGGCCGAACACGAGTTAACCAATGTTCGCATCCTCAAAACCGATGCCATGGAGCTGCTTCGCCACCATATCAATGCGGCAAGCCTCTCCCGCATACTGCTCTACTTCCCCGACCCCTGGCACAAGCGAAAACATAATAAAAGACGCATCGTTCAGGAAGAGTTTTCTGAGTTGGCTTTCCGTACCCTGGCAGCTGGCGGTATCCTGCATATGGCCACAGATTGGGAGGATTATGCCAAACAGATGATGTCAGTACTCTCCTCACACAAAGGCTTTCTCAATAAGGCGGGGGATGGGCAGTTTTCACCCCGCCCGGCCACCAGGCCACTGACAAAATTTGAACGACGTGGTGAGCGCCTGGGCCATGGCGTCTGGGATCTGATTTTCGAGCGTCTGGGCTAATGGGCAGCCTGACCCTGGAGCAGTTCAAATCCCCACTACTGGACCCCATCGACCTGCAACTGCCTGCAGGTGACTGCATAACCATCAACGGCCCATCAGGGTCTGGAAAAACGCGACTGCTACGGGCACTGGCCGACCTGGAGCCCTCCCAGGGCAGGGTCTGGCTGAACAAAGAAGAGAAAGGAACCATCACAGGCCCCCAGTGGCGTCACAAGGTCGGGCTTCTGCTGGCAGAGAGTGGCTGGTGGACTGAACGGGTCGGTGACCATTTCAGCAGGCCGGAGCCTGAACTCTTTGATCGTCTCGAGATACCCCATGATGCAGTGGAGTGGGAGATCAGCAGACTCTCCAGTGGTGAACGACAGAGACTATCCCTGATCAGACTATTGAGTAACCACCCTCAGGTACTACTGCTGGATGAGCCGACTGCCAACCTGGACCAAGGGAATAGTGCCAAAGTGGAGGCATTGATCGAATACTGGCGCCAACAACATCAGGTCGCTGTTCTCTGGGTATCTCACGACCCCCAGCAGCGCCAGCGGGTCAGTAAACAGAGCTGGGTAATCGATTCAGGACGTCTCAGGAGAGAGCAATGAACCTGATCCAGCTGACCCCCCTCGATCTGTTTATCGCCTCAACACTGGTGCTACTCCTGGCTTTGCTCTCTCTACGGCTCTCACTGGGTATTGAAGGGAAATTACTGATCGCTGCCCTGCGTACCGTGATCCAGCTCAGCCTGCTGGGTCTGGTGTTGAAGTTTCTGTTCGTGCAATCACATCCTGCCTTGATCGCCTCCCTGGCTATGTTCATGCTGGTGGTTGCCGGCTATGAGGTAATGGCCAGACAGCAACGTCGCTTCAAAGGCATCTGGGGGATTGGCGTCGGAACCCTCTCCATGTTTATCTCCTCCTTCAGCGTAACTATTCTTGCACTGATCATCATCATCCAGGCAGAACCCTGGTATTCGGTGCAGTACCTCATCCCCCTACTGGGGATGTTATTGGGTAACACCATGTCAGGAGTTGCGATTGCCTTGGATAACCTTACCCAGAATGGCTGGCAAAGACGCCAGGAGATCGAAGCGCGCTTAATCCTGGGGCACACTTGGGATGAAGCAATCAGGGATATTCGCAGAACCGCTTTGCGCAGTGGCCTGATCCCGATCATCAATGCCATGGCCGCGGCCGGTATAGTCAGTCTTCCCGGTATGATGACCGGACAAATACTCGCCGGCGCCCCGCCTATGGAGGCCTCAAAATACCAGATATTGATCATGCTACTGATTGCTGCAGGTACGGGCTTTGGTGCGACTGTGGCGGTCTGGATAGGCTCAAAACGGCTGTTTGACGAGCGACATCGCCTGCGATTGGAGCGACTGAGTAAAAAGCGGGATTGATATGGACTTTGAAGGCCCACTCAATTCACTCAGTCACTGACTTTTTGCTTTCAGCCCGTCTCCCGCTCCCCCCGAATCACTTTGATCACAAGCAGCACCAGGGGGGTGCCATGCATCAAAAGATCGAAGATATCGATAGGCCTGTGCAGCGTCCCATCCATCAACATTTTCAACTTCTCCCACAGATGGGGCTCAGGCACAAAGGGTGCCATTGCCAACAGCAGTGCGGGCAAAGCGATCATATGCATTGGCATTCGGTCAAGCCAGTTGAACATCTTGTTTTGCTTCCTGTATATGTTTTTATAGGTTAAAGATAATCCGGTTATTCTAGTTGTGTCATACTAGCCAGGCTGCCTGATAACTACCCATCACTCATGAAACACTCAGGACAGAGGTCATGGTATAGCTCTGCATCTGAATGGCTGAAACAGCATGCGATGATCCGTTCAAATCGGTCACACCATGCCTGCATCACCGATATTGCCACTTCTGAGGCCTGCTGCTTAGGGTAACCGTAAACACCCGTACTGATAGCCGGAAAAGCGATGCTCTGCAATTGATGCTCTGCCGCCAGTGCCAGACTCTTTTCGTAACAGGCTCTCAACAGCTTAGGCTCACCCAAGCTCCCCCCCTGCCAAACAGGGCCAACCGTATGGATCACCCACTTTGCCGGTAATCTGAATCCAGGAGTAATTTTTGCCTCACCAACCGGACAGCCACCCAGGGTTCTGCAATATTCAAGAAGCTCTTCCCCGGCAGCCCGATGTATTGCTCCATCCACGCCACCACCACCCAATAATCGGGTATTTGCGGCATTTACGATGACATCCACTTCCAGGAGAGTGATATCTGCAGTTACAATATGGATTACACCCATTGGCTCGTGTTGTCTCTCATGTTGATTGCTAAAATCAGAGGCCCGCTTAACGCCACCTCTAATGACACACCATCATCATGTCCTATTCAACACTTAATCTATTAATACTACTGATGCTACTCGCCTGGTTCTGGCGTGACAGCTTACGGGTCAGGGAAGTCGCTATACGCATCTGCCGAAAAAGCTGCCAGAGTCATGGTGTACAGCTTCTGGATCAGACCGTTGCCCTGCATCGGCTTGGCCTCCGCTGGCTTCGCAGCGGCCCGAAAATCCGTCGTGTATACGCCTTTGACTATAGTCTGGAGGGGTCAGGCCGCAGGACAGGCTACCTGGTCATGCTGGGGGTTCACAATGTCAGTCTTCATATGGATATTCCTCAGCCACCACAACCTAATGTGGCAGCTGAAGAAGAGAAGCACGACTGAGCTATTTTACAACCTTCAATGCCGGACGAGTGCTGGGCGGATTAGGATCGGGGTCATCTTCCGGCTCATTGTCGTTATCGACCTCTTCATCCGGAAACAACATGCCTTGCCCATTCTCTTTGGCGTAAATGCCCATCACAGCACCGGGGGGGATCATAATCTCTTCTGCTGATCCTCCAAATCTTGCGCTGAAGCTGATCCACTCATTACCCAACTCAAGCCCGGATACAGCAGATGGATCCACATTCAGAATAATGCGCCCATTTTCAACATACTGAATCGGCACAACAGCCCCCTGAAAGTCAGCATTGACCATCATATATGGGGTTTTCCCATTGTCGACCAACCACTCATACAAAGCACGAATAAGGTATGGCCGATTGGATGACATCTCAGTCATGGTTCAACCTAAAATCCGCAGTTGAAGATGAATTTGCGGGAAATCCAGGTTCACCCGCGCATCTCCTGCTCTGCCTCTGACAGACTCTTGATAAAAGACTCTTTTTCAAACAGGCGTTGGGAGTATTCATAGAGGCCTTTAGCGCTGGCAGGAATTTCGATGCCCAGCTCTGGAAGACGCCATAACAAGGGGGCAATGGCACAATCCACCAGTGAAAACTCATCACTCATGAAGTATGGCTTGGCGCCAAATACAGGCGCTGTAGTGATCAGGCTCTCACGAAGTTCCTTGCGGGCTTTCGCCGCCTCCTTCTTGCCGCTCATAATGATATCCAGCAGGCTGTACCAGTCGCTTTCAACACGATACATCAGCAAACGCGACGTAGAGCGTGACACCGGATCTACCGGTAACAGTGGCGGATGAGGAAACCGCTCGTCCAGATATTCCATGATAATACGGGATTCGTACAACTTCAGATCCCGATCCACCAGGGTAGGAAGGGTACCATAAGGGTTCAATTCCATGACCTCTTCAGGCACATTCAACGGATCAATATCCTCAACTTCATAAGTGATATTTTTTTCCGCCAGCACCATCCTGACCCGATGGCAGTAAGGGTCTGTCGGATCCGAATAGAGGGTCATCACTGAGCGTTTATTCGCAACTGCTGCCATTTATTGCCTCTCTGCAAAACGTCCGACACCATATCCAAGTACGATATGAGTGCAGACTGATAGTTTTCACATAAAAAAAGGCGCACAGTATACCGCAACTGTGCGCCTTTTTGTCAGCTAAACACTAAACCGTGCTAGTGAACGTCTTTCCAGTACTCTTTTTTGAGCAAGTAAGCCAACACAAAGAACACCGCAATGAACATCAGCACCCATACACCCAGGCGCTTTCTCTCCATCTGAATCGGCTCACCAATGTAGCTGAGGAATGCTGTCAGATCACGGGCAACCTGATCAAACTCCTCTGCACTCAAGGTGCCTTCGCTCGCGGGTTCCAGATGATCTAACACATCGGTTTCGGTGCCATTGTGATTTTCAGTCTTGTAGACTGCTTTCTGATCACCCTGCAACTGCCACAGTACATTGGGCATACCCACATCAGGAAAAACCCTGTTGTTTACCCCGAATGGACGATTCTCATCCAGATAGAAGCCGCGCAAATAGGTATAGATCCAATCCACACCTCTGGCGCGGGCAATAACGCTCAGATCAGGTGGGGGATTACCGAACCACTCAGTAGCCTTGTCAGAGGTCATGGCAATGTTCATGGTCTGACCGATTTTATCGGTGGTGAACATCAGGTTATCCACAACTTCCTGCTCAGTCAGACCCAGATCCCTTGCCATACGGTTATAGCGTTGGTACTTGGCTGAGTGACAGCTCAGGCAGTAGTTCATGAAATATTTGGCGCCACGCTGCAAAGAAGCCTGATCACTCAGGTCAATATCAGCGTCATCCAGATGAACACCGCCACCAGCTGCCAGTCCGAGCATCGGGGCCGCGGCTAATAAGAATGCAACAATCAGCTTTTTCATTCGGTCACCCTCTCCGGTACTGGTTTGGTCTTGTCTATTTTGCTGTAGATGGGCATCAAAAAGAAAAAAGCAAAATAGTAGATTGTTCCGACCTGCGCCAGTATTACGTATAGGTCAGTGGTTGGTTGGGTACCTAAAAAGCCCAGCAGAATAAAATCCACAACGAACAACCAGAGCATAACTTTGTAGAGTGAGCCCTTGTAACGAATTGATTTCACTGGACTGCGATCAAGCCAAGGCAGGAAGAACATCACCAGTATCGAAGCGAACATCGCCACAACACCAGGGAACGCTGAACCGGCAATCGAAGGCACCGCACGCAAGATCGCGTAGAAAGGGGTGAAGTACCAGACTGGGGCAATGTGTGCAGGCGTCTTCAGCGGGTTGGCTGGCTCGAAGTTGGGATGCTCAATGAAGTAACCACCCATCTCCGGAGCAAAAAAGACCGCTGCTGCAAATAGAAACAGGAACCCGGCAACACCGGCTATATCCTTCACCGAGTAATAGGGGTGGAAAGGGATGCCGTCTGCTGGCGCCTTGTCAGACCAGCGGTTGCCCTTAGGGCCCTTCTTGATCTCGATGCCATCAGGGTTGTTGGAACCAACCTTATGCAGCGCGACGATGTGAACAAACACCAATGCCGCCAATACGAAGGGCAACAGGAAGTGGAGTGCAAAGAAGCGGTTCAGGGTCGCGTCGGAGATAACATAGTCACCACGTACCCAGACACCCAGATCAGGGCCTATCACCGGCACCGCAGAGAACAGATTGACGATTACCTGAGCACCCCAAAAGGACATCTGGCCCCAGGGCAGCAGATAGCCGAAGAAGGCTGTCGCCATCATCGCCAGATAGATGATTACACCGATAATCCACAGCAATTCACGAGGCTTGCGGTATGAACCATACATCAGGCCACGGAACATATGCAGGTAGATTACAATAAAGAAGGCCGAGGCACCGGTTGAATGCATGTAGCGAATCAGCCAACCCCAGTCCACATCACGCATGATGTATTCAACAGAACCGAATGCCAGCTCGGCATCAGGCTTATAGTTCATCGCCAACCAGACACCGGTCAAAATCTGGATCACCAGAACCAGCAGTGCCAGTGAACCCATGAAGTACCAGAAATTAAAGTTCTTCGGGGCGTAGTATTGAGCGAGATGCTCATTCCAGGCTTTGGTAGCCGGATAGCGTTCATCTATCCAGCCCATAAAATTTTTCATCATACTCATGAGCTTGCGCCTCCGTCAGCACCAACCAGAATCTTTGTCTCTGAGAGATACTGGTAGGGAGGAATTTCCAGGTTTTTAGGTGCAGGCACACCAGCATACACACGACCGGCCAGATCGAATCTTGAACCGTGACAGGGGCAGTAGAACCCACCTTTCCATTCGGCACCGAGATCCTCAGGGGCCACTTCAGGCCGATATGTCGGGGAGCAACCAAGATGAGTGCATATTCCCACAGCAACAAGGTATTTCTCCTTGACTGACCGAACTGGGTTTTTGCAGTAATCAGGCTGCTGACCGGTATCTTCGGACATCGGATCGAGCAGGTCACCGTCAAGTGTCGGTAGATCTGCAAGATTCTGTTCGGTACGAGAGACGATCCAAACCGGCTTTCCGCGCCATTTCACCCTCATCAGCTGCCCGGATTCGAGCTTACTGATATCGGCTTCAACCGGCGCTCCAGCCGCTTTAGCCTTTTCACTGGGGGCCCAGGCCGCCAGGAATGGATAGATCACGAAACCGGCACCAACCGCCCCGACCGCACTGGTAGCAAGCGTAAGAGTACGCCGCTTCTTTAAATCAACGCCATCTGCGCTCATAACTTTATGGACTCCCCGGATACTGATGTGAGCCTTGAAGGCCAAACTGACCTCTTCCCGACCCACATTTTCAGGACATTAGAATATACTTACATAAAACAATGAAAATTAACCGCGCATTCTCCACAATGTGTCCGCGCTGGTCAAGGCGCATTCTCATGGAAAAAGATTAAATACCTATGCTCTTGCCAGTATTATGGTGAGCCGGATCTAAACAGGGTTTTGAATGTCACAAAAACGACATTCAATCTCAAAACACTCTGATAGATGCTCTGCCAGAGCCTGAACACCATATCGCTCAGTGGCGTGGTGACCAGCAGCATAGTAGTGAACACCCAGCTCCCTGGCAAGATGAACTGTTGGTTCTGATATCTCCCCTGAGATATAAGCATCCAGACCAAGTTCTGCCGCAGCTTCAATATAATTCTGGGCCGCACCGGTACACCACCCAATACGCTTTAACATCTGTTGATCAGCGCTGATATGCAGCGGTGCTTGACCCAGCGCATCAGCCAGCTGAGACCCCAGAGTCTGCGGTGAAATCGGCTCTGCAAGGGTGGCAGTCCAAACAAGACCATGACCCGCTTGGGATGGCTCAGCCTGTGTCAATCCGAGCAAATCCCCCAATTGCCGGTTGTTACCATGGATCTCGTGAGCATCCAAAGGCAGATGATAGGCCAACAGGCTGATACCTTGACGAAACAGGGTGGCAATCCGACGCCCTTTGATACCACGTAGTGGCTGAGACTCTCCTTTCCAGAAGTATCCATGATGAACCAACAGCGCATCAGCACCCCAACGCTCCGCCTCGTCAATCAGCGCCTGACATGCAGTCACCCCAACCATCAGTTTCTGCACCTCATTTGAGGCTTCTACCTGTATACCATTTGGGCAATAGTCCTCAAACGCCTCTACGCAGAGTAGTTTGTTGCAATAGTCTTCAAGCGTTAATAGGTCAATCATGTTATGTTTACCTGAAACGGGATTCCTAATGACGCTCAGCTACCTGTGACGGAGATTTTCCGGCATCACACAAGGGTGTAATCTATCTACTTTATGTAGTGCAGAGGCGTCTGTAGAGTATCCTTTTGTACCACACTAAATCATCTCATGCGCATGCAAAGACTGTTTTCACTTCTACTCACTGCTCTGACTGCAGGTCTGGCTGGAGCCTTTGTTGTACTGTTCCTCTTGCCCGAGCGAACGTTGTCTCCTCAATCCGCAGAATATCTACAGCAACATAAAAAACCTGCAGTCGCTCTGCCTCGGGAAGCGGGGCCTGTCTCCTATGCCGAAGCGGTACAAAAAGCAGCGCCTGCGGTGGTCAATATCTTCACCACCAAAATTACTACTGAATCCCAGGCGATGCGCTTCAAAGACCCGGTATTGCAGCACCTGTTTGGCAGCATACTCCCGGAAAAGACCCGCCAGCGCCTTGACACCAGCCTTGGCTCCGGAGTGATTGTCACTGAAGATGGATATCTTCTGACAAACCACCACGTCATCGACGGTGCAGACGAAATCAAAGTAGTGCTGGCAAATGGCCAGAGCGTCAGCGTCAGTATCGTTGGCAGTGATGCGGAATCCGATGTTGCGGTGCTTAAAATTAACAGTGATCAGCCGATGCAGCCGATTCCTGTCGGCCACTCAGGCACTCAACAGGTGGGTGATGTGGTATTGGCTATTGGCAACCCTTTCGGTGTGGGACAGACGGTCACTATGGGCATCATCAGCGCAACAGGTCGTTCACGCCTGGGTATCAGCACCTTCGAAAACTTTATTCAGACTGATGCCGCCATCAATCCCGGAAACTCTGGAGGCGCCCTGGTGAATGGACATGGGGAGCTGATTGGCATCAATACCGCTATCTTTTCCAAAACCGGCGGATCTCACGGCATCGGTTTCGCGATCCCCTATGATCTGGCCGAGGGCATCATGCAGCAACTGATCCGCTCCGGTCATGTAGTACGGGGCTGGATTGGTATTCAGGGGCAGGATGTAACAAAAAAGCTGGCCGAAGCCTTCGGTCTGCATATCGAGGATGGGGTATTGGTGACAGGAGTACTTGAAGATGGGCCGGCAAGCAAGGCTGGGTTACGTCCCGGCGACGTGATCACCAGCATTAATAACACAGAGCTGAGCAACTCACAGGATCTGATGCAAAATATTGCCGGACAACCACCAGGTACCCAGCTTGTAATTGGCGGCTGGCGGGGTAACGACGCCTTCAGCTTGAATGCAGTATCTGATGAACGACCAGCATTCGATAAATAGAGAATCCATACAGGCAGCAATGGAGTGTATTGCTGCCTACTTCCCGGATAGTTGAAAGCGTTTAAAAGCTCGGTTTCATTTAAAGATCATTAACCCTGCATCTGAAAAGCCATATTCAGCCGAAGCATCCTTGAAGCCCAGAACAGGACTAGTGCGGTGTAACGTATAAACTGCACCACACAAGGGTTAATAACAGGTTCCAGAATACCTCCCGCTGGCTATACTGAAAATTGGAGCCCATGCCCACTATCGAATGTCTTCAGACCTTTCACCAGTCGGATGACAGTCATCAAGGCGATTACCGGGCTAATCAATTTAGAGAAGCTGGGAGCCAGACAATGAAACAAGCCGAAGAGATCGAGCGTATTATCGATACTGTCGGTGACGTCCTGGAAACCAAGCTATCGCCAATGCAGAAGAGTCGTCTGCATCAGGCACTGATTAAAACCCTTGACTCCCCAGAGGGTGGAAAGAAACCTCAGACAAAACAGGTCACCATCCTTCTATCGGATCTGCGAGGATTCACTGCGTTATCAGAACACTACCAACCTGACATTGTAATTGAGATTCTGAACTTCTATTTCTCCCGTATGTGCGAGATCATTTTTCGCTTCGGTGGCAGTATCGATAAATTCATGGGTGACTCCATCATGGCGCTGTTTGGACTTTCCGAACAACGGGATGACGACCTAGAGCGGGCCATCGCCTGTGCTGTAGAGATGCAACGCAGCATGCAGAACATTAACAGCGAAAATGTAAAACATGGTCATCCACGCCTGTTCATGGGTATAGGTATCAATACAGGTTATGTGGTCGCTGGGAATCTCGGCTCGGAACTGCACCATGAATATACCGTCATCGGTGATGAAGTGAATCTTGCCTCACGTATTGAAGCCTATAGCCTTCGTGGTCAAATTCTGCTGAGTGAACATTCAAGAGAACTCGCCAAAGACTATATCGAATGTACTGCACCGAATCAGGTATTAGTCAAAGGCAAACAGGTACCGGTCAACCTGTATGAACTGCTTGCCACCAGTCGCCCCAGACATCTGGAAGTGCCGCGGGTCGAGTCTCGACGAAGCCCACGAATTGAGGTCGACTTCCCCCTATCATTTCAACCACTTAATGGAAAATCAGTCTCACCAACCAGCTTTGCAGGACGGGCCGTCGACTTGAGCTACAATGGGCTTCAAGCGCTGTTACCCATTCAACTGCAAACCCTTTCTGATATTCGCATCACCCTCTACACCTCACTGATGAGTGAACAGAGCAGCCACATCTACGCCAAGATACTCGATAACGAAAAACAGGGTAATGACTGGTTAAGCAGAATGGAATTCACCGGCATTGATGACTCGGGTCAGGCGGCGATAAAAGATTATATCGATCAGGCCGTCAGCCGACGCTGATTTAATGTTTTTCCTGATTACCCTCCAAGGTCAGCTACAGTGATTGTTAAGAGAGGTGCCCATAATGATCTACGGAAGGTTGCAGGGGGTTTTGTGAATTTCCAGCGCGATTTGGTGGGGCAGGGCCCCACCCTACCTGTCGATAAAGTGTAGGGTGGGGCCATGCCCCACCAACTGCACTAGCCGCATATTACGGTCATACAGGTTGATACTCTTTTGTTGAGCATGGGGGGGGGTAATCAGGATGTTTTTAACAAATACTCCCGTTTTCTATTCAATTTCGTTATCATTTCCAGTCTTTTTCACCAGAATCCCTGGGTTCGGGGCGAGAATGGCATTCAAAGCTGCTCCATTTTGCGTTGTGAGCTTATTGTCATCCAGCGCCATTGTCGGACTGTTAGAGAGTTTTTGACTGAGTCAATCGCTTACTGCTAACGAATCAGGCTGACTGGTTCAATATACCGTTACTTTAAAGTGACCATCCGGAAAAACCATGGATAAATTGATCATTCGCGGGGGTTTACCCCTATCAGGCGAGGTCCGCATCGCTGGCGCTAAGAATGCAGCACTGCCAATTCTGGCAGCTACGCTTCTCTCTGAGAGCTCGATGCGGGTAGGCAATGTGCCGCACCTGCAGGACATCACCACAACCATGGAACTACTGGGTGGCATGGGCGTCAGCCTGATGGTGGATGAGAAAATGGGCATCGAGGTGGATGCCAATACAATCAAGGAGTTCAATGCACCCTACGAGCTGGTTAAAACCATGCGTGCATCGATCCTGGTTTTGGGCCCCATGCTGGCACGCTTTGGCCAGGCCGACGTCTCCTTGCCCGGTGGCTGCGCCATTGGTTCTCGACCGGTCAATCTCCACATAGAGGGTTTAAGGGCCATGGGTGCTACTATCGATGTGGAAAACGGCTATATCAGATCCCGCTGCAAACGCCTGCATGGTGCCCGCATTGTGATGGATATGGTGACTGTAACCGGCACAGAAAATCTGATGATGGCAGCCGCCCTGGCGAAAGGAACCAGCATGATTGAAAATGCAGCACGGGAGCCAGAGGTAGTAGACCTCGCCGAGTGCCTCAATACCATGGGCGCGAAGATTACCGGGGCTGGCACACCCACCATCACCATCGAGGGTGTCGACACCCTTAGCGGCACAGAATATAACGTACTGCCCGACAGAATCGAAACCGGTACCTTCCTGGTCGCTGCAGCCATATCACGTGGAAGCATTAAAATTCGCGATACCCGTCCTGAACTGGTAGATTCCGTGCTGCAAAAACTCCGCGAAGCCGGCGCTACCATCGAGACAGGGGATGACTGGATCAGCCTAGACATGATGGGTAATCGCCCCAAAGCTGTCGATGTCTATACTGCGCCTTACCCAGCTTTTCCGACAGATATGCAGGCCCAGTTCACCGCCTTGAATTCAGTGGCGGAAGGGGTGGGCATAGTCACCGAAACCATCTTCGAGAATCGTTTCATGCATGTGCACGAGTTGCAACGTATGGGGGCTCAAATCAAACTCGAAGGCAATACTGCCATCTGTACCGGAATAGAGAAGCTAACAGGGGCCCCTGTAATGGCCACCGATCTGCGTGCATCCGCCAGTCTAGTTCTTGCTGGCCTGGTTGCAGAAGGTGAAACTCTGGTCGACAGGATCTATCACATCGACCGTGGTTATCAGAATATCGAGGAAAAACTGGCCGGTCTGGGCGGAGAGATACGGCGACTACCGAGTTAAGCATTAACCGTAATCAAGAAGCTGGAACGTGGAAAGGTTAGCCTGGACTGTTCAGATTGCTGTGCAGTGCGAGAGTATTATGGGAATTTAACCCATTTCTCTTATTCCTTCGCGTTCATCATTTGTTATCCTTGCACATCCTAAGCTGGACTAAGCCGAAGCGAACCATGAAATTCGACGCACCTATTACAATTGCCCTATCCAAAGGCCGAATCTTTAACCAGAGCCTGCCACTACTGGCCCATGCCGGGATAGAGCCAACAGATGACCCGGAAACAAGCAGAAAGCTGATTCTCAATACCAATCACGAGCAGGTTAAACTGGTGATTATCCGCGCCACCGATGTTCCCACCTATGTGGAGTATGGGGCAGCGGATATCGGTATAGCCGGGAAAGATGTTTTACTGGAGCACGGTGGTGAAGGCTTATATGAACCCCTGGATCTGAATATCGCCCGCTGCAGAATGATGACAGCCGGTTTTCCCGATGCTGTCGAACAAAAGGGGCGTTTGCGGGTCGCTACTAAATATGTGAAGAGTGCTCAACGCTATTTCGCAGCCAAAGGCGAGCAGGTTGAGATCATTAAACTCTACGGCTCCATGGAACTGGCCCCAATCGTTGGCTTGGCGGATATCATTGTCGACCTGGTTGAGAGCGGTAACACGCTGAAGGCCAATGGATTGGTACCGCTTGAACATATTGCTGATATCAGCTCCCGTCTGGTAATCAACAAAGCGTCCTGGAAGATGAAACACGCCCTCATCACGCAGCTGATAGACGCCTTTCGGGAAGCGGTAAAAGAGTAGACTCGCAGATTGCCTTAAAACTACCAGCCATCTGGTTTTTTTATTAAATCGGAATTTCTCATTCTTCAAAGGTGTACGACCACCAAATACGAGAACCTAAACATGAGTGAAATACGCCAACTCTCGACCAGTAACAGTGACTTCATGCAGCAGCTTGATGCCCTGCTTGCCTGGGAGTCGGTTTCGGACACAGCGGTCAATGATACAGTCAATCAGATTATCCAGGAGATCCGCAAACGGGGTAATGCTGCGCTACTCGAATACACCCAGCGCTTCGACCGCTGGCAAGCAGACGGGGATGATGGCCTGCAAATTTCCCTCAGCCGTTTAGAACAAGCCTGGGAGACCATTCCTCAAGAGCAACAGACTGCACTTCAACTCTCTGCGGAACGGATTCGTGCTTATGCTGAGCGTCAACTGATGGACTCCTGGTCCTATACTGAAGCAGACGGCACTCTTCTGGGACAACAGGTCACCCCCCTCGACCGGGTCGGACTCTATGTGCCTGGTGGTAAAGCAGCTTATCCCTCATCGGTGCTGATGAATGCAATCCCCGCCAAAGTCGCTGGGGTCGCCGAGCTGATCATGGTGGTGCCCACACCAGATGGAGATCTCAATGAGTTGGTACTGGCTGCAGCCCATGTCTCAGGTGTCGATAAGGTATTTGCAGTAGGGGGCGCCCAGGCTGTTGCAGCCCTTGCTTATGGCACAGAAACCATCCCGCCAGTCGATAAGATCGTGGGCCCGGGCAACATCTATGTCGCCACGGCAAAACGTGCAGTCTTCGGGCAGGTCGGTATCGACATGGTAGCTGGGCCATCGGAAATTCTGATCGTCTGTGATGGAAAAACCGATCCGGACTGGATCGCTATGGATCTTTTCTCCCAGGCAGAACATGACGAGGATGCGCAGTCGATCCTGTTATCTCCTGATGCGGAGTATCTGCGTCAGGTAAAGGCCAGTATCGACAAACTTCTACCTACCATGGAGCGGCAGGAGATCATTGCCACAGCGTTGAGTACACGCGGTGCACTCATCGAAGTCAAAGACATGGATGAAGCTGTGGATGTCGCCAACCACATCGCCCCGGAGCATCTAGAACTCTCAGTCGACGAACCACAAAAGATGGCCGAGCGTATACGCCACGCCGGTGCGATCTTCATGGGTCGCCATACTGCAGAGGCAATGGGTGATTACTGTGCAGGCCCCAATCATGTCTTGCCCACATCCAGAACTGCCCGCTTCTCCTCGCCTTTGGGGGTTTATGATTTCCAGAAGCGTTCAAGCCTGATCATGGCATCACCAGAGGGGGCAGACAGTTTGGCAAGAACTTCATCTGTGATGGCAAGAGGTGAGGGTTTGACTGCACATGCCCAATCCGCAGAGTACCGATTCAAAGCAGACAAGGACTGATCCTGATGAACCCCTTTTGGAGCCCGGCGATCGAAAAGCTCTCGCCCTACATACCGGGGGAGCAGCCGAAAATCGACAACCTGGTAAAACTTAATACCAACGAGAATCCCTATGCCCCCTCGCCACGGGTAATCGAAGCGATCCGGGAGGCCGCCAATAAGGATCTCAGACGTTATCCTGAACCCGATTCAGAACAATTGCGTAAAGTTGTAGCAGACTACTACCAGCTTAATGCCAACCAGGTGTTTATCGGTAACGGTTCAGATGAGGTACTTGCACACGCTTTTTTTGCTCTGTTTCAACAGCCCCGTCCACTACTGTTTCCTGAGATCACCTATAGCTTCTACCCAGTCTATTGCGGTCTGTATGGTATCGACTACAAGACCATGCCACTGGCGGAAGATTTCACCCTCGATCTGGAACCGTATGCAGTGGAGAACGGCGGCATCATTTTCCCCAACCCCAACGCGCCTACCGGGCGAGTGCTGGGATTAGAGGCGATTGAAAGAGTACTGATTAAAAATCAGAACTCTGCGGTAGTGGTTGATGAGGCCTACATCGATTTTGGTGGAGAGAGTGCAGTCAGCCTGATTAACAGCTACCCCAATCTGCTGGTGGTTCAGACATTGTCAAAGTCCCGCTCACTGGCCGGGTTGCGGATCGGCATTGCCTTGGGGGATGCCGGCTTGATCGAAGGGTTGATCAGGGTAAAAGACAGTTTCAACTCTTACCCGATGGATAGCATAGGGGCAAAGGCAGCCATCGCCTCTTTCCAGGATGAGAAATATTTTCAACAGATCCGCCAACAGATAATCAGTTCACGGGAAGCCTTGAGCGATGAACTTACTGGACTGGGCTTCAAGGTACTCCCCTCCGCAGCGAATTTTGTTTTTGCCACCCATCCAGAGCAAGTGGCTCAGACCCTCTCAACAAAATTGCGTGAGCAGGGCGTCATTGTGCGCCACTTTAAACAACCCCGTATTCAGGACTACCTGCGTATTACTGTCGGTACGCCGGATGAGAATCAACGGTTACTCGAGGTTTTGAGAGAGATTCTCTGATTGCTGCCTGAATCCGTAGTCTGTGATGCCTCAGGAGAAGTGCCCTGCACTTCTTGAATATGATTCCAGTATGCGTAATCTGGGTAGCTCTTTGGAATTCACCCTCCATAATCCGTAGCCTGGATGGAGTGTAACGGAATCCGGGGGAATCGCGCTCCAGCCTTCCTGGATTCCGCTGCACTCCATCCAGGCTACATTACAGAGTGTGTGGTGCGGTCCCTACACTTCCGCCAGCAGGCGTTCGATCATCCCTTCAGCCTAACCGAGATAACCTCAACCAAACAGATTAAGGTGGTTGAGGTTATAAAGAACCTTACGTGCTGAATATAGCGGAGATTGACCAGCTCAGTCCGTAGCCTGGATGCAGTGCAACGGAATCCGGGGGGAATCGCGCTCCAACCTTCCTGGATTCCGTTGCACTCCATCCAGGCTACATTACAGAGTGTGTGGTGCGTAACCTACACTTCCGCCAGCAGGCGTTCGATCATCCCTTCAGCCTAACCGAGATAACCTCCACCAAACAGATTAAGGTGGTAGAGGTTATAGAGAACCTTACCTGCCGAATATCCCGGAGATTGACCAACTCAGTCCGTAGCCTGGATGCAGTGCAACGGAATCCGGGGGAATCGCGCTCCAGCCTTCCTGGATTCCGCTGCACTCCATCCAGGCTACATTTCAGAGTGTGTGGTGCGGTCCCTACACTTCTGCCAGCAGGCGTTCGATCATCCCTTCAGCCTGACCAAGATACTCACCGCCAAAAAGATTGAGGTGGTTGAGTATGTGGTAGAGGTTATAAAGAACCTTTCGTGTTGAATATCCCGGGGAGAGTGGCCAGCTCTCCCGGTAGGCGTCATAAAAACGGTTTCCGAATCCACCAAACAGCTCAGTCATTGCCAGATCAGCTTCCCGGTCACCACAGTAGACAGCCGGGTCGTAAATCACCGGCTGCCCAGATCGATCATAGGCGAGATTTCCACCCCACAAATCCCCATGCAGCAAGGAGGGTACCGGCTGATGGTCCAACAACAGCTGAAACCCTTCCAACAATCGTTCCCCTTTCCGCTGTAGATTGCCCGAAAAACCATTACTGGCTGCCAATTTCAGTTGAAACCCCAGACGCTGATCACGCCAGAATTTCACCCAATTCTCATTTATCCGGTTCGGTTGCGGCGTCGAGCCGATGGTATTGTCCCGATGCCAGCCAAAGTGTGGCTGACTGATCTTATGCATCTCCGCAAGCTGTCGGCCTGCAAGTTCAGGCCCCTCTCTACTGCCATGCTCAAACTCTATAAACTCCATTGCCAAGTAGGATTGATCACCACAAAGCCCACTACAGATCGGTTTAGGTACCCTTATGGTCAGGGTATCAGAGAGCGCTTTTAGCCCTTCAGATTCTGCTTCAAACATATCCAGCAGAGCCGACTGGTTAAGTTTGACAAAAAATGTCTTCTCGCCATCGGTCAGGCGAACCCCAATATTGATACAACCACCGCCGATAGATTTTGGCTCCAAAGGATTAAAGGGTGCACCAATAGATTGAGAGATGTGCTGCGCGATAATTTGCCACTGATTCATGGATAACCCCTTTCCGATGCCTACAATCGGCACTATATAGAGCACACAACTACCCGGATTTATTCACATACTGCTGATATTGCATCGCAACATTATTCACTATACGAATTTCATTACTATTAGAAGTGGTTAATATACTATAACTACTTGTTAATTATAGTGTTAGCCAAACTGACAAAAAAATAGTCAAATTAACAGGAAACCAATAAACACAAGGCTTTGGCACTTCTATACCATAAATGTCCACAAAGTTATCCACAGCTCTTGTGGAAAAAAAAGTGGCCTCTGACTGTAGAGATTTTGGCGCCTAGCCAGCGGCAACATGATAGAGTCTCGCCATGGATTCGGATCCCATTCTTCAGATCGCTCTCGCTGGGCCACTTCGCGGTTGTTTTGACTACTTACCGCCCAAAGATCAAGCCACTTCCCCGCTCCCCGGATGTCGTTTCCAGGTACCGTTCGGGCGCAGCAGTCGAGTCGGAGTTCTGATCGCACTCACCGACAAAAGCACACTACCAACCACTAAACTGAAACGGGCTATCAGCCAACTCGACCCAATCCCACTACTCCAGCCCGCTGATCTGCGCTTGTTGCGCTGGGCCTCTGAATATTATGAACATCCATTGGGTGATGTGATATTTCACGCCCTACCGATCAACCTGAGAAAGAAACTCACCCAGGGAGAGACAAAACCAACGGGATTGCGTTTAACCGAAGCTGGTCAGAAGCTGCAACCTGGGAGCCTATCAAGGGCACCTAAGCAGCAATCTTTGATTGAAGCACTACAACAACACCCAGATGGCTTACTAAAAAGCCAACTCGTAACAGACTTTGGCGCAACCCCATCAGTACTCCGTGCGTTACAGGAAAAGGGGTTAGCTACACCTTGCAACCCGCCCCCAACACCAGTTGCGGCAATTGAAGGCTTTCAACTGAACCCTCAACAGTCAAATGCCGTTGAGTCCGTCCGCAAAAAACTGGATGGCTTCCATGCCTTTCTTCTGAATGGTGTTACCGGTAGTGGCAAGACAGAGGTCTATCTACACCTTGTTGAATCTGTTCTGGCCAAAGACAGACAAACCTTGATTCTGGTTCCTGAGATCGGCCTCACCCCACAGCTACTGCAAAGATTTCGTCAACGAATTAGTCACGAAGTGGCCGTTATGCACTCTGGGCTGGCTGATGGTGAGCGTGAAAAAGTATGGCACGCAATGCGACAGGCCCAACAACGGGTATTGATCGGCACCCGATCGGCGATATTCACACCACTACCCAGATTGGGGCTCATTATTGTTGATGAAGAGCACGACCTCTCCTACAAACAACAGGAGGGGTTTCGCTACTCCGCCAGAGATCTCTCCCTGGTTCGCGCCCAGCAGACCGGCTGCCCTGTACTCCTCGGCTCTGCCACCCCATCCCTGGAATCATTGAGAAATGTTCAAGAGGGGCGCTACCATCAGCTGGAACTACCCCATCGAGCAGCCAACGCAAGCCTACCTAAACTACAACTGATCGATATTCGCGATGCGCCGATTAAAGGTGGTCTCTCCCCCGCCCTGATCAAGCAACTCAAACAGACGCTGGATGCGGGCGAACAAGCGATACTGTTTCTGAATCGTCGCGGTTATGCGCCGATGCTGACCTGTCATGCCTGCGGCTGGCTGACCGACTGCCCACGATGCGATGCCCGTATGACGCATCATCGACATCAACACCTGCTCTGGTGTCACCATTGCGGTCATCAACAAAGGGTACCTGCACAGTGTCCCAGCTGTGGCAGTCCAGATCTACGCCCTGTTGGCCAGGGCACAGAGCGGGTTGAAGAGACCCTGCAGAAGCTCTTTCCGGGTACCGGGCTGGCCCGTATCGACCGCGACTCGACAAGTCGTAAAGGGGCGCTGGAGAAGTTGCTGGCAGAGATTCATACAGGGAAAACCCCGTTACTGATTGGCACACAAATGCTGGCAAAAGGGCACCATTTTCCGGCGGTTACCCTGGTTGCTATTCTGGATGTTGATCAGGGTCTGTTTGGGGCAGACTTCAGAGCTGGAGAACGGATGGCGCAATTGATTCTGCAAGTTGCCGGCAGAGCGGGAAGAGCCGAACGACCTGGTAAGGTTTTGATCCAGACCCGCCACTCCGACCACCCCTTGATGCAACTGCTGATTCAACAGGGTTACCCCGGTTTTGCCAAGGAGGCGCTAGAGGAGAGAGCGTTGGCCATGCTGCCGCCGTTCACCCATCAGATCCTGATTCGTGCCGATTCAAACCGGCAAGACTCTCCAGAGCTGTTTCTAAAGGAGTTGTTACAGACCTGCCAACAACTACCCAGCGCCGCAACACTTGAGTTTTGGGGACCGGTGCCAGCACCAATGGAGAGACGTGCAGGCAAAACCAGAGCCCATCTGCTGATTCAGTCAGCACAACGACAACCACTGCATCGCTGGCTTTCTGAGGCTATCCATCTGTTTGGAGATCTATCCCATGCCCGCAGGGTTCGCTGGTCCGTGGACGTTGATCCACAAGAGATGCTTTAAACCACTACTATTAACCCGGCGACTAAGTATGTCGTCTTCAGACTTGAAACCCCTAACAATATGATTTTTTAAAAGACAGGCCGAAGTGTGCCTGCCTGCAGACTTAAAAGAATCTTCAACACACCAATATCAATTTAGTAATCCAGTTTCCCTAAAAGATGGTGCAGGGCAGCGCCATTTATTTCAACGTCACTTACTTATATTGATTGCTAATCTCATTTTATTTAGCTTAGATTATCCGCACAATTTTCATGGATGAGAAGGATTACCCATCTTAAATGGCTATTGAAACTCAATCAGGAAACTTACAACCGAGCGGCTTGAATCTCATCTGAGATCGCCTGAATATCTTCGTGACGTACATCCTTCCCGGTAACCAGAAAGATCACAAAACCACCGATATTCTTAGCATGTCCACCGATACGCTCCAGGGCACGAAGTGCCAGAACAATATCGACAACAGAGCCAACATTGCGGGAGTCTTCCATGATGAAGGTTGAGAGGCGACGCAGACTTCCCCTGAAATCTTCGTAGAGTTTCTTATCCATCTGAATCACTTCCAACGCCTTGTCCAGATCGAGCTCGATGAAGGCCTGCAGAGAGATGCCCAGCATCTCATCAACAAACTCTGCCATATCATAGATATCGTGCAGAATCTCTTTGTTGGGTGGATTTTTACCGTTGTCATAAAAGTGGATGGTAAGATTGGCGATCTTTCTTGCTTCATCACCCACTCGTTCCAGATCTGCCACGGTTTTTTGCACCGTGAGAATATCCCGCAGATCCTTGGCCATCGGTTGACGTTTGGCGATCAGACGAATGATCTCTTCATCAGCTTGAACATCGATCTCATTAAGCTTGCGATCACGATCAATCACCTGACCCGCAGCTTTTGGATCCTCATCCTTCAATGTCTGGATCGCTCTGCGTAACTGATCCTGACCCAGGTTACCTATATCCAGAACCAGCTTGTTCAGATGCTTCAGCTCAGTGCTATAGGCCTTTACGATATGTCCGTTTGTCATCTCATTCATTACAGATCAACCCTGGTATTAGCCAAATCGGCCAGTGATGTAGTCTTCAGTCAGTTTGTGTCGCGGTGAAGTAAAGATCTGATCGGTTTCGCCAACCTCGATCAGTTTACCCAGATGGAAGTAGGCAGTGCGTTGACTGACACGGGCGGCCTGCTGCATGGAGTGGGTAACGATGGCGATGGTGAAGTTCTCACGCAACTCATCGATCAACTCTTCGATCTTAGCTGTCGCGATGGGATCAAGCGCTGAGCAGGGTTCATCCATCAGGATAACCTCAGGACTGACCGCAATCGCACGTGCGATACAGAGTCTTTGCTGCTGCCCACCGGATAGACCAGTACCCGGTTGATCGAGACGATCCTTTACCTCTTCCCAGAGACCCGCTTTCTGCAGTGAGTGCTCTACAATAGAATCCAGGTGCGGCTTGTCATCACTCAGTCCGTGAATTCTGGGACCGTAGGCAATGTTGTCATAGATCGATTTCGGAAATGGGTTGGGTTTCTGGAACACCATGCCAACACTGGCCCGCAGTGGCACCACATCCAATCCACCGTCATAGATATCCATCTCATCCATTTTAATCGAACCGGTCACCCGACAGATATCGATGGTGTCATTCATACGATTGAGGCAGCGCAGGAAGGTCGACTTACCACAACCTGATGGACCAATCATCGATATCACCTGGTTTTTACCTATATCCAGACTGACATCAAAAATGGCCTGCTTCTCGCCGTAGTAGACGTTCACATTACGACAGGTCATCCGCGGGTCTTCGACATAGATCTCGCCAACAGTTCCTTCGTTGCTTGTATTCTCAGTTACCGCAGCAACGGCACCAGTCTTCACACCAGCATTGGCGGCACTTGTATCATTCATAACTTGTTCCACAGTGTCCTCACTTACGCCGGCTTACCAGCGACGTTCAAATTTCTTTCTCAGCCATACCGCCAGCAGATTCATGCTGATGAGAAAAGCCAGCAGTACCATAATTGCCGCAGATGTACGCTCTACAAACGCCCGTTCCGGACTGTCTGCCCACAGATAGATCTGCACAGGCAACACAGCCGAGGGATCCATCACGCTACCCGGAATATCGACGATGAAGGCCACCATACCGATCATCAACAACGGTGCCGTTTCACCCAATGCTTGCGCCATGCCGATTATGGTACCGGTCAACATACCCGGCATCGCCAATGGCACAACATGATGTGTAACGGTCTGCATCGGTGAAGCACCTATACCCAGTGCAGCTTCCCGAATTGAGGGAGGAACAGACTTCAGTGCAGCACGACTGGCAATAATGATCGTGGGCAGCGTCATCAATGCCAGCACAAGTCCACCAACTACCGGTACCGATCTCGGGAGGCCGAAAAAGTTTATGAATACTGCCAGACCTAACAGACCGAATACGATTGAAGGTACAGCTGCCAGATTATTGATGTTCACCTCTATCAGATCAGTCCAACGGTTCCTGGGAGCAAACTCCTCAAGGTAAACCGCCGCGGCAACACCAACGGGAAATGCGATTGACAGACATATGATCAAAGTGAAGAAGGAACCGAATGCGGCACCTTTGATACCTGACAGCTCCGGCTCTCTGGAGTCACCGGCAGTGAAGAAGGTAGTATTGAAACGCTTCTCTACACGATTCTGCTCTTGCAGCTCATGGATCCAGGCAAGCTGATTGTCCTTGATACGCCGATCGCTCTCTGGAAGCAGCAGGTCGATATGTCCTTTAATCAACATATCCACATCGTCATCGGCCGCCACCCAGAGCTCACCTTTAGTGCCGATCAGCTCGGGATTGCTCATCACCCTGTCTCTGAGTACATAAGAGGCGCCGGTACTGATCAGTCCATAGAGAACTTTTTTCTCACGACGGTTGTTCACATCAGGAAACATCTGACGCATCGTGGCCTTGATCACACCACCGTAGTTTGCCCCCGAAAGCACATCTTGATCGGTCTCACCAACCGGGGCAATCAGCTCCGGATCATAAAACACATCCAGCTTCACATAGGTCTGCTGAAAAGCGGTATAACCGTTCGAAAAAATTGTGATGAAGAGAAACGATACAAACAAGAGACCGAGCATGATCGCGCCCAGTCCAAGCCAGCGAAAGTGTCTCTCCTTGCGATAACGGCGATCCAGCCCCTTTTGAACCCTGTCCATGGTCCTATCATGTTGTTGCTGCTGATTATTCATACTGTTCCCGATACTTGCGAACGATGTGCAGTGCGATCATGTTGAGCGCTAGAGTGATGACAAACAGCACCAGCGCCAGGGCAAACGCAGCCAGGGTCTTGGCACTATCGAATTCCTGATCCCCTACCAGCAAGGTGACGATCTGAACGGTAACTGTGGTTACTGCTTCCAGAGGGTTCGCTGTGAGGTTGGCAGAGAGGCCGGCGGCCATCACCACAATCATGGTCTCACCGATAGCACGGGAAACGGCCAACAGCACACCACCGACGATACCAGGGAGTGCCGCAGGTATGATCACGTTGCGGATAGTTTCAGAACGGGTGGCGCCCAATCCGTACGCGCCGTCGCGCATCGCCTGTGGTACCGCGTTTATGACATCGTCAGAGAGGGATGAGACAAAGGGAATTATCATGATGCCCATCACCACTCCGGCGGCCAGTGCCGATTCAGAGGAGACGGTCAATCCAATGTCGGTACCAAGATCTCGGAAGAAGGGGGCCACGGTAAGTGCGGCGAAGAATCCATAAACCACTGTGGGAATACCTGCCAAAACCTCCAATACCGGCTTTGCCAGGGTACGGAAACTTTTACTCGCATACTCGGCCATGTAGATTGCAGACATCAAGCCGATAGGTACGGCGACAACCATTGCAATCAGGGTAATCAACATTGTGCCCGCAAACAGGGGAATCGATCCGAATACACCGGATGAACCCACCTGATCAGGCCGAATGGCGGTTTGGGGTGACCACTCCAAACCGAACAGAAATTCTGTGACTGGGATCTGTTGAAAGAATCTGACTGATTCAAACAGTACCGACAACACGATACCTATCGTGGTGAAGATCGCCAGTGTTGAACTTGAGAGCAGAAAGAAGTTAATCGCTTTTTCAACCCGGTTTCGCGCCCTCTGCTCACGGGTAATAGTGCGCTGAGCCCAGAGGCCGGCCAGGATAGCGACGCTCAGCGCCACAACGAACAGTGCCATGTGGCTGATATCCATCAGGCTGCTGTAGTGGTCTGCCGCCTGCTGCATGGCCTGATCCACCGTCGAGGAGACGATATCACCCTGAGAGAGATTACGAACGTCGTTAAGCACCAGATTGAGACGTTCGGGAGGCAGCTCCTGCACCTCCTGTGGAAGCGATTCCACCACCATTCCGGTGACCACTGTCTCTTCAAATGAGATCCAGAGAGATAGTAGGATCAAAGCCGGAATGCCGCACCACATAGCGGTCTGCATTCCATAGTAAGAGGGTAGAGAATGAAGATCACGTACTCTTCCCCCAACAAGAGTGAGAGAACGTTTACGTCCAAAGTAGTAGGCCAATGACATCAGGCCTAGCAACATAATAATCAGTGTCGATGTATGCATCTTTCTTCTCTACCCAGAAAAAAACGGCTACTTGCTGTTAAACAAGTAGCCGCTCCTTGCAGCCAAAGCGTCAGTAAATTAGAGCTTCAGAGGCTTCATAGCTTCGATGTCGCTCTTGAACGCTTTGCGCTCTTCGGTAGGCATTGGGATCAGGCCCTTGTCAGCCAGATAACCCTCTTCACCCCAGGCTTTGTCGCTGCTGAACTCAGCCAGATACTCAACGATGCCAGGGATTTTGCCCATGTGTGCTTTCTTCACGTAGAAGTAGAGCGGACGGGAGACAGGGTAGCTGCCATCAGCAATCAGCTCGAAAGTCGGGGCAACGCCGTCGATCAGAGAACCCTGTACCTTGTCGGAGTTCTGATCCAGGAAGCTGTAACCGAACACACCCAGTGCGCCTTTGTTGGCTTCCAGTTTCTGCACGATCAGGTTGTCGTTCTCGCCAGCTTCGATGTATTTGCCGTCTTCACGAACAGTGTGGCAAAGTGACTTGTAAGCCTTTTTGTCCTTTTTCTTCATGGCTTTGATCCAATCGACCTTTTTACAGCCACCTTCCAGTGCCAGCTCAGCGAAAGCGTCACGGGTACCGGATGTTGGAGGAGGACCCAGTACTTCGATCGCCATATCAGGCAGATCCTTGTTGACCTCTTTCCAAGTGTTGTAAGGGTTGGCAACCAGCTTGCCGCTGGTAGGATCCTTAGGATCTGGAACTTGCTTAGCCAGGGCCAGGAAGATGTCCTTACGGGTTACTTTGAACAGCGGGGCCTTCTTGGAGTTGGCCAGAGCGATGCCGTCGTAACCGACCTTAACTTCGATGATATCGTTTATGCCGTTGCCTGCGCAGCGCTCTACTTCAGAGCTCTTGATGCGACGGGAAGCATTGGTGATATCAGGATGCTCTACGCCAACACCTGCGCAGAACAATTTCAAACCACCACCAGAACCGGTAGATTCGATCTTTGGGGTTTTGAATTTGGTGGTTTTGCCGAACTGCTCAGCAACCACGGTAGCAAAAGGATATACGGTCGAGGAACCAACTACACTTATGTAGTCGCGGGCGGAGGCCATGCTCACAAAACCGGTCAGCGAGAGTGCGACCGCTGCTGAAATCAGCTTCTTCATAGTTTTTCTCTCCTTCGAGAATGTAGCCAACAGTGTGGCGAGACGTCTTAATCAGGTGTGGAGAGGATAGGCGGAAAAGATGAATACTGGATGAGAATTAGATGACAGTTTTATTACACTAAAACGTCCTACCGCCTCCTGAACAGGAGGACAGCAGGTAGATAAACTTAGCGTACCAATCCGCTCTGAAACATACGATCAGAGCTTGTCTGAGAAGCGGTATCCCGCCCCGCGAACAGTCTGCAGCAGTTTGTCTTTGCTGGAAGGTTCAAGGGCTTTGCGCAAACGACGAATATGTACATCCACAGTGCGCTCTTCTATATAGACATTGGTACCCCAAACCCGGTCGAGCAACTGACTGCGTGAAAAGACACGCTCCCGGTGAGTCATAAAGTAGTGCAACAGACGGAATTCAGTCGGTCCCAGCTCAATCACCTCTTCATCTGAAGTTACCCGATGACTGACCGGATCGAGTTGCAAGCCGCCGCAACCTAATATTTCTCCGGCCAACAAGGGTGAAACCCGTCTTAATATTGAACGAATCCTGGCCAGTAGCTCCCGAGCGGAAAAGGGCTTGGTAACATAATCCTCGGCACCAATATCCAATCCACGGACTTTGTCGTTCTCCTCACCCTTTGCAGTTAGCATGATGATGGGAATAGACTCGGTCTTACTGTCTTTCTTAAGACGACCAGCTAATTCGATACCGCTCATACCCGGCAGCATCCAATCCAGCAGGATAAGGTCGGGGCGTGATTTGTTGATTTGACTGATTGCCTGAGTCGCATCTTCAGCGAAATCGGCTTGAAAACCATCCTGCTCGAGGATGAAACGCAACATCTCGCCAACGGCCGGCTCGTCGTCGACTGCAAGTATTCGGGGGATTGTCATCTCCATGTCCATATTTTGCAAAATCAGCGCATTATTAAACAGGAGGTTTGTTACATGGAGATGACAACAGAATGCTGTTTTAGGGGGCCGGTGAAGATCAACGACATAACTCTGCTAAATCCATTTTCCTGATTCCATAGATTGGCTTAATTGCGAAACTTAGGGATGAACTTCCATAGCAACAGGGCTGGAAACTGCCTCTACTCTTCTGCGACTTGAGGCATCCGCAATGACTGATTCATAAAGTTCAGACTGTGGTTTCCAGAACATCACACCCACACCGCCCTGATGGGAGTGTGTAACAACCCCCATAATGGACCAATGTCGTCCATGGCGAAACAGTTCCAGTTCGACCAATGAACCTGTCAGCAGGGTTAAACTCTCTGTCTGCAGGAACATACCCTGCACAGAGCAATTCTCTGCCCTGGCGGGAAATAAGCGCTGTTTACGGTAGCGGATGTAGACATCACCATCCATCGGATAGCGCTTACTGTATCTTTTCTCAACTGGCATCTTTTTATCCTTGCTGTTTTTATACCAATAAAGTGTAGAAAGCCAAGATGACTAACGTATGACATGAGGATGAACCCTTTCTGACCCGCATTTGATCCTGAGGTGAAATCTTGCCCCCACAGACGCAGCTATCAACAGGGTCACGAAATGAAACAAATTGTGCTGAATCTCCCACGTAATGCGTAATTCCTGGTATCCTTGCCGGCCTCTCAGAGTGGTTTAATCGGCAACAGAAATGAAGAAGCAAATCGAACAACTGGTAGTTTCTGCGCTGCAACATCTCGTCGCAGAAGGCATTATCCCGTCAGACAACCTGGCAATACCTAAAATTGAGCGGACAAAAGATAGCAAACATGGTGATTTTGCGACCAATACTGCCCTGGTTTTGTCCAAGCTGGCCAGAAAAAACCCTCGAGAACTGGCCCAGGCAATAGTCGATTCACTGCCCACATCCGATATTGTTGAGAAGTGTGACATCGCTGGCCCGGGATTCATCAATTTCACCCTCTCACCCAGCGCTTACAACAGCCTGATCCCATCTGTTATCAAGCAGGGCCACCACTATGGCCGCAGTGAATTGGGAGCCGGCAAAAAAGTACAGGTTGAATATGTATCAGCGAACCCGACTGGTCCGCTGCATGTTGGCCATGGCCGGGGGGCAGCCTACGGCTCGGTCGTCGCCGACCTGCTTGAGGCGATTGGATATGAAGTACATCGGGAATATTACGTCAATGATGCCGGACGACAGATGGACATTCTCGCCGCCTCTGTGTGGATGCGCTATCTGGAACTGTGCGATGAAACACTGACCTTCCCTGTAAATGGCTACAAAGGCGATTATGTTTGGGACATCGCAGCCACATTGCACCGGGATCATGGGGAGACCTACAAAATTGATGCCGCAACCCTGTTTGAGGGGGTGCCTGCAGACGAGCCCGATGGTGGCGATAAAGAGCTCCACATTGATGCCTTGATCAACCAGGCGAAGAGAGTGCTGGGCGACAATCGTTACCGCTTCGTCTTTGAATTGGGCCTCAACACCATACTAGATGACATTCGAGACGACCTCTCCCAGTTTGGGGTCAACTATGAAGAGTGGTATTCAGAACGCAGCCTGATGGAGTCTGGTGCAGTCAACCAGGTCATTGAGCGCCTGCGCAACAGCGACCATCTCTACGAAAAGGAGGGGGCACTCTGGTTCCGCTCCACCGATTTTGGTGATGAGAAAGATCGGGTCGTGGTGCGCGACAACGGCCAAACCACCTACTTCGCATCCGACATCGCCTACCACCTGGATAAACTTCAGCGCGGTTTCGAACGGGTTATCGATGTCTGGGGTGCTGATCACCACGGTTACGTACCCCGGGTCAAGGCAGCATTGAAGGCCTTGGGAGAAGACGCAGATAAACTCGATGTATTGCTGGTTCAGTTTGCGATTCTCTACCGCGGTGGTGAAAAGGCTCAAATGTCCACCCGCTCCGGTGAATTCGTCACTCTGAGGGAGCTGCGTAAAGAGGTAGGCGCTGATGCCGCCCGCTTTTTCTACGTGATGCGTAAATGTGAACAACACATGGACTTTGACCTGGACCTGGCGAAATCCCAGTCCAATGACAATCCGGTCTACTATGTGCAATATGCCCACGCCCGCATCTGCAGTGTGTTACAGATGGCCGCTGAGCAGCAGATCACCATTGCCAGCGATCCAGGCACAGTCGACTACGCCTGCTTAACAGAATCCCAGGAGCAGGCCCTGCTGACAAACCTGGCAAAATACCCTGAAGCTGTGGAGATATCGGCACTGAATGAGGAGCCACATCAGTTAACCCACTATCTGCGTCAACTGGCTACCGATTTCCATACCTACTACAACGCACACAAGTTCCTGATAGATGATATATCGATCAGAGATGCGCGGCTGCAACTCATCATTGCCACCCGTCAGGTGCTGCGCAACGGACTCAGTCTGTTGGGGGTTTCTGCCCCTGAAAAGATGTAACAACCATGGCAGATTATAAACATCGCGCTGGCACTAAGAAAAAGCGCCCCAGCAGCTGCAGTCATGGACTCTTTTTTTTCGGCGGCCTGGTGGCTGGCATATTTCTGGCCGGCTTGGCCTGGTTGCAGTTGAGCCCTCGCCTCTCCGTTCATGAGGTTCCTGGCATTGCAACAAAACCCAAACAGACCAGGCAGGAGCAACCCCCCGCGCCAAAACCCAACTTTGAGTTTTATACCATTCTTCCAGAGATGGAAGTGGTTATCCCCGATGAGGAGATTGTTACACCAGAACCCTCGCCTAGCCAGCGAAAGCCCAAAGCGCAACAGGAGACACGAGCTGCCACACAAGCCAAGGGTAGCTATATCCTGCAGATGGGATCATTCCGAAAATATCAGGATGCAGATCGTCTCAAAGCCCGCCTGGCACTGATGGGAATCGAAGCAGAGATCCAGAAAGTCAGCATCAACAACCGGGACACCTATCACCGGGTTCGAAGTGGCCCCTATCGCTCTCAATCCCAGCTCAACAGCGCCCGTAGCCTGGCGAAGAAAAATGGCATCACCAGTCTGGTGATCAAGCTTAAAGAGTAAGATTATTGATTCCGAAAATAGCACTGAGTTGAAATCAGGGTTTATTCGCACACACCAGTAACAACTTTATATGTAACGCACTCGATCGGAGCTGGTAGCTAATAACCCAGCGCCTTAATCTGGACAACCATTACTCTAATATTAAAATATTCAATTGATGTAGTGAATTAACGATAGATAACATTCTGAGCCTGGTGCAATTACTACCTGTTAATAATGTTTTTCTCAATTAGAATAGAGGGCAAACAAACACAGGAAACTGCCATGTCTCTACTGATTTTAGGGTTGGTGCTGTGGATAGGCGTTCATCTTCTTCCTTCGTTAGCGCCCAATACACGTAAAGCACTGAGCGGAAAACTGGGCGAAATGCCATACCAGGGTCTCTTCTCGCTATGCATATTCTCCAGTGTGGCACTGACTATAATAGGCTGGCGCAACTCCGCTACCTCGCCTGTCTATGACCCCATGCCTACCCTTGGCACTATCGCAATAGTATTGGTGGTTATTGGCTTTATCCTGATGGCCGCTGCAAATTCACCCAACACCCGAGTTAAACGGTTCATACGACATCCGCAACTGACTGGTCTCCTGCTTTGGGCTATCGCCCATTTACTTACCAACGGCGACAGTCGTTCACTGTTACTATTTTCCGCACTTGCATTTTGGAGTGTAGTATCGATGATAACCATCAACCTGCGTGATGGGCCATGGCAAAAACCGCAAACATACTTACCGTTGCATATGGATGCAATCATAATAGTTTTAGGTGTTGTATTGGCTTTGGTTATGGTCTGGTTTCATGAGTATTTATCCGGCGTCTCCCTGGTCGGGGTCTGACGGATTATGTAGCATACACTCAGCGACCATCTCTTTATTCTGCTCCTTGGAAAGAGTGGTAACTCCCTATCAAGTTTCACAGGTTGTGTATGCTGGGCTTGTCATGGGCCTGGCCAATGAATTGCTACTTGTAACAACTCAATAAGATTTATAGTTATAAATTTTGATTGGCTTAGAGTTTGCTGCTTCTTCCTGTCATGCGAAGCAATCCTTGTAACGAGCTAAAGCATATATTTTGCATAAGATTATTAATTAGATTTTCCTGGTTCACCATACCCGGATCTGCATGAACAGTGAAACTCACCTGAGTTGATTTTTCACTCACTGCAGTAAGTCTCCAGCAGCCTTTAAATCCAGTCATCCGAAAACGTTTAGCGCGCACTTTCAAATTGGGATGTTTATAAGCATGATTATCAATAGAATTTATAGTAATCACCATCTTTTCATCACTTATATCGGACATCTTTCTTGCTGATAGTATGATGTCACCATTCCAATGCCCTAAAGAGGAGCCTTGGGCATAATAGATTACCTTACTAAAATCATCTTTCGCCTCAAGCTCCATGGCCTCAGTACAATTGTACATCCACTCTGGGTAGGCGGATATATTCTTCAATACATCAACAACTTTCGCATATGTAGCGTTTAATAGAGTATTAGCGCGGTACTCCATGAAATATGTTTTGATTAATTTTCGCTCATAACAGACAACACTTTTATTGCTTTTCTTTCTGCTCCACGCCCTGTCAATATTATGAATATTGTTAACTAACATCGTTATTTCCAGAGTATTAATTAATCATATAATGGTCATTTGTCGAAAGTTGTAATCAAATCGCACTCTGTATATCGGCACTTTTCAGCAATAGTTAAGCTCGAAAACCATGCTCACAGTAAGCTCTTCAATTGCCTTCAATCCCCATGACAACTAGAAGATACCGCGATGGAAATTGAGAAGTAATTCATAACGGTGTTTTTTTAAACTCCCGTTAAACTTACTGTTACACAATGAACGTCACTTCGATAAGTAATGTGAGGGAATGTGAGGTGGCCAGCCTATTCTATAAAACCTGATCGTAATGATCGATGTTCAGATGCGGATTGGCACTTTTACCGATAGCTTAAATTGTTGTGATTGTGCAACCAGAACCTAAATCTTGGACAGCAGTGCATCGAGTAAATTCCAACCAGATTGAAATAGCATTTACATAGCAACACTCGCCTCCTTAGAAACATTATTTAAACATCCTGGAGAAGTTATATACGTGTAAAAAACCAACCTGTGCCTATCTTGCAACCATCCATCTCTGATCAGGCATTTATCTTTTCGACAAGTTTTTTTATAAGGCGGAAGAGTTAGAGAGCGAGAGAGACTCTTACATGGCAGACTGCCATAGTGTCACTCCCTGCCAGAAAAAGCTGAGAGATAGCAGAATGCAGATCAAGGTGACTGTTGAGTAGAACGGCTTAAAACCGCTTGCCAGTGTGCCTCTGATACCTAAATATGAACCAATGGCGGTTACAACAAAAGCAAACTCGCATACAAAGAGGAGTGTCAGTAGGGGGATCAAGGTAACTCCATCCCCCCCTATTTCACTGCCTTTCATTACCAGCAGCATAAGAAACAGACCAAGACCCAAGGCAATAAATGGAAAATTATTTTTAATCATCACTATTTTAGCTGTAAAAGCCTCTATATATCGAAAAGGAAAAGGGATAACTGCTTATATATAGTAATATAATGTAGAGAGTCTATCTATGGAGCGATCTTTGAAAATAACCGGGCCTAAAAAACATTTCAGGAAAAATATACTAATAATGGCCACATACATACCTATCTAGTCCTCTCAACCTCTTCTAACTATGTCGTATTTCATTAACGAAGGTGTGTTTCTTTACTTCTGCGAATGCCGGAACACCCCCTAGCCCTGACGAGAGAGGGGAGCACTCATCCTGTTTGTCACTGATTAATTGTGTTTTTTCTTGTCTCAAAACCGACTCAAAATAAAGAGCCAAACAAGATCAAACATTTGGGCATCTCTATTATTAACAAAAGGTGCGGCAGGGCCGCACCCTACGATTCATCATAGCTTTCGTATTCACTCCCACACTGGAGCGTGGGAACGAGGAACGTAAATCGACCAGGGAGACAATACAAAATCCAGATGACTCCTCGAAATAGATTCAAATGTAGGGTGCGGCCCTGCCGCACCATGTCCAACTAAAACCAAAACCACCATACAAGTCAATCTACAGATCTAGCTGGCAATGAACAAAATATCTTGGATTTTTCTGGGGGATTATCAACCTGAGGGAGCGGCAGGAACAACGCTTCATTACTCTCAACTCAATTCACCTAAAAGAACGATTAGTCGCGGATGTAGAGATTTTTGTGACGACACCATTAATTGAATAGACTCGGTTGTTTTTCTTATCGGCCAATACATAAAGCGCCGCGAAAGTCCCATCTTCATCTATTAATACCTCCTGCTTTATAGCGCCGTGGCTACTACAGAACTTGAAATCTTCATCTGTCATACCAACACTCGGCAATTGCCGCCACTTTGCTCCACAGAACTCTTTTATCTCATCATAAAAGTTGCTCAACTGCGCTACAGATCTTGCATTCTTACGCTGAGTCAACTCTTGCAAAGCACTTGCACTACAGAGTCTGTAGGCTTTTCCAACCTGCCAACTTTTCGGTTTTCCACAGACGCTTTCCACATATTGACTAGGCTTTGATTGAGATTTTGGTTTCCTGCTTTGGGAGAGGCCATATCCCTGGTAGGCCAAAAAGTCTAATTTCTTATAAACTGCTTCAATGGCTCCCTGATTTTGGTGTTGCTGATTCTTCTGAGGCGCCCCCACTTTGACACAAGGTCTATCCTGAAAACTCTTTTTGCCATTGCTAACACACTCATAGCTCATGTCACCATAAGTAAAACCACTTATCACCATGAATACCAGAAACAGTAAATTTTTAGATCTATAAAAATCTGTGATCATCACGCTTTGTCACCAGGCCGATTTGCTACATTTTGTCGATCTTTCCAGTTTAATCAACTCATAACTGCTCTCCACGCCATTCATCTCTATCACCTTAAAGCGCTGATCACTCTCGGGGATGATTTCGTTGATATCAAATCTATCCTGTCCGCTATAGTGGCGCCAAACCATATATTTATCCTGTACTGCCCAGTAACCATGATACCCAGCTCTGCGCCCGCCACCTGAAAAGCTGTTAGTCATAATATAACTGCCATCATCCTTAAATCGTATTCGGTACATGTTATTTTTTTGTCTTAGCGTCCACTCTCCAATGATATGGCAAGGAATACGACTCTCCCCTTTACGGTTTACCAAGAGACCGGTTTCCGGATCCAGGCACGCCTTGGGGTCATCACGGCATCTCTGCCCATTGAACCCAGAGGATGAAAACAAGGAGAGCTCCTGGCGCTTCCCAGTGGCAATATAGGACCATATTGGCGGTACGGCATAGATCGCCACAATCCCATATACCAGCAGTCGCATGAGCCATTTTGGGATATGCGGAATATAAGGTACTTTAAGAACATGTAGAAATGAAATCACCAATAAAGCAGCCAGTGCAAGAAATAACCACTCTCTATATCTATGCACTAATGCAAAAACCTGCTCAGCTTGACCTGGTTCCACTTCAAGTGGATCGTTTTTTAATTTTCGCGCTTTTTTGTTAACGCTTTTTTCAACCGCTTTTAACGAAGTGAAACGCTTTGTACGATAGTGAGGTGTTTTTTTATCCAGCCAACGTAAACTAAAATACTCCTCACTGCCAGGGAACAGTGATATACCATCACAACTTGCCCGCGCATGAAAAAAACCATTCCCAGGGTCGTTTGCACCACTGGGCTCTCCGGCAAAAATCACATCTCCATTTTCTAACACTAACATCTTTATCTCGGACTTAATGCCGAAACCAGGATCTGCCAGCTTGGTCACCTCACCCGTTTCTGGATTAAAAACCGCCAGGGGTGATGAAGAGATGGCGCAACCATCAGGAAGAACGTGAGTATCCAACCCCATCTCACCGGGAGAAAGTACAAAGCGCCACTCTTCTGCATCTTCATTCCACGACATAGAATAAGCTGAGGTTGATCTTGGCCATAACATCCTTGAGCCGAGATCATTGATTTCAAACTGCAGACCGCTGCCAGGGTCGACCGCAACAGTCACAGGCATAGGCACACGAACCGGTGAGCCTTTCACTATTCCAGCCATGTCCCACTCGACCTGAAATTTTTGCCAGTCACCCTGTTGCTGATCGTAGACATAGGCTTCATGTTTGTTAATCAGTGTGATCACCCGACCATCCGAGAGCGTTGCCAACTCAGGAGACCAACTGCTTTTATACTCAAACTCGATCAGACCACAACTTTTCCACTGAATGCTATTGGGCTTCCAGATATCACAGGAGTAACGCTGGCTGTTATCTCTTGCCAGATAGATAACATCCCCTGTCTTAAGCTCTATGAGGTTACTATTTTTTACAAACGGTTTTCCTGGGCTTCCTGCATATTGCCAACGATTATTACGGGGGTTCCAGATCCTCGCATTGTGTCGCCCCAACTCTGGATCGCCATACTCCTCACCAACCATCATAACCCGGCCATCATGCAACTCTGTCGCAGCGGGCGTGTTCCTCCAGACTGGTGTTGAAATAGTTTGCCCGGTAGCCAGCGGCTCCCAACGCATAATTGCGCTTTCGGTAAACAGCAACGCTTTACCATTCTCCCGTGGCATCAACCTGACATGATTATGTTTGTTCCAGGCCATTTGTGGCGTTGCATTACCAGCCAGAATCCAATAGTCAGCCTGTGTATCCCATACCCAGGCCCAGGGTGTCGCCGATTCCCAGGTACCGCCAGCAATGAGTACCCGCCCATCAGAGAGTCGTGTCGCAGCATGACGGTGTAACGCAAAAGGTAGTCGAGGCCCCGCCACCCAGCGTTTCGCTGTTGGCTCCCATATCTCACTACTATCTAATGTTCGTTCATCTTCCCCTTTACCCCCCGCAACAATAATCCTGCCATCCTTCAACAGAGTGGCGGTATGATCATAACGAGGCGTCTCTAATTGAGAGATGAGTCGCCACTTGCTCTCGCCTGGGCACCACTGCTCAACATCACTAATTGGCAGGCCTTGGCTATCGAAACCACCGCTGACCACTACACATCCGTTTTCACGCACCGTAGCGGTATGTTTTGCACGAGCCACATTGAGTGAAGGCATGGCCTCAACTTTTCCGTCAATATAGCGCTCCACACTATTTATTACCGGCTCTTTGGGTGTCAGATAGACCCCTGGATCCCCTTCACCACCAACAAACAATACACTGCCATCTTTTAAAAGTGATGCGGTATGGTAGAGACGACCCTGTTTGAGTGACGGTGCTGGAAGCCACTTACGAGTCACCGAATCCCAAAGTGACAAGGCGGTATATTCGGGATAACGGTATGTGGTTTTTGAAAGTTCCGCATCACAAATCCCCCCGGCATAGAGAACTTTACCCGCTTCAATTAGGGTTGCTGTATGGAACATTCGAGCCCCATAAGGACACTCATCGGGATGGGAGAGCTTCACCCAACCTTCTAACTCTGTATCCCACAGTACAAAACTCTCATTTGAACGACTTAATGCTCTACGTTCTCTTCTTAGACTCTCCAAATAATCGTCACGAAGTATATGACCTGGTGCTATCAGACCCCCCACCATATTGAAGGATCGAGCCACTCTTCAACTGTGTGGTCGTATTACCTCTTATTTTATTACCAGGCTCTCCTGCATAGAGCAATCGGCCCGCAGCAAAGGATAGATCCAAAAAAGGATCAGGGCCTGCCGCAGGAGAGCGGCTATCAGATGGAGTATCAGGTTTTGGTTGCTCTTTTACATCGACTGGACAACCAGCCCACCCAGCCCGTGTAAGTTGATATTTATAGTCATATAGGGCGTCAATACGTACTTCATCAACAAGCTTCCATTCATCATCAAGTTCCGGTGAATCCGGGTCTATGGCGATCAATGTGGAGATTGCCTTTTGATAACGCCGTTTCGCCTGACTCGCTTTCTGTTTGAGCTTGCTACAAATTTTCGGGTTCGTACTACCCGCATCAATCTCTAGCGGTAATTTGTTATGTTGGGCAGATAATTCAGCTATACAGGGACGATCACTCAAAGTAACTTTGCCAAACTCATCAACACACTGGTGCACAAGCTGTTTGTTAATGTTTTTTTGAGTGGCAGTTGGGGCTGCGGATTTGTATCGTTGATAATCAGCATATAGACGAAGATAAGCGCTATGATAATCAGACTTAGGCAGCCTGTTTATCGATCTAAAATCTTCCGCCAAAACCCGATGTAGTGCTACGTTCACTACCCCTTGGGTTCTGTAGAGATCCACCACCTTTGAGAGACGATCATAAGCCTGATCCAAAACAGCCAACTGCTCCTTCTGATGCATCACCTTGCAATCATTCAAATCAACATGCCGCCCTCGGGTCTCGACACTCAAGAGACTACGGGATGAGCTCCCGCTTTTTCGCATCTTCTCGATGAGGGCATCATAGTTCTCATTGACCATCTCACGACATGATTCAGCATTGCGTGTCTCATATTTCACGCTGAGACCGGCATTAGCTGTGGTGAGAGGCAGCAGAAAGAGGAACAACCAAATATAGAGAGATGGTGATCTTTGACTAGGGCAGCTCAATTGGAAAAAGTCCCTTTACTTCAGGTAGGCATAGAGTGACACACAAACTGAATCAGTCAGCTTCAATCCATCTACTAACTAGAACGTAAGAAAACCTAAGGGTTTGTAGACAGTCACTTTTTTAGTTCAATCGAGAGAGTAGCATAGATAACCACAATGTAAGCAAGTCATTTACTTTCTAAAACACTGCTGTCCCACTTACTTTACCTATTACGGTTGTAACTGATTCATTGCTGTTGGTTTCTATTGCTGATTGAGACATGAAAAGCATCGTAAAGCAGAGGGTCACGGCTAGAAAAACCTACAAGTCATCAGTATCTTAAATAGGTGGGGAGAGAATGAACACCCTATTTCCCCCAACAATCAGCAAGATAAAGATGAACGATCAATGCAGTTTTTCTCTTTCAACCACATGAAACGCTTCGCGTACACCCTCTCCCCAACCCCTCTCCCGTAAAGGGAGAGGGGCTTTCAGAGTTGTTCTGAGAAGATTGAAAGTTAATGGGACAATAGTGTTTCTTAAAAAGATAATGACTTGTTCCATATGCTTGAGGATGTCACACACACCATCTTCAGCAAAAGAAGAGACCAGAGCACTGTTAAAACAACCTTAGCACTCCCTCTTTTACCAAATTCGCAGCAGATGTCGCCTCAATGATTTCGAAGAGTGACACTCAATGTTTAGAGGAATTTAACTTGCCCACAAGCAGTACCTGCTTTTGTTCAATCTTGTGTAGATAAATTCGCGCGCTCTTTCGGTATAACCAGTCGCTGGTTGCGCACATCAAGCCTCGTAACACGCCGGGGTGCCGAGGATAAAACAGATCACCAGCTGATCTGGCATGCCATCAACTCTTACGTGTAACTCCACCACGCCAGACATAAAGCTCCATCGCTAAAGGATCACATCGGTTACAGCTGGAACCGCACTCAGCCTTTATTTTTCGACGCTCAACACGGCCTTTGCGCTCCCACTGCTCAAGCATCCCGCGCACGGCTTCTGCATCAGCATCCAGATAGCGGGCAATATCCGCCAGTGAAGCTTCTCCACGCTGTTGCAGATAATCGCGGATGGCCGACAGCATTAGACTTCAACTTCGGCATTGGCCTGACCGCGCATTGACCAGAACCTTAACCCGACAATGGTCGCAACCAGCAGACCAATCAGCACGACAACCCAAAACAGGCCGCTGTCTGGATGGCTGTCATAGGTAGCCAACTGATAAAAGAGGCTTGCTGAAACGAAGGCGACCCCCGTTGACCAGGCAACCACAAAAGCAGCCCAGCGTGTCCCTGCCTCACGACGGATTGCACCGATGGTTGCAACACAGGGAGAGTAGAGCAGGATAAAAAGCAGATAGGCGAAAGCCCCTGCCTGACCATCAAAACGTGCCGCCATTGCACCGAATACACCGATGTTGATCTCTTGTGCTTCCGCAGCCGCTTCGATGTTGGAGATATCACCAACATCCATGGCCAAAGGATCTGTGAGCAGATCTTTTATTCCAAGCAGATTTTCAGGTATCGTCTCGACAGCCTGTTTGATCGCCATCCAGAAGTCGAAGGGTGTTGTATCTCCTGAAACCCCAGCCTCATCATTAGCAATATTGCTGTAGAGTGCATCCAGGGTGCCCACCACCGTCTCTTTTGCCAGAATACCGGTAAAGACGCCAACCGTTGCCGGCCAGTTGTCATCGGTTATACCCATTGGCGAGAGTACCGGAGTCACCGCTTTACTCACTGCGCTCAAGACCGAGTGCTCGGTGTCTTCATTACCGAAACTGCCATCCGTACCGATTGAGTTGAGGGTATTGATCACCAGAACCATGATCACAATCACCTGCCCTGCCTCTTTGATAAATAGTTTCACCCGATCCCAGGTGCGTAACATCACCCCTCTCAGGGTCGGCATGTGGTAGTGAGGCAACTCCATCATGAAGCCTGAACTCTCACCGGATAGGAGCGTTTTCTTCATGATCAGCCCAGTCAGTATCGCTACGGCGATGCCGATCAGGTAGAGACTGAAAACAAGATTCTGTCCACTCTGTGGGAAAAAAGCCGCTGCAAACAGTACATAGACCGGCAGACGTGCGCCACAAGACATGAAGGGGTTCATCAGTATGGTGAGTTTGCGCTCCCGATCACTCTCCAGGGTTCGGGTCGCCATCACTGCAGGTACGTTGCAGCCAAATCCGACAATCATCGGTACGAAGGCTTTACCGGGCAGGCCGATGGAGCGCATGAATCGATCCATGACAAAGGCGGCTCGGGCCATGTAGCCTGAATCTTCCACAACCGACAGAAACAGATAGAGGGCGGTGATAATCGGGATGAATGTGGCAACGACCTGAATGCCACCACCAGCGCCATCAGCCAGCAACACAACCAGCCATTGAGGCACATTGATTGACGCCAACAAGTGGCCGAAGCCATCAACAAACAGGGCGCCGGCCACGCCATCGAAGAAGTCGATAAATGCACCGCCGATGTTGATAGCAAACATAAACATCAGATACATCACGGCCAAAAACACCGGGATACCGAACAGCTTGCTGAGTACAACCTTATCGATACGGTCACTGATTGTCTTTTCCAGACGCCCCTGGTTGCGAGTCGCGTTCTGGGCAATGGCGTGGGCATGACTGAAACGGGAATCCGCAATATGGATATCCAGCTCCTCATCGACCCGGTCTTCGATCATTTTTCGCCAGTTGTCTATCCGCTCATGCAGTAGATCATCCGCGAAGTTCAAGGCAAATTCGTCACCTTCGAGCATCTTCAGCAGCAACCAGCGGCGTTGGGAGTGGTAGCGACTGTCAGGCAGCTGTAATCCGGACTCCAGATCAGTGATTGCCTGTTCCACCATCTCATCCTGAGCCAGTGGAAATCCACCTTTGATGGCTCCGGCTGCAAGATCCTGGATAGCACCTTTTAGCTTGGTGACCCCCTCTCCGCTGACCGCGACCACAGGTATCACCTGGCAACCAAGCTCTTCGCTAAGGCGCTGGAGATCGATCTCCATTCCACGTTTGCGCGCCACATCCATCATATTCAGTACCAGCAGGAGTGGCACACCCATCTCAAGCATCTGTACCGTGAAATAGAGATTCCTCTCCAGGTTGGAGGCGTCAACAACATTGACGATGAGATCAGCCTCCCCTGAGAGCAGGTAGTCCCGGGTGACTTTCTCATCCTGAGAGGAGGCGTCAAGGGAGTAGATGCCTGGTAGATCCACAGCATTCACTTCATCACTGTCGATCTGAAACTGCCCCTCCTTTCGATCCACCGTGACACCAGGCCAGTTGCCCGTACGTTGGCGAATACCGGTGAGGATATTGAACAGTGCGGTTTTTCCGCAGTTGGGGTTTCCCGCAAGGGCGATGGTCAACGTCCCTGGGGTTGACGGAATATCTGAAATCTCCGAATCGTGACAGGCCATTATGGTTCGTAATTCCTTGTTGCGCTTAGCGCTCTATTGGACTCAGGAGCAACTTTTCCGCCACACCAGCACCTAAAGCAACCCTTGATCCTTGACAGGCAACAACCACACCACTTCCTCTTCGCTGTAAAAGCTCTATTTCCGATCCTACTCTCAGACCCAGACTGAGCAGGCGATGAACCAAAAGTCGTCCTCCCACTACCCGTTTGATGCAGGCACGGCTACCGACTGGTAATCCAGACAGTTTCACCAGTTTGTCAGAGAGGTAATGTTCCAATATCACTCATCCAGATGGATAGATCCGCAATTAAATATTAATGATTCTCATTAGAGCAGGGACAACACGCCCATGCAATCACCATTTTACAGTATTTGGCGATTAACTAATGCTGTAAAAAACAGCGGCTAATCACCAGTGAGCGACTTTCTCACGAGATCAATTCGGTGCGGTTTGAGAAAATGTGCACCATCTTCGCCCATCTGGCGCAGAAATCCTTGCTTGATCCGCTCATACTGGACTTCATTGATCTCCAGCTTTGTGTGGGTCACTTTCAGGAACCGGGACTCGAACACCTCCCAGGATTTATAGCAGCCCGGGACATTCAGGAAAACCTGTTGCTCCAGCGCCATTTCCGGGCGATCAGCCAAACTGCAGATCGCTGAAAAGGCCTCTTCTCTGACGATCTTCTCATCATGAACCAGGCTCATCAGTGCATTGAAATCACCACTATAGACCGGCTCTGAGAAATAGGCGTAGCCCCCAGGCTTTAAAACCCGTGCAATCTCATCCATTGCCTGCGCCATCATTGGCTGCGGGACATGATGCAGTGATTTCAACATCCATACCGCATCGATACTCTCATCCATCTCGCTGATGGATTGCGCCCCTTCAAGCCGAAACTGGAGATTGGAGATGGGACTAGCCAGGTTTTTCTGGTGCTGAATAGCATCCACTTCAGTGGCAATAAAAGTGCAGTCAGGATGCCGTTGTGCCAACTCTCTTGTGAGCCAGGCAGCGCCGCACCCCAACTCCAGCCCCCGCATATTATCGAAGGGCAGCAGCTGCTCCATAATATCCAACTCCCGCCCGGTAACATAAGCCTCAGGCCGGTCAAGAACCATCTGATTTGCTGACATCTTACTACTGCTCCATTATCTTGCTTTGTACCCAGTAAGGTTACACATTGTTGTTCCCCCTGAGTAACTCGTAAACTATGACTCATTCTATTCTACAGGTTTGCATATTGTGCTATTCGATGGGATTGTAAATTGGTTTGACCGGCTGCGCCTGCAGCTCTCCCGTCACGACGCCTTGCTGATCCTATCTGTTCTCGGCCTGATGTGTGGATTCGTAGCCGGTATGGTGATCGTTATTTTCCGCCTGCTGGTTGAATCGATTCAATCATCCATGCTGCCAGGTGGAAATGCTGAAAATTATGAGGCTTTGCCACCTCTGCTGCAGTTCGCCCTTCCTGTTTTAGGCGGTCTGGTGTTAGGGCTGATCTTCCTGCGCTATTCAAAGGGGCTCCATGTTTTAGGCATCCCCCGGGTCATGGAGCGTCTGATCTATCATCAAGGTCACCTCTCTCTGCGAGGTTTCTTTTTGCAGTTTTTCGGCGCGGCAATCGCTATTATCAGCGGCCATTCAGTGGGAAGAGAGGGGCCCCATGTGTTCCTCGGTGCCGCCAGCGGTTCACTGCTGGGTCAATACCTATCCCTACCCAACAACAGCATCCGTATACTGGTTGGTTGTGGAACAGCGGCCGGGATCTCAGCATCATTCGATACCCCCCTGGCAGGGGTGATCTTCGCCCTGGAAGTTGTGATGATGGAGTATACCCTGGTCAGTTTCATCCCGATCATGCTTGCTGCAGTAAGTGCCAACAGCCTCTCTTTGATGCTCTTTGAAGGGGGGCGGGTATTCGACCTGGAAGTTACTCAACTTGGCTCACTTCATGAGTTGGCGTTTATTCTACTGCTTGGCCTTGCGGCCGGTGTTGTCTCTGCAACCTATGTCCATCTAATTGAGTTTGTCTCAGACAAGAGCCAGAAACTGCCCTTCTGGGTACGCAATCTAAGCGCCGGTCTGTTGGTCGGTCTCTGTGCACTCGTTGCCCCTCAGGTGATGGGCATCGGCTACGATACAGTCAACCAGATACTGCTTGGTGACGTTGCTTTAAATCTGCTTGTGCTGCTGGTGATTGCAAAACTTGTTGCCACTGCCGCCAGCATCGGATTGGGCATTCCCGGAGGCACCATAGGACCAGCACTTTTCATCGGCGCCGCCCTGGGTGGGCTATTCGCCCCTCTACCCTCACTTCTGTTTGATGGCCAGGTATCCGACCCAGGAGTCTATGCCCTGATCGGCATGGGCGCAGTAATGGGGGCTGCTCTGCAAGCCCCCCTTGCAGCACTGACCACAGTGATCGAATTGACCCACAACCCGGAAATCATCATGCCTGGGATGCTGGCGATTGTCGTAGCCAGCCTGGTCAGCAGTGAGTTGTTTGGTAAGTCATCGATGTTCCATACTCTGCTGGAGGCCTCTGGATTGAACTACCATACCGACCCGGTAATGCAATCTTTGCGGCGAACCGGAGCTGCTGAATTCATGAGCCGGAGTTTTGTCCAGCTCGATGCAAAAATGAGTCGTGATGCCGCAAAGATGGCCCTCAACCAGAAACCGGACTGGGTGTTGATTAATGACGCAGATGAGGAGTGGGTATTGATGCCCAGCGTCGAGCTGCTGCGAAACCTTGAGTTACATGATGATCAGGAGTTGGATCTGCTGAATATACCTGCCACCCGCTACCAAATGGCTCCTATCCGTATGCAGTCCACCCTGCAGGAGGCTTTAGAGGCATTGGATAACAGCAGCGCCGAAGCACTCTACATCGAATGGTTCGACGAGGCACACTATTGGCGCATCCAGGGCATATTGACCCGCACTCAGATTGAATCGGCTTACCACTTTTGAATTCACTGCAAGAAGGCAAAAAAAACCAACATTTAAAGGCTAAAAAGCATAAGATATTGCTAATCATTTAAAACGACTGTTGAGGGGGGCTCATGAACGACACTATTAACAATCCAGACACCATCCTCGTTGATGAACAGCCGGTACGATTGGATGAGTTACTGGCTGAATACAATAAACTCAAAGCTGATGCCGAGAATACGCAGAAGCAGGAAAAGAAGGCCGTTCGAAGATTCAACCGAGAGGAAGAGCTAAAACCTTACCAGGCTGAGCTGATCAAAATGCAGCAATACCTGGAGGCGACCCGCACCCGCATGGTCATTCTTTTCGAAGGACGCGACGCTGCAGGTAAAGGCGGCACTATTCGACGTGTCACCCGATATATGAATGAGAAACACTATCGGGTCGTTGCACTGGGCAAACCCACCGATGAACAGAAAACCCAGTGGTTCTTCCAGAAATATGTCACTCAATGCCCTCGTGGCGGAGAAGTGGTGCTCTTCGATCGCAGCTGGTACAACCGTGCAGTGGTGGAACCGATCTTCGGTTTTTGCAGTGATGAAGAGTATGAGAACTTCATGGTCGGCTGCCCAGGCTTTGAAAAAGATCTGGTTCGTCAGGGCACCATTCTCGTAAAACTCTATTTCTCTGTAACAAAAGAGGAGCAGGCAAGACGGTTCGAGCGTCGTAAGAGCGACAATCTCCGTCAGTGGAAACTGTCTGAGATCGATGTACAGGCTCAGGATCGATGGGACGATTTTACAACTCAGAAATATGAGATGTTGAGACGTACCAATACCACCCATGCCCCTTGGACGATTATTCGCTCAAATGACAAACATCTGGCCCGTCTCAACGCCATGCGGGTGATCCTCAATTCGGTACCCTATGAGCGTTTGAATAGCGATCTCGATTATGTTCCCGACCCGAGCGTGGTCATCTCCGGTTCCAGAGAGTTGGAATTGATGGAGGCTCAACGTTTGCAAAAAGGCAAGTTCGTCGGCTGATCAATAACCTCGCCGGAGATTACTTCGGCGTTATCCAGGCAATATATGCCCTGTTCACGACCTTCAGGAACAGGTCATACCAGACACAACACTATGCCGCAAACACTCCACCTTACGCTGCTAGCGCTGTTGTGGCTGGGTTACTTTGCAATCCACTCTCTGCTGGCTTCACTCACCCTGAAACAGTGGCTTGCATCACGTCTTCCGGGAATACTGCCCTGGTATCGAATTCTCTACAATATCCTGGCTGTGGTCTTAATAGTGCCACCACTGCTGGCCCTATGGTGGCTTCATAGTGAACCCTTATGGCGTTGGCAGGGAGCTTGGGCCTGGGTTGCTTACTTATTGATGCTGATGGCCTGCTTGGGATTCGTCTGGTCACTACGCTATTACGACAGCAGGGAATTTCTCGGCTTAAGACAGTTGCAGCGACAACAACAGGGTACGGCAGACCAGGAACAGCTGCACATCTCACCGCTACACCGATTTGTACGTCACCCCTGGTATAGCCTTGGACTGGTGCTTGTCTGGACCCAGGATATGGATCCGGCACGATTGGTTTCTGCTGTTTGTATCTCTCTCTATCTGATCTACGGTTCCGTTCTGGAAGAGAGGAAACTGCTGGTGTTTCACGGTGAACGCTATCGTGACTACCGTAAACGCGTTCCGGGACTGGTTCCAAGACCCTGGAAGTATCTCTCAAAACATCAGGCTAAAGCCCTACAGAATGAGTAGTCGCAAAGTACCGTAAGTATTTTCTGCCTTGATTGGTGGGGCATGGCCCCACCCTACCCTGAGCTATTTAACTGGGTGGAGCCATCCCAACCTTGTGCTATTTGGTAGGGTGGGGCCATCCCAACCTTGTGCTATTTGGTAGGGTGGGGCCATGCCCCACCAACGGAGTCTAAATCAGGATCAATACTAGGGTGCTGCTTCACACTAGCCCAGCACTTAGTAACTTGGATCCCAGAAACTCCCTTGACCATAGGGTGCAGCGCCCGGGCCGTAGCCGTAACCAGGATACCCGTGTGCTGGAGCGCCGCCAGGGTTTCCATAAGGCCCCTGACAATTACCTGGGCCACCACATCCCATACCGGGATGCCCCATACCATGACCTTGCCCCATGCCGTGACCTGCCCCCCGTCCCATATGGCGGCGGTGCATGGCATGACAAGCCGCCCGCTCTTCTTCAGACATGCCTTCGATGACCTTCTGATGCTTTGCCCACTCATCCTCCATTGCCTGCCTGCGAGCTACCCAAGGTGGAGTCTCCGGCATTTCAAGGCCCTGTTGCTGAGCCTTCTCACGCATCTCCTGATAGCGCTGCTGACGAAAAGCATCACGCTCTTCAGAACTCATGTTCATCATTTTCTGGTGGTGCTCCATGCGCTCATCCATACTGGGTCTGACAGAGTCTCGTTGGGACGAACGCCAAGGTGGTTGAGCTGGCAACATTACCCCAGCCTCCTCTGCACGTTGCCGCAGAGCCTGATATCGCTGCTCCCGCTCTTTCCAGCGCTGAGCCATGATTTCCTCAGGATCGTGCTTTGCAGTCACCTCAGCCTCAGCTGCTTGATCTGAGGCAGCCTCATCGACGGCAGCAGGTTCAACGGGTTCCGCTTCACTACTTTCCGCAACCTGAGGAACCGCGGCTTCACTCGAATCGGCCTCCGTACTCTCCTCTGCTGGGGCGGGCTCCATCATCTCAGATGATGCGGTGTCCGATTCACTAACATTTGCCTCCACAACCTCTTCAGCCACTTCAGTTTCAAGGCCAGCAGCCTCAGTGGTGGCTTCTTCAGCATTCAGTATTGCGCTAAAAGGCAGCAGGGATGCCACCATCAGGGTCAAGAGTTTCTTCTTATACATGCTTGTTTCTCCTTCGATGATCCAGATTGGTATATAGGGATTTTCAAGCAACCTCTGAACAAGCCATTGACCGACATCTTGCTGCCAACAGGCACCCATACAGTGTTGAGGATCTTAGCAATAGCAGACTACTACGCAGAATTCTCACACATGATCGGAATGTTTTGATCAGCTAAACAGTTCGGCACTATATTGTTCAGAGGTTCCTTAATCTGTAGATGCTTCAGGCATCTCTTCTTTTTCAATTTTCTTATTCTGAGACTTGAGTGTAGCAACCTTTTTCGCAAGTTCCTCAAGCAACCCGTCCATCCCCTTGGTTTTTACCAGGTTTCTAAACGAAGTGCGGTAGTTACTGACAAGACTCACTCCATCCACAGCCACGTCATAAGCGTACCAGTCTTCATTGCGGTAACGTAGCTTGTAGCTCACCGGCAACTCTTTATTTGATGCGACAATATAGGTCTGTACGTTTGCCAGCTTACCCTTCAGGCGCTCACGCCCCATTCGTACAGTTTGGTTAGTGTAGCTATCCATGGCCGAAAAGTAGGTCTGCTCCAGTAATTCACGAAACAGTATGATGAACTGTTGACGTTGTTCATCAGTTGCCTTGCGCCAGTTGGTCGCCAAAATCACCTGGGACATGGAGTCATAGTCGAATCGAGAACGAACAATGCTCTTCACCATCTCCCGGCGCTCGGTCTTACCAAGATTTTCATCTTTGAGTATCTCAAGGATACTGTTAACTGTCTCTTTAACCCGTTCTGAAGGGGTCACCTTGGCTGCAGCCGGCAGACTGGCAGTGAACGTCAGGGTTAGCAGTAAAATGGCAAACAATCTCATCATGGGTCTTAATCCCGTAATTTTTAGCTGGTTGTTGAGACAACAGATTTTAGGAAAGGTGCGTGGGAATGCCACACAAACCACATGCCGGAAATCATATTTCCAAGCGTGTGTCAGCCTCTTCAGTCTCCCGCTTTCTCGTCCTTAATTGGTGTAGCAGCAGGCACAACAGATAGATGCCGCTGATTCTGAGCACTTGAATAGTTGTCGATCCGCCAACAGATACATACCCACTTGGGATCACTCTCCTCTGCTGCCCCTTCAAAGTGACTGTACTGTAATAGCTGAATTTCAGTGCCATCAGGCAACACTATCCGATAACTGATTTTACTCGAACCCGTCGTCTCTTTCTGCAATAGGGGCTCTAACAAGACTCTGTCCTGCTCATGAACCAGTGTCAGAAATGACTCCAGAGTCGGCTTGAATTCATCTTTCTCCAGGCCGGTCAGGGTGAACATATCGTCCTCCCAAAAACAGTCACCATTGGCAGGATCCCAACTCCAGGAGGCACTCGGCAGAATCTCCTCCATGAATGTTATCTGATGCTGCAGTTTCTTTGATCGAATCCTGTAACGTTTGGATTTGTGCTTGATTTGCATCAGTTTATGTTTAAGTAGCTCCTCACGTCGCCTCAATCGTTTGATTGAACGACGAGTCTTACTACGATGGTGCTCAAGCCCCTGCTTTGAGCGCTTTTTGACAATCCACATCAGCAACAGGCTCCAGGCAATCAGCAATACACCCCAGAGCAGATAGACCAGGAAACCGGACTGATAAGGTAGAGGACGTTCGATCCCCGGCCAGTTATTCCAGATTTCATGTATCTCTTCTTCACTCAGTCGATCCATCGCTTTTTGCAGTAGACTGTGCAGGACGGGCGTGGATGCATGGGTCACCAATGCAATGTCCAGAGTCAGGTCGAGCCGTTGGCTCGCTGTTAACCCATTGAATCGTCCAACTTTCAGTAAATGGTCAACACTGGCTGCATCGCCAAGGTAGACTTGAATGCGACCATCGAGCACCGACTGCAAAGCAGCATCCAGGGTCGGGAATGATTTAGCACGAAGTCCAGGCAAGTAGTGGGGCAGAACCTCTTCCCAGATACTTCCGGCAAGCACCGCGATCTCCCCCCCTGCGATATCGGCAAGGCCCTGGGCGGTAATCTTACCCTTACCATAGAGCGCAGCTGGTAAATTCAGATAGGGACGGGAAAAATGTAGATCGGCAGAGCTGGATGCGGAATGAACCATAGCCCCTATCAGATCGATTTCACCTTCTCGAAGCCCCTGCTCCAGGCGCTCACTATTGTTGTACTTAACAATATCCAGATTCAGCCCGGTCTTAGACGATAAGGCGCGCAGATAGTCAGCAGCCAGTCCCATCGCCTGACCACCTTCGAAATAGAGCACTGGCGCAGTCATCTGAACCACACCCACTTTCAGGTTCTGATGATCATCCAACCACTGTTTTTCAGCCAGATTAAATCTGGAGACCTGAGCACATACCTGGCCTGCAAGAAATAGCCCTAAAAGGCCCAGACCAAGCTTCTGTAATAACATCCGTGAACTCACCGCTTCACTCACCCTCTACCCATCTGTTACAGACTATTTCATGAACTGAGCCTTCTGCCAAGATAGATTTACAGAATATTAGACAATCGTCAGGTCAGCAGGGCCGATTGGATTAGTGTTAACAGAGCCTAGTTCGTACAATGGTGAATTTACAACTCTGTGGATAAATCTTGAACCCGGATCAATATCTTCATCCCTGGCACTTTCGGCTGGCACGAAAGGTCATTCATGCGGGAGGGCTGGTCGCCTATCCTACTGAGGCTGTTTTTGGCCTGGGATGCCACCCCCTTGATGGTGATGCTGTGTTGAGGCTACTGGCGTTGAAGCAACGCCCTATGGAGAAAGGCTTGATTCTTATCGCAGATAGAGCGGAAGCACTCTACCCTTATCTGGGGGATCTGCCGAGCAAGGTATGGGATCGTGTGATGCAGCACTGGCCAGGCCCAACCACATGGGTCATACCCGCTTCAGAAAAGACGCCAAAATGGCTAACAGGAGGTCATAATTCCCTGGCGGTAAGGGTTACCGACCACCCTCTGGCGTCAGCACTCTGTAAAATCGCAGCGACACCGCTGGTATCCACCAGTGCCAACATCAGTCAACACCCCCCTGCCAGAACCCCAATGGAAGTCCATCTTCGCTGTGGAGATGGGATAGACCTTATATTGCATGGTAAAACGGGGGGACAGACAAAACCGACAGTGATTCGTGACGCCCTGAGTGAGGCATTGATTCGTGCCTGATTTAAGCGTGAAAACCCAACACAGATTCGACACAAAAAAAAACCCACCCGGGGGATGGGTGGGCTTAAAGCGCTTATATATAACAGCGCCGGAGGAGGATCGAAACCATCAAAACTTACCCTTTATGACGGCGGATCTGGAAAAAACTTTAATCGAGAGAGCAGTTTTTTCGGTTACACAACCAAAACGCCATAACCAATTGAAATAAATAACTTATTTTCAATACTACCCATTAAGCCCAGTTGCAAAAAGCGATTCATCAAAGGATTTTATTTCACCTCTTCAGGCTGCAGGCCACCCACTCATACTTTTTTAGATTGCAGATGCTCATTGATCCACTCCCGAATCCAATGACTGGCCCGGGAACCATGAAACCGGCCAATCTCTTTTCCATCCACAAAAATGATTACTGTCGGGAATCCACGTAATCGATAGTGTCCCGCCAAACGCATGTTGTCATCTACTTCAAGCTGGGCAAGGGATAGTTGACCTTCATGCTCTATGATCACCCGCTCCAGAGCAGGAGCCAGGGATAGGCAAGGGGCGCACCACTCCGCCCAGAAATCGACCAGAACAGGCTGATCATGGGACGCTTGGATCACTTTTGCCTCAAAAGATGCCTCATCAACAGCATAGATATAGGAAGGTTGTTGTTTATTACTACTCATACATACTGCCTGCTCCGGATATCTCAGCCGGTCGTCTAATTTAGAGTTAATCTGCGGTAATTACCCGAGGATAGATTCAAGTGTGCAGTCCTGCCGCACTATCTCCAACCGAAATCAAAGCCACCTGACAAGCCGGTTGATAGAGAGCCCGATTCTACAGAGGTTGAGGGTAACGAGGAAAGTATCCTGGAATTGGCAGAAACCCACATCACAATGGTCGGCAGGCCTTACCTGGCTCTGATTTGAGCCTGGCCGTGAATGAACGAAAAGATCTGCCGGGGGATAGTGACTGAATAGCCATTTTCAGCGGATAGTAAACTCAGACCGGCATCATAAGCTATTTTCTAAAAAGCCAGGAACCTGCTGGATTAGTGTTAACAGGCCCTAGAACGGAACGGTCAACTGATTTTTTCAGGATCATAGGTTATCTTAGGGGTTTTACCCAAGCCGACAGAGTATCGATCATGTCCAGCCACTATCGCCGATCCCAATTTCCCGCCACGCGTATGAGACGTATGCGGCGCGATGACTTCTCCCGTCGCTTGATGCGTGAAAACATTTTGACCCCAGCAGACTTCATCTATCCGGTGTTTGTTCTAGAAGGCGAGCAGCAGCGAGAGGAAGTGCCTTCAATGCCTGGCGTTGAGCGCATGAGCATCGACCTGCTGCTGGAAGAGGCCAAACAGATTCATGCCCTGGGCATTCCCGCTATGGCCCTCTTCCCTGTCACGCCGCTCTCCGCAAAAAGCGAAGATGCCTGTGAAGCCTACAATCCCGATGGACTGGCCCAACGAACTGTGCGTGCGCTAAAAGCAGCTCTGCCCGACCTTGGGGTGATTACCGACGTGGCCCTTGATCCATTCACCACCCATGGTCAGGATGGCCTTATCGATGACACCGGCTATGTGATGAATGATGAAACCAAAGCGGTTCTGGTAAAGCAGGCTATTTCCCATGCTGATGCGGGTGCTGATGTGGTGGCACCGTCAGATATGATGGATGGAAGAATCGGTGCTATTCGTGAAGCACTTGAAGAGCATGGCCATATTCACACCAGGATTCTCTCCTACGCAGCAAAATACGCTTCCAGCTTCTACGGCCCCTTCCGTGATGCAGTTGGCTCAGCTGCAAACCTGGGTGGCGGCAATAAATATAGTTACCAGATGGATCCTGCCAACAGTGACGAGGCCTTGCACGAAGTAGGACTCGACCTTCAGGAAGGGGCTGACATGGTGATGGTGAAACCCGGTATGCCCTACCTGGATATCGTGCGCCGGGTCAAAGAGACCTATCAGGTACCCACATTTGTCTATCAGGTCAGTGGCGAATACGCCATGCTCAAGGCTGCGGCACAGAACGGTTGGCTCGACGAACAAGCGGTTGTGATGGAATCTCTGCTCTGCCTTAAACGGGCTGGCTGTGATGGCATACTCACCTACTTTGCAAAGCAGGCCGCCCTTTGGCTGCAACAAGACTAGCCCATATGGATAAATACGCGGTAATCGGCAATCCCATAGAGCATAGCAAGTCACCTGACATACATGCGGCTTTTGCCAGACAGACAGGAGAATCAATAAGCTATGAACGCCTGCTGGGCGACAAGCAGAACTTCGCTGCTGACGTCCGCACTTTTCTGGCCGAGGGAGGGCGTGGATTGAATGTCACAGTCCCGTTTAAGGAAGAAGCCTGGCGAATGGCTGATGAACTGAGTGACAGAGCCCATACCGCGGGTGCAGTAAACACCTTGATTCGCCTGGACAGCAATCTGTTACGGGGTGACAACACCGATGGGGTTGGCCTGGTCCGTGATCTATCAGTGAACCAGGGTTTTCGTTTGGCTGACAAACGCATCCTGATGCTGGGTGCCGGTGGCGCTGTTCGGGGGGTAATGCGACCACTGCTGGAAGAGAAACCGAAACGCATCATTATTGCTAACCGTACAGCCAGCAAAGCCTATTCACTGGCCAGTGGACTGGCACCCTATGGACAGGTCGCAGGCTGCGGCCTGGAAGAGATAGCAGGCATGCAATTCGATCTGATCATCAACGGCACTGCGGCTGGACTTGCAGGAGAGGTACCCCGGATACCCGATGATATACTGGCCAAAGGGGGATGGTGTTACGACATGCTCTACAGTAACCAGGCGACACCTTTTCAGCTTTGGGCGCGCGCCCATCATGCCGCCCGCTCATTGGATGGATTAGGCATGCTGGTGGAACAGGCTGCTGAATCCTTCCGGCTCTGGCGAGACATCTTACCGGAAACCCCGCCAGTGATTGCCCAATTGCGGCGTTGATACAAGGTTTCGACCATTTCATGAATTGTCAGCTTGGCGTGAAAACAACGATCTGGTCGTGATCGAAATTACTATTCAGAAATATCACCCAAGTCAGCAAAACAGATCTTAGTTTTACTGTTTCGCTTAGCTTCGTACATTGCGTGATCCGCAAGCTTAAGTAAACTATCGACCTCTTGATGATTGGGATAGAGGGCAATACCAATACTGGCCTCAATCGCACAGTGATTCTCTTGAATATATATAGGCTGATCTATTGCGTAGACTATCTTTTCCGCAACCAGAGTAACACCATCGCTATCTTTTAAATCCCGCAATACAACGACAAACTCATCCCCCCCCAGACGCGCTACCGTATCACCTTCACGAACCACTCCCTGTATTCGCCTGGATACCTCCTGCAGTAACTGATCACCGACTTCATGCCCAAAGCTATCATTAACTGCTTTGAATCGATCGAGATCCAGAAACAGAACAGCGACCATTGAACCATTCCGCTTGGCATAACTACAGGACTGTTCCAGTCGATCATGAAGCAAGAGCCGATTTGCAAGGCCCGTCAACGGATCATAAAACGCAAGCCGTTCCAGTTCCGCCTCCTCACGTTTGCGCTGGGTCATATCGGAAAAAATACCGACATAGTGAGATAGCTCACCCTTTTGATCATAAACCGCACTAATGCCCAGCCACTCAACATAAACAGCACCATCTTTACGTCTGTTCCAGATCTCACCCCGCCATGAGCCTTTATCTTGAATTTCTGACCACATTTTATGGTAGAAATCCTCAGGGTGTTTACCCGATTTCAGTAGACTTGGATGTTTACCGCTGACCTCTTCAAAGGTATAACCGGTAATCTCAGTAAAGGCATTATTCACAGATACAATTTGTTCATGACTATCGGTGATAATGATTCCCTCTGTAGCCGATGCCATAACCTGATGGCTGAGCCGCAGCTGTTGCTCTGCCTGCTTTCTGCTTGTGATATCTCGAATAACACAAACTGAGTGGCAATGATTCTGAAGCTGCATCGATGCAATCGACATCTCCAGGGGAAACTCACTGCCATCCCTACTAATCCCCAGCTGCTCAATAACCGCACCAACAACCCGACCTTTTCCATTATTGATATAATCGGACAATCCACCGACCTGCCCCTCATTCAGCTGAGGGGTACCGATCAAATGTTGAATTGGTTGCCCAATGATATTCTCTTCCTGGTAGCCGAATATGCGTTGCGCAGCTGGATTCCAGCTTTCGACATCGCCATTGTGATTAATTGAAATGATCGCATCCTGAGCTGAATCGGTCATGGTACGCAACTTCATCTCCTCTTCAGCCAGCTGATCCTGAAATTGCTGGCGTCTTCGAACATCAAAGCCTGCCCGTAACGCAATGATCAACAGTAAAATCATTATGGACAGAGATAGACCATGGCTTAGCGATGTACCATATCTAATCAGAGCAATCAGCGCCTGATTGTCCTCTGTTATGTCGTAGTAGAGCTCGAAAGCACCGAGAAATTCGTCGCCATCCATAATAGGCACATAGATTTCGACTACATCCCGAGGGACGATTTGACCTTCCAGGGTTTTCGCCTGCTTACTCACAAGATTGCTATAGACCTCACCAACTGCAACTTTCTCGTGAAAATAGGTATAGATGTTTTGTTGACCAATATCGTTGCTATCCGTTGAGTAGACTGTCACTCCTGAGGCGTCAAACAATTTGGCTTTCCATAGCGCATAATCTTTCTCCAACATCGATATATGATGCCTAAATTCATGGTCAACATTCCTGGAGCTGACAGGCTGCTCCAACAGACCGAGCATACTGCTCATGTGCCCCGCGGATAACTTTGCATTACGCTCAACAACTGAGATCAATAAATCAGAAAACTTAGGCTGTAGATAGTGCGAAGAGAGTATTGGAAATGCCAATACAGCGGCAACAGACACAATCAAGCCATAACGGATGAAAGGCACCCGCCAAGCAGCATTCAAATTGGCCCAAAAGTGGCTCACTTACCTAGCCTCGAGCAAGCATAAATAGAATCTATAAATCAGACGAACTGCCTCTATCCTTTTCCAATTGCCTGAATTGGGCATCGGCAACCATCTATTGGACTTGAGGATTTATTAATTAAACAATATTTTTTCAGCTTCATTTCAGCTTGACAGGTTAACTATTACTATCAGCCCTATTCGAATTTAACACTTCAGGGCTATTAGCGTGAAAAAGTTAATATGATATGACGCATTGGAGGCTTCGACATGTTTAACTCAAAACAACGATACCCAGCTTACTTAATCTTATTGCTTATCAGCAGTTCAGCAATAGCGCAGCAGTGGCAGGCGCTACCGGAAACAGCAACTTCACCGCCAGACAATCCAACCACACCAGAAAAAGTCGAACTGGGTAAGATGCTCTTTTTTGATCCACGACTCTCATCCAATGGCACAGTATCCTGCTTCTCCTGTCATAATGTCATGGAGGGTGGTGATGATCACCGCACCACATCGATTGGGGTGCATGGTCAGGCAGGTGGACGAAACGCCCCATCTGTCTGGAACGCAGCCTTCCACTCTGTTCAATTCTGGGATGGCAGAGCTACCAGCCTGGAAGACCAGGCCAAAGGCCCCCCTGCCAATCCCATCGAGATGGGCATGTCTGATCTCGATGCAGTTGCTGATAGAATTGCCAAAATACCTGGATACAAAACGCACTTTAATGATGTTTTTGGCGCAGGCGATAATATTACAATTGACAATATCGCCAAAGCAATTGCCGCCTATGAAAGAACATTAATCACACCTAACAGTTCCTATGACAAATATGTACGGGGTGATGGCAAGGCGATGAATGAACAACAGATCCGTGGCATGAAGACTTTCGCCAGCACGGGTTGTACTGGTTGCCATTCAGGGGCAAACTTCAATGGCCCTTCACTACCTGCTGGAGAAGGCTTCTTTCAAAAGTTTCCGATCTTTACCAACAACTCATATGTTACCAAGTATGGATTAATGAATGACACTGGCCGCATGAATGTTACTGGAAATATTGCGGACAAGAACATGTGGCGAGTACCAACATTGCGGAATTTACGCTACACCGCGCCATATATGCACAGCGGGACTGTCAAATCAATTAATGAAGCGGTAAGGGTAATGGGTAAAACGCAACTTGATAAAGATCTTTCAGATAGTGACGTTCAAGAGATCGTCGCCTTCTTAGAGACCTTAAATGGAGAGTTCCCTATACAGACCATGCCAAGGCTGCCAGCCACACCAGGAGATCTACTCGAATAATCACACGTTGATACAACCTGCATGCATCAAGAGAAGCCAGAAAAGATTAACCGTTAACAAGATAATGATTAAAAGTTAACGGATGGCAGACAGAAAGATAAGGCTGGGCATAGTACCAAAGAGTAACTATGCCTATCCTGTCTTTCGCTCTCCTTCAGGTAGAACTATATTAAGTTCAAGTATCTCATGATGCTCATCGTGCTCGACATTAACATTAACCGCACCTGGCTCAACTGCAACATATTTACGTAGCACCTTGAGGATATCCCGTTGTAACTGAGGCAGGTATGACGGCGCATCTCGTCCAGCCCGGTCATGAGCCACCAAAATCTGCAATCGCTCTCTTGCAACAGATGCTGAGTTGGTGCTCTTTTTTGATTTAAAGTAGTTCAGCAAACCCATTGCCATTAACCCCCAAACAACCTGCCCAACAGACCCTTCTTCTCGATATCCAAAAACCGGTGAGGTAACTGTTCACCGAGATACCGCGCAACCACATCACTGTATGCCTGCCCTGCTGTACTTTCATTATCCATGATAACCGGTACCCCCGAGTTCGAGGCGTTAAGTACTGCCTGAGATTCAGGTATCACACCAATCAGGTTGAGGGATAGAATATCCTGAACATCTTCCACACTAAGCATCTCTCCGCGCTGAACTCGCTCAGGGGAGTAACGGGTCAGTAAAAGGTATTCCCGAATCGGTTCTCGATCCTCTTCGGCCCGCCTCGATTTACTAGAGAGAATTCCAATCATACGATCTGAGTCACGGACTGAAGAAACCTCAGGGTTGGTTACAACAAACGCGTCATCCGCATAGTACATCGCCATAGTAGCGCCTATCTCGATACCTGCTGGCGAATCACAGATAATGAAATCAAAATCACCCGACAGTTCATCCAGTACTTTTCCTACACCCTCTTTTGTTAAGGCTTCTTTATCACGGGTTTGAGATGCAGGCAGTATAAACAGGTTATCGTTACGCTTATCCTTGATCAGCGTCTGCTTTAGACGAGCCTCCCCTTGAATGACATTGACAAAATCATAGACAACCCGTCTTTCGCATCCCATTATTAAATCCAAATTCCGCAAACCAACATCGAAATCGATAACTACGGTTCTATGCCCCTTCTCTGCAAGACCCATAGCCAATGCAGCAGCAGTTGTCGTCTTACCTACACCGCCCTTACCGGACGTGACTACGATAATTCTGGCCAATTAATCACTCCTAAGATTCTCTAAAATAATGATTCGAATAATCATTTTGAACTTGCACAGAAAACAATCAGATCTCTTTGAATACAAATGCATCTCCACGAAGAGAGACAGAGACAAAATGCCCCATATGCCTTGGAGACAGATCATCACTTACTTTATAACGCCCAGCAATTGACACCAGCTCAGCCCTTAAATCTTTACAGAAAATAGAGGCGCTTTTATCCCCTTTGACACCTGCAAGCACCCGACCCCGAATCGGCGCATAGGCATGGACATGCCCGTCTGCCACCACCTCAGCCCCACTACTCACCGGCGCCAGTAAAACCAGATCACTATCCTGGGCATAGACACGCTGCCCAGATCGCACAGGCGAGTCAACAATTTTTGCAGGAAGTGATCTATGCACCTTAGTTGCTGTCGACTTGGCAGGAGAAGTGGCAGAAGTTCGGCGCTTCTCAGAAAAAACCGCCAACTCCAACAGACTGGCCTGTTCATGAAAGGCTTTAGAACCACCACGAACACCAACAGGAACCATGCCATAACCACGGATCGCACCTATGGCTACTGCAAGATTATCTATATTTGCACCATCAGATGATGACTTGAGGTCTATCACAATGGGTGTATTTCGAAAAAAATTCGGCGCTTTTGCGATACGATCCGATAACAGCTCATCTATAGCTTCAATATTCAGTTCTGACATCGTCAGCTTGAGTAGTGTAAATGATCCTGCCTTCAATTCGACATTACCGTCTGCACTATAAGCAGTCTGTGAATCTGAACTCACTGATCAGTCACCTCTATATTGAAATGTTTCACAATCATTAAACAGGCTACCTGACGCTTTAAAAGGTTAACGAATAACAGCCACTGATCCGTCTTGAAAATATCAGACGCATACTCATCTCAGAAAACTCAGTTGATATTTCGCCAATTAAACACGAATCAGGAACAATCACGGGTTACCCAGTGGCAGCCAGCAAATCGTAATGGATATTCAAGCTGCCGACCCTATTGTTTCTTACATCTTGTGAACCAGCTCAGATTATGGAATTTTTAATATAAAATTTTGGAATGATCTTGTTAATAAATATATTTGAACAGCATTTAACATATCCTGATTACCGGCGATACTCAGCAATAGAATATCAACCTGTAACTACGTAGTATTCAGACCATAAATATTACGACACACAGGGTAGTGTCTGGTAGAAATCCACTTAAATTCTTAGAAGCGCCACTTTTCTTTCTAGTGAAGCTGGTGGGGCAGGGCCCCACCCTACGTTTATACGGAAAGGTGGGGTGGGGCTCTGCCCCTCCAAATCGCGCTGGAAATTCACAAAACAGCCTGCAAGCTTCCGCAGATCATTAACTATCACCGTAGCTGATACGACTAGCAAAAATCTTTCGGATCTCCCAACTCGCGCAGCATCCCTGATTTAAATTCACGACGATATAAAACCCCGACCACAAGTAGAGTAGCAAGAATAAAAACAAGCGGATGTATGAACCAACTCAGAAAAGCCAAACCAAAGTAGTAAGCACGAAGACCACGGTTAAAAGTATTGCTCGCCTTTGAACTTACCTTGGCAGCTCGTTCAGCAAAGGTATCACTCCATTCCGGTAGTGCATCACTGCTGGGTGCAGCACCGATCATAATGGAGAGATAGTTGAAGTGACGCATTGACCAGGTAAACTTAAAAAAAGCGTAGATAAAAATAAGTAGCAGAACAATCAGCTTCAGCTCCCATATCTCTCGCGAACTCTGAACCGCGTAGCGTAATTCACCTATTATCTCAATGGCCGTATCCATCGTCCCTAATATGGCGATAAGCCCAGCCAGGATAAAAATAGTTGTAGATGCAAGAAAAGTCGCGCTTCTTGCAAGGATCAAAACAATATTTGAATCAACGATCCGTACATCCCTTTTCAACATTTCATGCATCCACTGCAAACGGTAGCCATGCATGACACTCATCAGGGTAAGATTGTCACGAGCCTGCAGGTCGGCATAGCGGGTATAACTTACCCAGCAGATCATAAACCAGATAAAAGCAGATAAGTCGAGTAGAGGTATCATAAGACCGGGTCGTAGAGGGCTTACGGTCAGAGTTTAGCAAGATTTCACTAGTTTGTACCTACCACCCTAAACTCCTTTGATCGATATCGACTGAGTCACCCCAGCCCATATCGATTCATATACGATCTAAGGTATTCGCACACACCTGACCATATTATCAAGCCGTAAAATGTCACCCTGAGGCCCATGATAATAAAAAGTACCAAACCCCTCATTGGCACTACCGTCAGCTTGAAAAGTGATATCTGACTTGTGGTTACTTCGCTGAGCCCCCGCACCATGTACATCAACAACCTCACTATTGAAGTAACCAAGAGACCGTCCAAAGGAGAGATAGGTTGCGGAAAAACCCATCCCCTCAGAGGTAGCATGGGTAGTAGATGCCCAATAGGCACCCCAATCCTCCTCACCGCCTTCGTTTGTAAATGAAGTAGCATTGAATAGAGGATCTATGGCGGCGCTTCCGCTGTAATCTGGAGCAAGCTCATAGTCGACGATACTCTGTAGCTCCTTGATGTCAGGCAGACGCCAATCACTCCAACCAGCCGTAGTGTTCGATTCGCAATAGTTGATCGCATCCTCAAAATTTGAAGATCGATAGTCATTCGTCTCCCACATCAGACCAGTTGCGTTATCACTGATTGTACCATCACTGTTATCGACAAAATCGTTGATGCCGTAATGATCGTTACCACTCACACAGAACAGATAAAAAGTCTTAGAATTGTTACTTGGGAAGTTATACGGGTAGCCCTTAATCCGGCCATCCACAAAATTGACACCAAACATAGTGTCATTGCCTCCCATTGTACCTTCGGGTGAGAGATAAATTGTAGTTGTTGCGTATTGGCCATCAATGATGCGCTCACCAGCACTGGTATCACCAAATCCCGGCGCGAAGATAGTGTTATCGATAAATGGGATTAACCGGGATGTGTCGCTACCTGTATAGGCACTGGGATCACCACCGGTGAAGTCCATCAATGAATAGAGCTCTTTAATCGACGGTAAGCGCCACTCGTAACCACCTTCAGTCAGCCCAGAACAGTAGCTAGCCGCCTCAGGTTGGGTCAACTTATCATCCACATCAATCACGCCACTCCCATCCAGATCGGCGCTCTGAGTCCAGATCAATCCGGTAACATGATCAAATACACTGTTACCGTCCTCACTCAAAGTGTAGTCTGGCTGGTGACCACTGTAGTCAGCATCATAACCGACTCCAGAGCAGACCGTCTCTACACCAGTCGAGGAGTCATAACACAGGCTTTGATTGGTATCGACAATCGTGTAACGTCCTCCGGTACAAATTATCTCAATGTTGGTGATCGCATTTCCAGACAGTGTGCCGCTGCCATTTAAGATATTGCAATATCCGTTCGGAAAACTGGGTTGAGTCGCAACAGATATCTCATAAACAGTCTCATCAGCCAAGGTTGTGCTGAATGTAAAATCTCCATCACTATCGATGGAGAGATCATCACCTGTATTGTTCTGCAAAACCAAGCCACTACCAATCAAACCGGAAACCGTACCGCCAATACTGTAGTACAATACATTACCATCACTGCCATCAGTATCATCACCACTGCTATCGGTCTCTTCATCTCCACTAGTGTCAGTACCATCACCGCTATCAATGATATCTTCGCTACTATCGCCTGAACCACCACCTCCACACCCCGTCAGCACAAGGCAAAGCGAGATCCCTGCCACACACACTATTTTAAAAATTGACATGACACTCTCCACAACAGGTTAACTTGAGACTCTCATCCTGAATAGGTCGAGCTTAAATATTTTGTCGGTGATTGACTTATTCAGAGCTACCTTCAATTTAAGCCAAACAAAGTGGAGGAATCATGGAGGAAACGTGAAGATTCTCTGCACTTATATTAACCCGGCGACTAAGTATGTCGTCTTCAGGGTTTCAAGCCTGCCCTTGATCAAGGCGCACCCCAAAGGCACTTCCTTCGGGGCGCGGCTCGAAGGCAGGCACACTTCGGCTGAAGACAACATACTTAGTCGCCGGGTTAATAGTGAATAGTGTGAACATAGTGCTGGAACAACAGCTCCTGAGTATCTTCATATTTTCACCATAGTCGCTCCACAGTTATTCACTAAACTTTCCTATAAGTCACATTTAATGAGCTTTCCTCGGAGATAATTCATTATCATTGGCAAGTTCCTGGTTGCATTAACAATCGAGTAAACATATGAGCACTTGTTCACTAAACCGGCTTCTACCCGTTACCACTCTTTTGACACTCATCCTGGCCTTACCGGCACAGGAGGCAAGATCTGCTGTACAGATTCCAGATACAGGGCAAATCCGCTGTTACAACCAGGCCAGGGCCATACGCTGCCCTACACTTGGGCAACCCTTCTTTGGTCAGGATGCGCAATACCAGAGCCATCCACCGGCATATCGTGACAACAGGGACGGCACCGTCACCGACCTGAATACTGGACTACAGTGGTCAAAAGGGGTTTCTCCTATAAAGCTCGGCCTGGAAGAGGCGAAAAATAAGGCTATGCAAATGAGCCTCGGTGGGCATAAAGACTGGCGTCTACCCACTATCAAGGAACTCTATTCACTAATCGATTTCCGAGGCTATACCGGAACACCCGACAAAAAAAATAGTATGGACGTTGCTCCATCTGATGCCATCCCTTTTATCAACACCGACTACTTCGACTTTCTTTATGGCTTACAAGGGGAGCGATATATCGATGCACAATGGTTATCGACCACCCAGTATGTCTCTACCACCATGGATAATATGGAGACAGTTTTCGGGGTCAATTTCGCCGATGGACGCATCAAAGGTTATGGTTACAAGCAACTCGGCTCTCACTGGGAACGCAAGAAATTCTATGTGCGCTATGTTCGAGGCACACCTTATGGAATCAACCGCTTTAACGATAATGGTGATGGCACAATCACCGACCAAACCACAGGGCTTCAATGGTCCCGAATGGATAGTGCGGAGGGTATGAACTGGCAGGAGGCATTGAGCTACGCTGAGAACCTCAAGCTGGCAGGACACAACGACTGGCGTCTTCCCAACACCAAGGAACTGCACTATATCGTGGATTATTCTCGCTCCCCAGACACCAGCAAATCAGCCGCTATCAACCCACTTTTCAAAACAACATCGATCATCAATGAGGCAGGAGAAAAGGACTACCCCTCCTACTGGACCTCCACCACTCACCTGGACGGTGTACGACCCGGCAGCAACGCAGTCTATATCGCCTTTGGTCAGGCCCTGGGAAGAATGCAAGGCCGGATCATGGATGTTCATGGCGCTGGCGCCCAGCGCAGTGACCCGAAAACAGGCAAGGCGAGGATGGGCAGAGGCCCGCAAGGTGATGCTGTCCGTGTCAACAACTATGTAAGGGTGGTGCGGCAGGGGGCAACACAACAAGCAGAAGCTGCCAGTGATATCGATTACGACGCCTATCCCTATCGGGTGATACTTGCCGGGGAAAGATCACAGGATTTTGACCAGGAAAGCAGCGAGGAGCAGCCTCGGCTTGACCAAAACGCACCACTAGATTTCTCCCATCACTTTGTGCAACGTCTCGACAAAGATGGTGACGGACGTGTATCTCGAAAAGAGTTTGATGGCCCCGCAGATCGCTTCGACTTCCATGACACCAGTGGTGATGGCTATCTAACCGCAGATGAAGCACCGCTTGCACCCACTAATGTCAGGTCGCAGGATCGCAACCAATCCAGCCGCCAAAATCAACCCAATCCAAGGGAACATCAACCAGGCTCAGATAATAGACTCAATAGAGCTTTTACCACAGGATTTGTTGAACGGCTCGATCGGGACAGAGATGGACGTGTCTCTCGAAGTGAGTTTGATGGCCCCAAGGATCGCTTCGGTTTCCACGACACAAATAACGATGGCTACCTTACTGAGGATGAAGCCCCGAAAGGGCCGCCTCCTGGCGCGCCCCCTTTTGACCCGCGGTTTCAGTGAGGCAACTCCAGCTTATAGCCAACCCCATAGATCGAGAAAATGATCTCCTGATCAGGAAGCTGAGCCTCCAGCTTCTTGCGCAGATTCTTGATGTGGGTATCTACCGTACGGTCACTGACCACACGTTGATCAGTGTAGAGGTTATCCATCAGATGCGACCTTGAGAACACCCTGCCCGGCTGCGCCAGCATGGTCTTCAGCAGGCGGAACTCAACTGGGGTCAGCTCCATTGGCTGATCAAGAATCATTACCTGGAAGCGCGCCTCGTCAAGCACAATCCCGGCATGGGAGGCGGGAGATTCTGCGGTAACAGGGACTACCCGGCGCAGTACGGTTTTAACACGGGCCACGACCTCTCTCGGACTATAGGGCTTGCAGACATAGTCGTCGGCGCCCAGTTCCAGGCCCAGCAGACGATCTATCTCCTCGACTCTCGCGGTGGTAATGATAATGGGCACATTGGAATAAACACGTATCTCTTTGCAGATATCCAGGCCATTCATCCCTGGCAACATCAGATCAAGCAGGATCAGATCAGGTGAATGATCATTTACCCATGACACCACACCCGTGCCTTCATGAAGCATTTGCGTTTCGTAACCAGCATCTTTGAGGTAGTCACGCAGCAGTTCGGCGAGCCCCACCTCATCCTCAACAATCAGTATCTGTTTCGGTCTACTCATGCTTGCCTGCTCTACCCGAATATTTTTCACAACTGCTTTCATGTTATCTGGTTAATCTTACTTGGTTTCTCATGTCGAGTGTGGATTGAGTCATGAAAAGTATTAGCCGTACAAGGTGAAGGGGGAGGAACCTATCAACACAATCATCACCAGCCTTTATACGCTATTCAGGCCTGTGGCAGGCTTACTACTATCTGCAGCCCACCCAAAGGCGAGGGTTTAGCGCTGATAACACCCTGGTGAGCATCAATGATATTGCGACAGATCGCCAGCCCCAAACCTGCGCCACCACCTGCTCGGTTTCTCGATCCTTCAGCCCGATAGAAGCGGTCGAATAATCGACTCAGGGTGTCGTTATCCACTCCAGGGGTACTATCTTCAACCTTAAAATAGACCTTTTTGGATACCTGCCACGCGGTGAGGTTAATCACCCCTCCAGGATCAGTATAGCGCCGACTGTTCTTGAGCAGATTGTCCACCACCTGCCGCAGGCGTCTGGCATCACCAAAAACATTCAATCTCTGTGGAATCTCACAATTCAGACTAAGGTTATTCTGCTCTATCTGATGCTCGGCTGAAACAGATGAGTCGCGCAACACATCACCCAGATTCAAAGCCTCCTTACGATAATTCAAGGCGCCCGCATCGGTCAGCGCAAGGTCGTAGAGGTCATCCACCATGCGATTGAACTGCATAATCGTGTCATGCAGTTTAGTGAGCTGGGCCTGATCAGCGGGGCGGATACCATCCTGCATTGCCTCGACCTCACCCCGCAGCAGAGCAAGCGGTGTGCGTAACTCATGGGAAATATCCGCCATACCCTGCCGGCGCAGTAATTCGTTACGCTGTAGCGCTTCAGCCAGTACGTTGAAATCGAGCACCAGTTGACCCAGCTCATCCTTACTTCTGGGTTTGAGCTGAGTTTCGAAGCGACCTTTAGCAAGGGCATGTACCCCCATGGCCACATCCTTTACAGGGATCAATAGGTAGCGACCAAGAGGAATACCCATAATCAGCGCTAACAGCAACGCACCCACAGCAATCGGATAGATCGCATTAAGTTGTTCATCCCTGAAGCTTTTGTCCAGATCTGAACTCGGAATGAGCTGCGGAGTCAGACTCAACCAGCCAACCACTTCGCCATCAAGCTCTATCGGACGAACAAACGCTTTACCCGAGTTATCAGGTGGCCCGATCAGATTATCTCTAAACTCATCCAGTAAGCTGAGACGGGTACTCAGACCAGAACGATCACCTGGCGGAAGTGGTAGTGTGCGCCTGTTAAACTGCCGTGGTATCGATGGTCGTGCCTCTGCAGGCATGGGCGCTCTTCCACCGTTGAGTAGTGGTGGAGGCGGCACAGACAACAGACTGGCTTGATCATCCAGTTGGTGTGGCAAAAACTTTACCCACACTCGGTGGCGTCCCCGTATAAACTCCCAGGACCCTTCTCGACGATAGGCATTGGAGAGCTTAACTACTGTGTCGTCCAGCCTCGATAGTTCTGCTTCGGTCAAATAGTCGAGAAAACCCTTCTGAAAGCTCCACTGCATCGCTATGGCCATGGCGCCAACCAGGAGGATACTGGTAGCCAGGAGTATCAGGACCATTTTGCCTGTTATGCCGATTCTCATAAGAAAAAGTATCTATGAGACTCTTCAAGCTTTCTACACCGCTGACCTAAATTCACATTTTCTCCTCAATCTTCACAACATTTCTCCATTTTCACCTCATAGGATTATGAGCATGGAACTACGAAATCAAAAATCTTAAATAGGGATAATCTCATGTTGCATGCCACTCAGTTGAATAAAAACGGAACCCATGAACCAGTGCAGTGCCCAGACTCCCAACCCAGGAATCCAAGCCAGGATACAATCCACATCGATTCAGAGATCAGCCAGCTTCGAGAGCGTGTAACACATTTGGAAACAGAGGTCTCAATGCTCCGCCAGGACCTGCACAGAGAGCGTCAGCAAGCCAATATTGATGCTCTGACCGGCATACCCAATCGTCGTGCCTATCAAACTCGTCTGCCGCAAGACAGGGCACGCTGTATTCGAGAAAACAAAAAGCTTTGTCTGCTTATCTGGGATATAGACCACTTCAAGTCGATCAATGACCAGTATGGTCACTGGATGGGTGATCGGGTAATTTCCTGTATTGCAAACAAGATCAGCCAGCGCTTGCGTCTATCAGATTTCGTCGCTCGCATCGGCGGTGAGGAGTTCGCCGTACTGTTATCAGACTGCAGTAAGGAGAGCGCCATAGAATTGGCTGATCATCTCCGCCAAGAGATAGCACAATGTAATTTTGAATTAGAGTGTGACAAAGTGAACGCAACCATCTCATGCGGCATTGCTGAACTCACACCAGATGAAAGTGATGCCACCCTGTTTACACGAGCTGACAAGGCGTTATACAGGGCAAAAAGAGCAGGACGCAACAGGATTTGCTGTGCCCCATAAGGGCCTAAACCCAGCAATAGACAGTTGCTAGTGGGCATACACCTATCTAACGGGATAAGTATTATCGTCCCTCACAATTTCCTAAGCCTCCCACTCCTGTAATTATCTCTTTTCGTACTCTCTTACCACTTCTGTAACCTGAACTTGATAACTGCTATACCACTTAGACTTACCCACGATGCCGCTCTGCCAATCGCACATAGTGTTCTGCAGTGTAGCTGATTATCTCTTTTTCCTTCTCAGTCAATACTCTGACCCGTCGTGCCGGCCGCCCCAACCAGAGGTACCCTCCCTCCAGCGTGCGCCCTTGCGGCACCAGAGATCCGGCGCCCAGCATTACCCCCTCCTCCAGGATCGCGCCATCAAGAATGGTCGAATCCATGCCAATGAAGCAATTACTGGCGATCTCACACCCATGCAACAATACTTTATGCCCCACAGTCACCCCCTCACCTATGGTCAATGGCCGACCGCCAGGCAGATAATAACTGTCATGCGAGACATGCATTACAGAACCATCCTGGATGTTGCTTCTGGCGCCTATTTCGATTTTATGCACATCTCCCCTGATCACACTCATTGGCCAAATGGAGACTTGTGGAGCAATATGGACATCGCCGATAATCACAGCTGTGTCATCCACCCAGGCGTCATCTGCGACTTCGGGTTGATGGGATTCAAATGGGCGAATGTTGTTCATAGCTTTTAGAGGTTCCTGAATCGATGGAAATTGTACTCTTTGTAATAATTGGGGCTGCCGTAGTTATCCTGATATACGGCATCATGATATACAACAACCTGGTACGCCTGAAACATGATGTCACAAAAGCCTGGGCCAATATCGATGTGTTGTTGAAACAGCGCCACGATGAACTGCCCAAACTGGTCGAAACCTGTAAACAATACATGAAATTCGAGCAGGAGACCCTTGAGAAGGTGATGAATGCCAGAGCTGCAGTCAATAACGCCATGAGGCAAGGCGATGTGGGCGCTATCGGAGCAGCTGAAGGGCAACTCCGGCTCGGTCTGGGGAATCTGTTCGCAGTCGCTGAGAACTATCCGGATCTGAAGGCCAACGAGACCTTTTTACATCTACAGAGTCGAATCACCGGCCTGGAAAACAGTATCGCAGATCGACGTGAGTTTTATAATGACAGTGTAAACAGCAACAATGTACGCATTGAGCAATTTCCCGATGTCATTCTTGCCAACCGCTTCTCCTTCAAGCCTGCGGTCTTCCTGGAGTTTGATGAAGCTGAGAAAACTGATGTAAACATGGAAAAGTTATTTAGTTGATTCAAGACATTATCAATATGGGGACAGGCGCTTTTCTACTCTGGAGCGCCTTGCTGACACTCCTCTCTTTAGCAGCGCTCTATTTTTCATTCTACCACCTCCACAGAGCCCGCCTGATCGAGGATACGCCAACCTCGCGTATACGCTCAGCCCCCCAGGGCTATGTTGAGCTGATCGGTGAAGCCGATATGATGCGGGGTGAGCCGGTCATTTCACCCCTTAGCGCAAGTAATTGTTGCTGGTGGCGCTACAAGATAGAGCGAAAGAGTGACAAGGGGTGGCGCAACATACGCTCTGAAAAGAGTAACGCTCTGTTCCTGATTCGGGATGCTACAGGCGAATGCATACTCGACCCGGAAGGTGCCAGCATCACGCCAAGTGAACGCAGCATCTGGTACGGCCCCAATGCAACACCCAGCGCCGGGCCGGACAGGGGGGCCGGCACAACCCATAGCCATTTCAACCGTTTCGGGCTGCAGATTTCAGTCAATACCACCTTCGATGGAGATTATCGTTATACCGAAGAGATGATCTTGCCTGGTGACCCACTGTATGCCATAGGTCTATTCAGTTCTCTAGGGGAGATTGATAGAAAAGCGATGCGTGACGATATGCTCAAGGATCGTCTGCGCCAGTGGAAAAGCGACCATGCCAGCCTGCTGGAGCGTTTCGACCGGAATAGAGATGGACAAATCGACCTCAATGAGTGGGAATCGGCTCGCCAGGCCGCCAAAGGGGAGATCACCAGGGAACAGATGCAAGAAGATCAGCAGCCCATACACACCCTAAGCTCTACCGGGTCAAATCGACGCCCTCTGCTGATCTCCACCAAAGAGGAGTTTGATCTGGTGAGAAGATTCCGCTATTACTCATTTTTCACTCTAGCGGCATTTTTCATTGTAGGCACAGGAACAGCTTGGTTTATCACAGTAAGGTTGGTTTAACCATCCCTAGCCCACAAGCCCTTAAGGTGGGAAAATACAGATCTGAATTCCCTAAAAATCTCTACAGGAAAAGTGTTGATGGCCCTGAAATACATATGGTTGCTGCTTGCGACAGCTTTGTTGACCACCCCGCTCATGGCACGGGACATCCTATTGGATGACCCTTTGCCCGATCCGGAATATGACGAACCAGAGAAGAAATGGCTCGAGAATGAGGTTCAGGTACCTCAAAATATTAACCCTGATGACCTTGAGGAGTTTAGAGTTGCGGCAAACGAAACTCGATTTCGCTACTTTCTAGAGCGCGGTTCCATTCAGCATGACGCTGATGGCGCGATACGTTTCACTCTGGTTATCCGCTCTCAGTCTGGTGCATCCAACAGTTCCTACGAGGGATTTCGATGCGGGGAGCGTCTCTATAAAGTTTACGCCTATGGGGACCGGGACAGCCTCAGCCCTGCTCCGGGTATGATCTGGGAGGCGATCCCCAAGGATGAGTCCACTGACTACCGTGCAGCACTGTATGACGATTTACTCTGCAATCTTCAGCACGGCAAGCCCAATCCAGTGGACAAAGTATTGGAGGCGATGAGAAACAATAAGTCGGTAGGTAGCAACCATTAACCCTCCACCTTATTAGCCATGCTGGCGAAATGAGCTGAGTTAATTCAACTGATCAACAGCACATCAGAGACTTTGTAAAAAACCTCATGGAAGAGGAGTAGAAGGGATCAATAAGATGCTCTCTTTATTTTCCCACCTTCTGCCCCCATCTGCTTGAGATAGGCATGCAGAATTACCATTTAAATTGCTCAAACCTTAATCAACCTCTGAATTGATCAATAGCTGATTAAACAGATTAGATAACAACAATCCAGGAAACCCAATCATGACAAACGCCCTGTTAGAGATGCCCGGACTTCCCGCCTTCAGTCGAATTAAGCCCGATATGGTGGAAGCGGCTATCGACACGCTTTTGCAGGAAAACCGTGAAACCATGGAGCGATTGCTCAACACAATCCCTAACCCTACCTGGAAAACATTCATTGAACCGCTGGAAATCGCCGAAGACAGGCTCAGCCGGGCCTGGTCTCCTGTCAGCCATATGAACTCTGTAGTCAATAGTGAGCCCCTGCGCGAGGTCTATAATGCCTGCCTGCCCAAGCTCAGCGAATATGCAACAGAGGTAGGACAAAACAGCCAGCTGTGTGACGCCTATAAACAGGTGGCAGAGCAAGCCGATCTGGATAGCGCTCAGAGAAAGATGCTGGAGAATGCACTATTGGAGTTTCGTCTTTCGGGGGTTGATCTAGCCGAAGAGAAAAAACAGCGCTACAAAGAGATCACCCAGACGCTCTCCAAGTTGACTACCAAGTTTGAAGAGAACCTGCTCGATGCAACCAATGCCTGGAGCAAACTCATTACCGATCCAGAACAATTGGCTGGACTCCCCGAATCCGCAATGGCTCTGGCAAAGCAGACTGCAGAACAGAGGGAGCAGCAAGGCTGGCTGCTGACTCTGGAATTTCCCTCTTACTTCCCGGTTATGACCTACGCAGATCAACGGGAACTGCGGCGTGAAGCCTATGAAGCCTACTCAACCCGGGCATCAGATTCTGGCCCACATGCCGGAGAGTGGGACAACACCGAGGTGATGGACCAGATCCTTGAGTTACGCCACGAACAGGCCCAGCTACTTGGCTTCGACAACTATGCCGAGCGATCGCTGGCGCGCAAAATGGCCCGTCGAACAGACGAAGTGGTGGCCTTTCTGACTGATCTGGCTCGCCGCTCCAGACCCCAGGCGGAAGCGGAACTCACTCAGCTGACTCAATTCGCCAAAGAGACTTACGGCGTTGAGAAATTAGAAGCCTGGGATATCGGTTACTACTCAGAAAAACTTCGCCAGCACCGCCACAACATCAGCCAGGAAGAGCTAAAGCCCTATTTTCCTGAAACACGGGTGGTGCCTGGTATGTTTGCTGTAGTGGAGCGCCTCTACGGCATCCACATCCAGGCAGTTGAAAATGTCGATACCTGGCACCCCGACGTCCGCTTCTACGAGATCAGGGATCGGCAGAATCAACTCCGGGGACAGTTCTATCTCGATCTGTATGCCCGCCCCAAAAAACGAGGTGGCGCCTGGATGGATGATTGTGCAACCCGTTTCTTCAGCGACACCATGGATCAGATCCCTGTTGCCTACCTGACCTGCAACTTTTCACCCCCAGTTGGTGACCAACCGGCACTGTTTACCCATGACGAGGTACTGACCCTGTTTCATGAGTTCGGTCATGGTCTGCACCATATGCTGACCCGTATCGACTATCCCTCAGTTGCAGGAATCAATGGCGTTGCTTGGGATGCCGTAGAACTACCCAGTCAGTTCATGGAGAACTGGTGTTGGGAGAAAGAGGCGCTCAACCTCATCTCAGGACATGTCGACACTGGTGAGCCAATACCGGATGAGCTTTTTCAACGGATGCATGGCGCCAAAAATTTTCAGTCAGCGATGCAGATGGTTCGCCAATTGGAGTTCTCACTATTCGACTTTCGCATCCACCAGGAGTATGACCCGTCCAAAGGTGGTCGAATTTACGAGATACTTGAGCAGGTTCGTCAACAGGTTTCGGTAATCACACCCCCATCCTGGAACAGGTTTCCACACGGCTTCTCACACATCTTCGCTGGTGGATACGCCGCAGGATATTACAGCTACAAGTGGGCTGAAGTGCTCTCTGCCGATGCCTTTTCAAGATTCGAGGATGAAGGCATATTCAACCAGAATGCAGGGCAGTCATTCCTTGAGGAAGTTCTGGAACAGGGAGGATCAAAGGATGCGATGGATCTGTTTATAGCTTTCCGGGGCAGAGAGCCTCAGATCGAGCCCCTGTTGCGACATAGTGGCATCGAAGGCTGAACAAGCTCTGACATGGCAGAAGAGCACCCTGTTAAACACTCAGAGGAGTAAACAGCACTTCTAGTCTGGTTTTTTAATCCGGCGACTAAGTATGTTCTCTTCAGCCGAAGTGTGCCTGCCTGCGGCAAGGCATCAAAACGCCGCTGTAGCACTCCTACAGCAAGTTTTGATAACGCAGCCTGCAGGCAGACGCACTTCGGCCTGACTTTTTAAAAATCATATTGTTAGGGGTTTCAAGCCTGAAGACGACATACTTGGTCGCCGGGTTAATAGTATCAGCAACTTTGAAAAAAAACGGGTGACGCTAAGCGTCACCCTCTGGTTGGTAAATCAGATGCCCAGTGCATCGATACCCCAACCAACACCACCTAGATCAACCTCGGGATGTTTTTGTCGAATAGCACGCTCAACCCCTGATACCCGCCAACGGGGAACATCAATCAGCAGCAGGATCTCTCCATGTCGCAGACAGACCTCAAAGTCATTGAGATGGGCCTGGTGTACCTTGCTGGCAAAGCTATAACCCAGCGCCAGGGTGACCGCCATCACCCCCAGGCACCCAAGCATCAACAACCACTCAGATGTCCAAAGGGAGAAAAACAGGAATAAAAAGGCAACAAAAAAAATCAACAGGTTCATATCCCAGAACCAACTCTCAAGTTGCGCAGCAAATCCACTGCGCTGTCTGACTGTCGCCTCTGGTAGTCCCTCAATGTCTATATCCGGCTTTGCAACCGTATGAATATGTTGTCGATTAATCCGTTCCAGCATCAAGTCTCTTACAACCTCTTCTGCTTGGGTGCGGGAAGGCACCAGCAAATAGATGCGTCTTAAGATCATCACTTATCCCTCAGCAACGTAGTCATCCGTATCATTTCCACAAACTATCTTGTGGTCCTCAAGCTCCATATCCATATAGATCTTTTTCGTCTCTTCGCTCTCAAAATAGATCTCAACCCCATTTTCACCATCTCCTTCATACAAACAGGGATGCTCTTCGGGATTGTTTACCTCGTGAAGTGTCACTGGATCCATAGTGGTTCTGATATTCATAGTGGTGTATGCCTCTGTTTTTCTGGAATTACCTCGTTCTACAAGAGATAGCGAATTTGTCGCTCATTCCCAGATTTAATGTTAGTCAAGGGCACCTCTATTAATTGCTTGTGCCCTGTTCGGGTAGATCTCACTTTGTCACTACCACAACTCGATAGTGCTCAACGTTACTTAAGCTATAGAAATACCAAGCAAAACAATCAAGATTTATCTTCCATTTAAACAGACGAGGAAATTGGGGGATTATTCAAGGATAAGCTGATTCAACCTAAAAAGATCAGTTGGGCAGCGTGAAGTGTGCGCTTGTGGCAACGCTGCTGAGTTACCTCAGCAGGTCGACAAATTCATGTCGCGTATTGCACTGCTATTAATGGCCGGGTTAATAATGAGCCTTAAGCTGTGGTGAAAAGACCAAAAAACAGCCCATAGACCAGACTGGAAAGAATCAGACCGAGAAACATCACTGGAATGCCTTTGCGCATCCACACTACCGGAGTAATTCTGGCCTCTGGCATGCCACTCTTCTCAGATTCACTGACGGCGATGATATTGGCTGTCGCCCCAAGGTGAGTACCATTACCGCCAAGGCCAACCCCAAGCGCCAAGGCCCACCAGAGTGGCGCAATATTCACACCGCTGCTCTCCAGCCCCAGGATTATGGGAATCATGGTGACAGTGAACGGAATATTATCCACCACCGCGCTCAGAATAGCCGCAACCCACATCAATAGCAGACCGGTGATAAGCAACATCGCCGGATCTTTGGCGAGTATCGCCAACTCATTGCCCAGCAGGTTTAAAAGACCACTGGCCTCAACACCGCCAACGATCATGAATAGACCGGCAAAGAAGAACAGCACCGACCAATTGACCGTACCAAATATCTGCTCCATATCGGGCTTCATCAACAGCAGGGCCACACAAAGACCAATAAACGATGCGTATGCCGGCATGACATGCAAATTGTGGTGAATAAAGAAAAGTACGACCACAATGCTGAGGGAGAAAAGTACCCGCTTTAAGCCCTCTGCATCCTTGATAGCATGAGTATCAACCAGGGTTTTGGGATCCTGCCCCCCAATAGTCAACTCATCGCGAAACAGAAATAACATCAGCGCAACGGTCCCTACCCAGGCTACCAGTACTGGAAATCCCATATGAATCAGAAATGAGTTAAAACTGATATTGGCCGCACTGCCGATCATGAGGTTGGGCGGATCACCAACCAGGGTTGCTGCACCACCGATATTTGACAACATAGCCTCTGCCATCAGATAGGGCATCGGATTGATTTTCAATAGACGACAAATCAAAACCGTCAGCGGCGCGAACACAATCACTGTCGTGACATTGTCCAGGATCATACTAATCAGACTTACTGCCAGGCTGAGATAGATCAGCAGTAATTTCGGATTTCCCTTCGCCCAACGGGTGATATGTACTGCCGCGTAATCGAATGCGCCGGTAGGTCGCAGCATGGCCACCAGCATCATCATCGCAGCGAGCAACAGGATGGTATTTCCATCTACAGCCAACAGCGCCTCTTCCTGGCTGTAGAATCCCATCCACATACCCACCCCGATCATTGTCACTGCCCCCAGCATGGCGGCGGTGGTACGATGCAGTATCTCCGTGAAAATCAGTATATAGGCCCCTACGAGAAGCGCTGCAGCGGTCCACATTTCTGTCGTAATCTGCTCAAGCATTCTAACTGGCCCTATTCTATGCAGCACTCTCTGGTTAAGATCGCTTCAGCAATACTCAAACGTGTTACGACCCCCTGGTAATCATCACCCTCAGTGACGAAGAGATATTCCGTGGCATATTGCTCCATGATTGCCAGTGCTTTGATTGCCTGAAAATTTGGTGACAGACGAACCGCATCCGGAAAGATGAAATCATCCACAGTTTTAGCCATCAGTTCATCCGCTTTTATGTGCGGGAAATCCAGATGCTCCACATCATCTCCAAGAAGATGGGCGCCATGAATAATATCGTCAGGAATACAGCAGACCCGAAACATATGTCTCACAGAAAAGCGCCCGCTGATCAGGCCATGCTGATCCACATAGGGTATGCCTGGAATTCGCTTTGCGACACACTCCTGCATCACCTCACCAACACTCATCCCCGGACGGGCAACCTTGGTCGGTATCGAAACATGTTTAATTTTCATCTCGGCGTTTCATCCATCAAAGGTTTCATGGCATGCAGCATATTGGCGAATAGGTGGCGATTATTCCGCTCTTCTCGGGCCAGAAGCTGTTTCATGTATTCTCGTTGGGTCGGCTTGGTAAAGCAGGCTGGACAGCTATCGGGGATGATTGGCAATTCCGCTTCTACAGCAAACGCTCCAGTTTGACTCTCTCGGCAATAGACCAATGGCCTGATAATACGGATATCCCCCGCATCATTAAGATAGTGCGCTTTCATGGTGCGCATCTGTCCGCCATGAAAAATGGACATCATCAGGCTCTCAGCAAGATCATCCAAATGTTGAGCCAGCGCCAGCACATTATAGTTCTGTTTGCGGCATGTAGTGTACATAATGCCCCGCTTCATCCGTGCACAGTAGGCACAAAAAGAGTCCCCCGACATATTCTCCCGGGCCTCTTCCATAATCGGTTGTTCTGCATAGATCCAGGGCACGCCTAAACTATCATAGTAGGATTTAAGCGGTGCTGGATCGAACCCTTCCACTTCAGGGTCAACCGTGATCACGCCCAATTCGAAACTAACTGGGGCGTAGCGCTTTAGATGCGACAAAACCTGTAGCAGGGTGAGTGAGTCTTTTCCACCGGAAACACCGAGCAGAATACGATCACCCTCCCGGATCATATCGTAATCAGCAATCGCCTTTCCGACCTTGCGCATTATTGACTTTGGGGGCTTGATGCAATCATTCATATTGGCATTTTGACACGAAGCCTTCTATCCACCAACGTCTGTGAATAGAGGACATTCGCCGCATCAGGTGTGGCGGCGGGAATGCTACTAATCAGAGATAAGCCTAACTCTGAATTTACAGCTTCAGGCAAGATGAATAGAGCTGCTAGAAGATATTCTCAGCAAATCCAATATATATTTGCCTTTCAGTAAGTTGATGGTAAAAAATCAGAAAATAATGAATATATCATCATCAAACGGTTGTGCATTTTTTAAATACAGGTACGCTTTTCCAATTGATCCAGGAAATTTGCTACATAATAATCATAAAATGGTATAGGGCTATCCGCAGAACTATAGCAATAGCAATACTGAGCCGCTGAATCACTAACCTTTAACATCAAGGGGATACCTATATGGATATTTTTGTTCTGGCTGTTTTAATCCTTGCCGTAGTTCTTGTCGCTTTAGGTGCCAAAAGGGTGCCCCAGGGTAATGAGTACACAGTGGAGCGCTTTGGACGCTACACCAAAACCCTGCGTCCCGGTCTGAATCTGATTGTTCCGGTCATCGATCAGGTCGGGAATAAGATGAACATGATGGAACAGGTACTCGACGTACCCTCACAGGAGGTAATAACCAAAGACAACGCCATGGTCACTGTGGATGGGGTGATTTTTTTCCAGGTGCTGGATGCTTCCCAGGCTGCTTATGAAGTCAATAATCTGTATGGCGCCATTCTCAACCTGACCATGACTAATATTCGTACCGTAATGGGTTCAATGGATCTGGATGAACTACTCTCCCAGAGAGACAAGATCAACACCCAGCTGCTGACGGTGGTGGATGACGCCACCACGCCCTGGGGCGTGAAAGTGACCCGCATCGAGATCAAAGACATCTCCCCGCCAAGAGACCTGGTGGATGCCATGGCCAGACAGATGAAAGCGGAACGTGAGAAACGTGCTGCGATCCTTGAGGCGGAGGGGCTGCGTCAAGCAGCAATCCTTAAGGCTGAGGGTGAAAAGCAGGCAGCAATTCTCGAAGCAGAAGGTGAAAAAGAGGCGGCTTTCCGTGAAGCGGAAGCAAGGGAGCGACTGGCTGCCGCTGAAGGCAAGGCAACAACCCTGGTTTCTGAAGCGATTGCCAAGGGCGATGTGAATGCGATCAACTACTTTGTTGCTCTGAAATATACTGAAGCGCTACAACAGGTCGCATCGGCAGAGAATCAGAAGGTAATTATGATGCCTCTGGAAGCTTCGAGCCTGATTGGATCAATAGCAGGTATCGGCGAACTCGCCAAACACGCCTTCGATAAGAACCATCCTGGAGCGACTTCATGACCTGGCTGTCTCAGCTCGACTATTGGCACTGGTTTATCCTGGCGGTTGTTCTGATGACTCTAGAGGTCTTTTCACCCGGCGCCTTTTTACTCTGGATGGGCCTATCAGCCGGGATAACCGGTCTAGTGCTGGTAATGATTCCTGAGCTTAGCTGGCAATTTCAACTACTTAGCTTTGCACTGTTCAGTGTAGTCACAATTGTGCTTGCACGAACCTTTCTCCACCATCGGCCAATTGAGACCGACAGCCCCCACCTGAATCGACGTGGTGAACAGTACATCGAGCGGGTCTTCTCTCTACAAGAACCGATCATCAATGGCGAGGGTAAGATAAAAGTCGACGATAGCACCTGGAAGATACACGGTGAAGACTGCCCCACAGGAACTAAAGTCAAAGTAGTCGGTGTACATGGTGTGGTTTTGTTGGTAGAGCGGCTTTAAATAGCCATGACTTTGCCACAAATGTCGGCGCAGGTACTACACTAATAAGTTAAGCGTAAATAAATCAGAACAAGAATGAACTGCTTGAAAACAGACATCAGAACCAGAGATAGATATCCCGCCAGGAGACATGACGTCGAAGGCCCTCAAGAATCTACTGTAGAGCCCATTATCTGCTGGACGTAGATCGGTATTACCCACTATGAATATACCTCACACCAATAATATCCTCTTCGTCGACAGTGACCCCAACCAACTGCAAGCACTCAAGCGAACCTTACGCACCCATAAGGAGATGTGGCAAATATACTATCGTGCAGATGCCCCTAGCGCTTTAGAGCTACTGCAGCAATACCCCATTGACATCATTGTCAGCGAAACCCAGCTAAATGGCATGGAGGGTTCCTCTTTATTGAAAGAGGTTCAGTCTAAGTTTCCCAGCACCACACGCCTGCTTTTTTCAGGTCAGGCACTACGGACACCCGCCCAGGAAGTTGTCCAACATGCCCACCAGTTTATTGCCAAGCCCTGTGACTCACAGACCCTGATCAATACCCTTGAACAAGTACTGCTACTTCGCAGCCTGCTGAATAACCCGGCTATGGCTGAGATGATCAATAGCTTAGGCACACTCCCCAGTCTGCCTCAGAGCTACCAGCAAATAATCGAAGCCTTACAATCAGAGAATACCTCACTCGCTGACATTGGCGATATTGTCTCCCAGGACATCGGCATGTCGACCAAATTACTGCAAATGGTCAACTCCGCTTTTTTTGGATTGCCACAGCAGATTGGCTCAGCTCAACATGCGGTATCGCTATTGGGCATTGAGACGGTCACCAATCTGGCCCTTGGCGCCGGCATCTTCTCCCGACTTGATCAATCCACCATCGACACCTTTAAGCTGGAAACTCTATGGCAACATAGTCAGTTGGTCTCCGGGCTGGTTCGACACTTGGGGCTGGCAATAGGATTGAAGCGGCAGGAACTGGAGATCCCAGTAATGGCCGGCATGCTGCATGATCTGGGGAAACTACTATTAGCTTCGCAGAACAGCGAGGAATACAGTCGAATTTTCGAGCAGTCACTGCAACAGAATATACCCCTATTCGAGGCTGAAGCAGATGCCTTATGGTGCCACCATGCAGGTATTGGCGCCTATCTCATAGGGCTTTGGGGTTTGCCCTTTTCCGCGGTAGAGGCAGTGGCTCACCATCACAGTCATGAAAATCAATCACTGCAACGCTATGACTGCCTTCTGGTGTATGCCGCCAACCTGTTCAGTCACTGGCTAAGTGAAGACGAAGATCGACAATACTACGATCCTCAACACCTTCAAAACCTCTTGGGTGATGATACGTTTGGACGCTGGATTAATATTGCTCAGGAGTACCTTGATGGACAAACCACCTGAAAAAATCTTAATGGTGGATGATGACCGTAACCTTCTCGACTCATTCCGCAGGCAATTTCGTAAACGCCTCAACCTTGAGACCGCCACCAGTGGCGCAGATGGTGTGCAGGCCGTTAGAGACGGCGGACCTTTCGCGCTGGTTGTCTCTGATATGCAAATGCCAAATATGGATGGGGTTGAGTTTCTCTCACAAGTACGTGAACTCTCACCCAACACAGTGCGCATTATGCTGACAGGAAATGCCAATTTGGATGTCGCCATCGGCGCTGTGAATGATGGCAATATCTTTCGTTTCCTGAACAAACCGGTAGATACGGAAACCCTCTATGAAACGATCATCAACGGCATTAAACAGTACCGTCTGGTCACCAATGAGAAGGTGCTTTTAAACAAAACCCTGAAAGGTGCGGTTGACTTGCTGGCCGATGTACTCAGCATGGTCAATCCAGAGGCGTTCAGCCAATCATCCCGGATCAAACACCATGTAAGAAGCATCGTCCGAAGTCTTAGCCTGGTAGATGGCTGGCACTACGATTTAGCCGGTATGCTCTGCCAACTTGGTTTTGTCAGCCTACCTGATGATCTTATACGCAGAGCCATGGAGGGAGCAGATCTATCCCAAGCTGAGATTGCCCTCTATAACTCCCACCCTGATATGGGTGCCCGCTTACTCAAACATATACCCAGACTCGAAATCGTGGCCGAGATGATCAAACATCAAAATGACGATATCGGAAAAATAGAGATACAGGGAAAACTAAATAGCGATCAAAAGGCAATCCTTGGTGGCCAAATACTTAAGGTGGCCATTAATTACGACAAATTTCTGAATCTCGGCATGTCAGAAGATGAGGCCATAGAGCAGCTCAGGAATAGTCCGGAAAATTATGATCCCGCACTGGTTGAAATCCTTATACAGGGATCTAAAAACCGTAAAGTAGAAATCCTCAACCTGTCGATCAGTCAGCTTGAGCCCGACCTCATCGTCGACCAGCCAATCAAAACAATTGCTGGTGCGGTACTGGTCGCCAAAGGGCAGCCCATAAGTCAGGCAATGGTATTCAAGTTGAAAGCCGCCGATGAACGTGAAGTTATGCCAAAAACCACCATCAGGGTATTTCGCATCACACAACTTGATTAAGTTGAAGAACCTGAGAGAAACTCTAAGCTTGTTACCAGAAACCCTTAGCGATAGATCAATCTCAGAAACCCCAATGCTCATCAAGGTTTTGATTTACCACAAATTATCTCATTAAATTAAGAACTAACTTCCCTTGTTTTTGTTCTAGTTTGTGACTAGCCTTTATACATACACTACATATGAGTGTAGCTATTTTTAGTGGTACTCATTTTTGAGTAATCGTTGGCCCACTAGACATTGCCTCTACCGAGTAAGTGGATCTGCTTGATAATATAGAGGCATCCAAACGGATTTTATATTCGCTTACAATCTTTATCGCATTGCTGGGTTTGTTATCAAACAGCTCTGAGATACTGAGTCTTATCGAAATGTCATGGGAGGCCAAGTCCATCCTTTAGATCGACATAGGACTTGGTAATGAAGAGATATCCTAAAGTTAAAACCAGCGTTATATCTGCAACTCTAGCGTTATGTATAGCGCCAGCGGCCATAACATTTGCGGCCACCGACAAACATGCTGGTAAAGGCCACACTCCACACTGGGGATATGTGGGCGCAGGCAATCCCGCCGAGTGGGCCAGCTTATCCAGACAGTACCTGCTATGCAGCAGTGGAAAACGACAATCTCCAGTCAACATCTGGAGTGAAATCCCCGCCGATCTATATACCCTCAACTTCCAATACCAATCTATTCCCTTAGCCGTTTTAAACAATGGCCACACACTTCAGGCCAATTACAGCACAAGCGGTAAGCGCGAGACGGTTACTATTGGTGGCAAGTCTCACCCGGTAAAGAGCAATCCTGTCTACAACAGCACGCTAATGGTCGGTGATCACCCCTACAAACTGCTTCAGTTTCACTTCCACACACCCAGTGAACATGCACGTGAAGGGCAACGCTATCCAATGGAGGTACACCTTGTACATAAGAGTGCTGATGGTAACTTAGCGGTGGTTGGCATTTTCTTCAAACGAGGCAATGAAAACCCAACCCTTAGAAAAATACTCGACAACACATCTACTGAAATAAACAAGGTCAACCTGGTTCAGGCAACGACCATCAATGCTGCTGATTTACTACCCAGTAATCGGCAGCTGTTTCACTATAGCGGCTCATTGACCACACCCCCCTGCAGCGAGAACGTCAACTGGTTTGTCATGAAGACACCGATTGAAGTCTCGGACGCGCAAGTCAATCAGTTCAAAAACCTGATTGGCGAGAATGCCCGTCCACTACAGTCGATGCATTGGCGTTCAATGCTGACATCAGATTAAAAACCAGGTCAATGAGGTATCACCATGAACAATCCACTGAACAACCTTTCGCTGAGAACCAAGTTACTGGGTCTTGCTGGTATATTGATAGGCTTACTTATAATAAGCTCAACTTATGCCATCATCTCCATGAACAGCATTGGTAAAGAACTTATCACCATTGCTGAAGAGGATATTCCACTTACGGAAAAACTGACTGAAATAACCGTGCATCAACTGGAACAAGCCATCAATTTCGAACGTTCATTGCACTACGGAAGTATCTTAAAATATGAGGATAGTGCCCTGACACATTTTCGTGAATCGATAAAAGCCTTCGATGAAGGTACAGAGATGATTGAATCTGAAATCTTTGAGGCAGAACAAATTGCCAAAGAGGTTATAAAACACAGTACTGGTGAAATTCTCACGCAATTTACTGCAGTAAACAACACACTCAAAGAGGTTGAATCAAAGCATAAAGATTTTGTCACACATGCACATGAAGTCTTTGTTGCCCTTGCGGACGGAGATACGCACCACGCTGAAGAGTTGGCTGAAAAGGTAGAGCATGAAGAGGAGAATCTTGATAAAACTCTCGAAAATCTGCTGATTCAAATTGGCAAATTCACTGAAAACAGTGCCAAAAGTGCAGAAGCGCATGAACATAGTGCAGTTATAGCCCTTGGAGTAATTGCTGTGATAAGTGTGGCTTTAGGTCTGATCGTAAGCAGCCTGCTCTCCTCATCGATCATCAATGCAATTAAAAAAGCAACTCTCATTGCATCTGGCGATCTATCCAAGGAGATAGAGATCACCAGCAATGATGAAATCGGCGACCTGCTCAAGGCAATCAACGGCATGCGACTCAAGTTACTCGATATGCTGTCGGACATCTCTGGGACAACATCACAACTCTCCACAGCGTCAGAAGAGATGTCTGCCATAACCACCCAAACCAGTGAGACTATTCTCAGTCAGCGCTCAGAAACAGAGCAGGTTGCAACTGCTATGAATGAAATGACCGCTACTGTTCAACAGGTTGCAGCAAATATCAACCATACGGCGACAGCAACACACAATGCCAGTGATCAGACCAACGACGGCTCTCGCATTGTGCAGCGGGCGATTGCCCAAATTAATAAACTTGCCGATCAGGTTGAGGTCTCCTCCAATACAATCAATGAACTTGAGAGTCATAGTGAGGCCATTAACACTGTTATTGACGTTATCAAGGGTATCGCCGAGCAAACCAATCTATTGGCATTAAATGCTGCAATCGAAGCTGCCCGCGCGGGTGAACAGGGACGGGGATTTGCTGTAGTAGCGGATGAAGTTCGAACCCTGGCTGGACGCACACGAGAATCAACTGACGAAATCAACGATATGATTGAGAAACTCCAGGAGGGTTCACGTCAGGCTGTAGCAGTTATGGATCAAAGTCGACTGGAAGCAAAATCCGCTGTTGAATTAGCCACACAGACCGGGGAAGCTTTGAATTCAATCACACAGGCAGTTGAGCAGATCAATGAGATGTCGACTCAGATCGCAAGTGCGGCAGAGGAGCAGGGAGCCGTTGCCGAAGAGATAAATCAAAACATAGTCAAGATTAATGACATGTCTAACCAGACAGCAGACGGTGCCAGCGAAACGGCTACAGCGAGTCAGGATCTTGCGCGTATGGCAACAGAACTCCAAGCGATAGTAGAACAATTTACTGTAAAGTAAATTTCTTTTTTACTATGCAGAGATAGCTTTTGTCGGTTTTGCACAATCTATCTCCCATCAGTCAAATCAGGATTTGACTGATGGGAGATAGGCATCATCTGTAAAATCCCAAACTTAATCTGACAGTTTGGAAGAATGAGCTTTAATGTGACCGGACAATCATTGTTAGTGAGTTCGACGAACTTATTCAATCTTTGGGAAATCTTTCAAGCAACATTTTCCAGAAGGGTTGCTTGTTTCGCATGAACAGAGGCCAAGTTTTGTCTGTTGAACAACAAAATTCCTAACTGACGAATCTCCAATGAAGTCTTTCATTGTTATCCCGTAACAGTAGCAAAGCATAGATTCTTCTGAACTCGTCTTAATACCTACTTGGGTTCTTAAGTATGTCTTTGTAATAACTGAATTATCATTTGAGAAATAGACAACATCGCAATCAGGGTCATCACAAAAATAAAAAGTCTTGCCATCAGTATCTAATTCCCATGATTGCCGCACATGGTGAGTTACCGTTCTTGTAGAAATGCGCTTATATGATTTCCCATTAACAGGACATACATGCTTTTCCATATCAATAGAACCGGATTCAGAGGTAGTGCAGCAACAATTGCTCATTCAATAAATCTCCTATTAACCGTCAAATTAAGCCTGATCTCCTAGGCAATATCTGTCCATACAGCCATACACTTTCAGATTTTTTGGCTCTACCGCAACACTCCTGATTATTCAGGTAGAGCAGACAACGGTAAGCGCACAATAAAAGACGTACCTACACCCTCTTCTGTTTGAAATGAAATTTCACCGCCATGCTTGCTTACAATAATATCATGGGCAACCGCCAACCCCTGGCCTGTACCCTTTCCTACATCCTTAGTAGTAAAGAATGGATTAAACACATACGCTTGCGCTTCTTTGGGAATTCCTGTTCCACTATCTGAGACAACAATCTCAAACCAATCACTGTTAGTCGATGTGCTAATTTTTATTACCCCCTTGCTATCACATTCAGCAGCCTCGATTGCATGGGCGGCATTAACAATCAGATTTAGAAATACCTGTGAGATCTCTCCAGCAACACACATTACAGCAGCAAGCCCCTCTGAAAGGTGCAACTCTGTTTCAGCAACATACTTCCACTCATTTCTGCAGACAGTCAATGTATTAGTAATGATACGATTGATATCAGCAGGCTCTTTCTGGGCACTGCCTGGATGGGCAAACTCTTTCATTGCCGATACAATTCTTGCAACTTGCTCTGCACCGGTTATTGATTGCTCAATAGCATTTGGCGTCTCTTCCCTCAGATACTCCAAATCAATCTCATCTATCAACGACAGCAAATGATCTGCTTTTGGTTTCAGGCGCTCCTCTGATGCGGCTTCATTAAGTAATTCCCGATATGAGTCGAGCAGTTGAATGAAATCCTCATAACTATCTTTGAGAAAGCGAAGGTTATCTCCAACGTACTGAATCGGTGTATTGATCTCATGAGCAATACCACCTGCCAGTTGACCAACAGCTTCCATCTTGTGGGTCTGATTGAGTTCTCTCTCTAATCGTGCCTGTTCACTTTCAGCCTTTTTTCGCTCAGCTATATCACTGAACAGCACGACCACACCCTCAGATTGATCGTTCTCAATCAAAGGTGAGACTGAGAGTGATACATCCACAGGCTCACCCTGGCAGTTAAAAAAAAGATCCTCTTGATCTTTACGTACTCTGCCATCATTTATGGTATTTAATACTGCACTTTGATTGATATCAAAACCCTCTTCAATCCGTTTACCATAAACTTTATTTATAAAATCAGAACCTACTACCGCCTCACCATCCCAACCCAATATGTTGACTGATTCTGGATTTGCATAACTGACTCTACCCTTCTGGTCTAACACCACAAAACCTTCACTCATACTATTGGTAACGTCACTGAGGAACTGTTTTTGAGATTTCAACTCATATTGCGCAGCCTCCAGCAACCCCCAATGTTTTCGAAGTTGATACATAAAGAATATGCTTGTAAAAGAGATCAGCAGATATCCTATAAAATGCATAAACAGCATTGATTGTTTTGATGCAATATGTGAATCAACTATTGGTTTTTTTGCAATCTCTACGCTTATTCCACCTCTGACATCGCCCACTTTTGAGCTTTCATCACCATGGCATGCAAGACAGGTCTGCTGCATATATAGCGGCCCAATAAAACGAAAATAGTTTTCATCTGAGAACAGTACTGGATCTTTCTCAGTTTCAAAACCATTCAGCGCTACGCTCTCCCATCCATTTGCAAGATTTTCCGGATTTTTCGGCTTGTTTGATATAACACGATATTGAATATCCATGCTCTGCTGCTTAAATAACTCTGGCTGAGTCTGCATGATAATAGGGTTGATCTTGGTCATCCTTACCATTTGATACATCACTCGACCGCGATCATAGGCAATCTCTTCTATCGATGTATCAAAGCGGGTTACATTCCAACGAACAGAGAGGGAGACCACGACAAACCAGAAGATAAGCGGGAGTATCCAGTAGGATCGGGATTGCAGAAGTTTAATCAGCATTTTAGTCGCCTAAACCTTAGCCACCTTTTATAGTGAAAAGCACTCGTAAAAAGTAGAGGTTAAAAAAACACTTCATGCTATGCATGCTTTGTTTATCGAGGCTCGACGAAATTTTAATTGTCATTTATGCTGACACGGGGGTTAAAACCATTTTCCCCAACATGCTTCCCTGCTCAACTATTTGATGAGCCTGCGAAGCGCGCTCTAGCGGCAGTGTTTTATTTATCCTTATTTTAAGACAGCCGCTATCGATCATTTCCGCGCAGTCACAAAGTATAGCGACTTGATTTGCCCGTGCTTGAGGTAGATTTCGTAGCATAGGCGTTAGCATCAGGGTAAACCCTACACGAAGATTTCGGTTACGTGCCTCTTTCCAGTCGACTTCAGTTCCTGGGTCCAGTAGTGTCACCATATCACCATAATGCGCTGTGGCAGGTATCGATTCTTTGAATACCTGACCACCTACTGTATCCAACACCACATCCGCACCCCGTCCATCAGTCAGATCAAGAACTCTCTCTGCGAATCCACCTTCGTCATAGCGAATAATTTCATCAACACCCAACTCAGATACAAACGCCTCTTTTTCTGCACTCCGGACAGTCGTCAATACCCTGATACCGGCTTGTTTAGCTAACTGAATTGCCACATGACCTACTCCGCCGGCACCGGCATGAACCAATAGAGTCCGCTCTTCGGTCATTCTTGCACGGCCAAATATCGCTTCCCAGGCGGTTATCAGCACCAGGGGAGCTGCCGCTGCATGCTCAAAATCCAAAGCCGCTGGCTTTCTACAACAGACGACTTCATCAAGTACAGCATACTCAGCATAGTTACCCTGTAACCCTCCCAGACCACCGTTGCAGTACCAAACCTCATCACCAGGCCGAAACAGAGTGACTTCCTCACCCGTCTCAACAACCACACCTGAACCATCACATCCTAAAACTGCAGGCAGACCGTCATCTGTAAACACACCTCTGCTGCGCAGCTTTGTATCAACTGGGTTGACCCCTGCAGCCATGATTTTCACTTTGATGTCAGTGGGCTTCTCGATAACGGGCTCAGATATCTCCTCAACCGACAAAACATCTGGGCCACCCAGCTCCCGTAAAACTACAGCTCTCATCATCCCCTCCATACCATTGCTTATTCTTAATCACCAGGACTCAAATCCATTTTCATTTCCTGAAAACTACGTCTCTATTTTTTTTATTATTAATCTGAGTATAGGCGTCCTGTTCGATTCTGAATCCATTCCATACAATGGTGATATGATCTTGATCAAGAGTGACAGCTATCCAGCCTATCTCTAAAGAAGACCTTATGAAGTGCAAAAGCCTTACACGTGACTAGACTCTCGCGGGGCAAAATCGTTTATCATCTGCCAATAGTACAAATAAACATCGTTAACCCGCTTAAACATGAACACTCTTAAAGCCCTTAATGACCATCAATCCTTATTGAAACAGTGCCGGCGCTGCACCTCGATGATTGGCCCTGTCGTTGTTGGCAACGCTACCGTTTCACCACTCCTTCTTGTTGGTCAAGCCCCTGGAGACAAAGAGGGATCAGCAGGAAAACCCTTTGCCTGGACTGCGGGTAAAACACTTTTCAAATGGTTTGAAACTATTGGAATGGATGAGGAGCAGTTTCGAACTAGTGTCTATATGTCGGCAGTTTGCCGATGTTTTCCGGGAAAGAACCCAAAAGGCGGCGATCGAGTACCCAGTAGAGAAGAGATTGAAAACTGTCAACAATGGCTAAACTGTGAGTTGCAGCTACTGAAGCCTCAGTTGATTATTCCAGTAGGCAAGCTCGCGATATCACAGTTTATTACTGTGAATAAGCTGGTGGATATCATTGGAGTGCGTCATCGCATAACATTGGACAGTGGAGAGACCGACCTGATACCCCTACCCCATCCATCAGGTGCTTCAACCTGGCATCGCACACAACCCGGTAAGTCACTACTTGCTCAAGCATTGCAACTGATTGAGTCTCACCCTAGTTGGCCACTCGGTAAATTCGGTAACACTCAGAGGAAAAGTTAATGGCAGAAGAAATTGGCAAATTCACCATACATCTGGAACAGGAAGAGGATTATGCGTTCCGGGTAAAATTTGATCTGAAAAAAGCCCCTGATATCATCATGGATGAACCGCCTCCATTGGGTGAACGTAACGGACCAAACGCCTCACGCATGCTCGCTGCAGCTGCGGCGAACTGCCTCAGCGCCAGTCTGATGTTCTGCCTGGCGAAGGAAGATGTGCCTTCAAATGATGTAACTACTGAAGTGACCTGCACAATGGTTCGCAATGATAAGAAGCGCATAAGAGTAGGACGCTTGGACGTTCGAATCACTGCGGGTGATGAACTTCTCAGTTCAAAAAAGAGTGAGCGCTGTCTTTCACTTTTTGAAGATTTCTGCGTGGTAACAGCCAGCTTGAGGGACGGCATCCCTGTTGGGGTTGAAGTGGTCAATCAAGCGGGCGAACTGCTACACAAGGCCGAATAGCGTTCGACAACCTCTGATCAACGAAAAAAATGCCTCAACCCCTCACTCTCATCAGCAGTGGCTGGTTTTTCCAGCGCCTGTCTGAAACGAAAACGGATAAAAATCAGCGAAGAGAGCAACAGTAGCAAGGAGAGTGTTACCGCGATACCCAACCACAAGGTTCGCTGTGGTGCCAGCAAGGCATACTGTTGCTCTTGCAGCATTGCCACAACCAACCGATAGCTCTGCTCGTATCCATTCGATCCATAGGTAACAGTGCGGAAGCTGAAAATACCATCACTGTTGGCTATCTGATTCGATACGCTCTGCTGCATCAAAGCCCAGACCTCAGGATAAGTCTGATTGAATTTTTGGTAAGATTTTGCGGTGTCAGGAAATACAAAACCCCACTCCTGATCACTGCTGAAGCCACGCAAATAGTACCCCGAATCATTGAGTAACAACATATTCCCCTCGACCAGGTGAGCATGCCGCTCCAAATCATCAAATATATAACTCGCCAACGCATTGACAACCAGCAGCGCCTCTATTTCTCCATTTTCATCTTCGAGGGGGGTAACCAGACGTATCATTGGCTTATAGGGCAGTTCAACCTCCCCCCTTTCTATATTCAGGTCAATAGGCGACGCATAGATACCACCAGCCTCCAGGGTCAAGCCCTTCTGAAAATAGTAGCGATGAGATTTATCCTGCAGCAGGCGAGTGGTAACCCTGCTGGCTCCCAATGGGGTTCGATCTACACGTAAACGCTCAATACCCTGCAGGTCGAGTAATCTGACTTGATCATACAACTGCTTTTCTGCGACAAACATCTCCCAGTCAGCGGCAATACTGCTCAAAACCCTTTCATCATAACCTCCAATGGCCCTGACAATATCAGGATCGGATACCAACATTTTGATATCAGCCCGCAGGTCATTCCGCCGTTGCTCTAGAGCATACAGCGCACTGTCTACTGACAGTTCGGATAGCCCTTGCCAGCGCTCCTTCATATTGTTAACACTTAAGTTGTAACCCAACCAGAGGATGAGGTTGGCTATGAGTAGCAGTGGCAAGGCCATTAATAGCGCCAAACCACCCAAATGGAGTAGATTCTTAGTCGACAGTTTTGCTGAGTATACCATCCGCATTCCATGCGCTACGAGTAAGTGGGGAATACTGCTGCTTATTGAAAGTCCCAAAGCTGATTCCCATGATCCTTAGGGCCTCACTTAAGACATAGCACACAAATAGGATTTTTCACCCTAACATCTAGAAAAATGTAATAGTTGTTCACAATTACAGCTCTATTCAAGCAGGTTCAAAGCAATCTCAATAGTCATGGCAGTGATCAATTAGTGCTGAAAAGAGCATCGGTAAAAGCCTGAAGTCTTACTATTAACCCGGAGATAGGATAGCGACACTCAAACTGGATAGCAGACACCTGTCCCACCAAGGCCACAATAGCCTGCCGGGTTTTTCGCTAAATACTGCTGATGATAATCCTCAGCATAATAAAATGGGGGTGCGGGAATAATTTCAGTAGTGATAGGTGCAGTCGAGACCTGCCCAAGGGCATGTTGATAGTGCTCTCGCGATGTCTCGGCCAAACGCTTCTGCTCGTCATTAAAGGTGTAGATACCGGATCGATACTGGGTACCAACATCATTACCCTGTCGCATAACTTCAGTGGGATTATGTGACTCCCAAAATGTCTTCAATAGCGTCTGGAAATCGACTTTTTCCGGATCGTAGATCACCAGCACAGCTTCATTGTGTCCTGTCATCCCGCTACAGACCTCTTCGTAAGTGGGGTTGGGGGTCAGACCAGCAGCATAGCCCACGGCAGTCGAATAGACGCCAGCTAAACTCCAAAAACGGCGCTCAGCGCCCCAAAAACAGCCCATTCCAAACATTGCCTTCTGTAAACCTTCAGGAAAGGGGGCGGTAATGGTGTTTCCACTCACAAAATGTTTCGATTTAGGCTCTATAGGTGTGGCGCGACCAGGCAGTGCCTCCTCTTCAGAAGGCATTTTAGTTTTACGACCAAGTCCGAACATGAGATGTTCCTGTAAGAGTAATGCGGCTTGCCTGAAGCATCCGATAGGTAAAAATCCCAAAATCAGAGGATGCCGGGATATGCATAGACTATAGCGCCATACACAGCGATACCAACCACACAAAGATTGCGATTAACCCGTAGTCAGGGGGTTATCTGGATTACTCTTATACTAATCAGAGGAGGAAGTAGGCAGCTCCCGCAGAGGCAGCGACCAGTGCCCCCAGTAGAATCCAGATCATCTTACCGCCCGACTCCGGCTGCTGTTCCACGCTCTGTTGCGCAAAATGCTGTTCCAGCATCTGCTCTACCGTCTCGGTGGCGACGGAGTTTGATATCTCCTGGGAGACTTGTGTCGCGGTTTCATGAATATGAGCTTCAAGAGAGCCCTCGGTTATCACCCGAATGTGCTCAATCATATCGTTCTTTTCCGGAACCTGACTGAGAATACGCTCTTCCTGATCCTTGAGGCGGCTGTTGAAATCGTCTCTGAGTTCGCCAACCTGACTAAAAATCGTAGATTGAATCAACTCTTCAACATTGCGCTGATTAAGCTGCCTGACAAAGTCTTCCAGGTCGTGATTCACCTCTTCCACGATGCCCTTTTTAAGTGCGTCACTATCTATTTCCACAGGTTTATCGACATTGGCTGTCCGACTCACCAACTCTGAAACCATCGGTTCAAGCTTCTGCTCAAGATAGTCATGGATCATCGAACTGAGTCGTTGATCGAGAGACTCAGCGATAACTTTCTCGGCGAGATCCCGGGTAATCTGCTCTGCCGTTTGACGAGCCGCCTGCTCACCACTCTGTGCAGCAACTTCTTCGGCAATGCGCCGTACATCTGCTTCTGAAAGCCCTGCTACACCCTCAGTAGAGGCTGCAATCTCTGGAGAAACCTCAGATTGCTCATTTTCGAGTTCAGATTCGGCGGCTTTCGTTGCAGCAACTTCCTGCTGATGCGCATCGATCAAGTCGATGATCTCTCCCAGGCTCGCTTCTGTCGGGGGTTTCGCCAAAATGCCCAGTGCACCATGGTCGACGGCTGCACGTACATACTCATCACCCTCATTGGCGGTACACATGACGATCGGTGTGGTATCGAAACGGAGATCCTTCTTAATCTCAGTAATTGTTTCCAAACCATCAATGCCATCCATCAGGAAGTCGACGAATATGGCATCGGGTGTCAGCGACTTCAATCGCTCCAGGGCCTCTTCCCCCGATTCCGCCATTTCTACCTCATCGAAACCGCTTTTCTTCAACATACGGCTGAGTACAATGCGAGCAGATTTCGAATCATCTACAAGAAATGCTTGTTTTGACACGCTATTTATCCCTTATCGAAGGTTGGTATATTTGAAGCCGATATGCATTCCAGTGGAATATGAGCATAGATTATTGTTTGACTTTATCGGCTAACCACAAAGGAATCAAAAGTGAAGCCTTACCAAGCCTTAAACTCTACTCAACACTGAACTAATAATTAATCGAACTACGATAACCTATCCAGTTAAAATCCCAGTCAGAATCCTATCCCCGAGCAGTTCTAACCGCAACAAATCCTAATAGCGGCTCGCCTGTATCGGGTCAGCGTCTTATAATTGGCGACCGTTCACCATAAAACCTGAGTAGCTTGATGGCCAGCAAAACTCCGAAACACCCAGTCCACCCTATTGAATCCCTCTTACGTCAGCGCATTCTGATTCTCGACGGGGCAATGGGTACCATGATACAGCGCCACAATCTGAGTGAAGCTGATTATCGGGGGGAGCGTTTTAAAAATTGGCCTTGTGATCTCAAGGGTAATAATGATCTATTGACACTCTCCCAGCCCGAAATCATCCGAGACATCCATCAGGAGTACCTGGAGGCGGGTGCTGACATCCTGGAAACCAACACCTTCGGGGCTAACAGTGTCTCGATGGCCGACTATGATATGTCCTCCCTCGCCTATGAGATGAGTGAGGCGGGAGCAAAGCTGGCACGTGAAGCAGCCGATAAATACGCCACTCCTGACAAACCCCGGTTTGTCGCCGGTGTGCTTGGCCCAACCAACCGCACGGCATCTATCTCGCCGGATGTAAATGATCCAGGCACAAGAAATATATACTTTGACGAACTTGTCACTGCCTATACCGAGGCGGCCAGAGGCCTGATTGCCGGTGGCAGTGACCTGTTGCTGATCGAAACCATTTTCGACACCCTGAATGCCAAGGCTGCAGCCTTTGCCTGTGAGAAGGTCTTCGAAGAGGACGGAATACGTCTCCCAGTGATGATTTCAGGAACCATCACCGACCAATCCGGACGCACCCTCTCAGGCCAGACAACCGAAGCCTTCTATAACAGTCTACGCCATATCCAGCCCATCTCTATCGGCCTCAATTGCGCCTTAGGCCCCGACATGTTGCGCCAATATGTGGAAGAGATGTCCAATATCTCCGAAACCTTTGTCTCCGCCCACCCAAATGCTGGTCTACCCAACGAGTTTGGTGAATATGACCTGGATGCGGCACATATGGCCGAATATCTCAGTGAGTGGGCAGATGCTGGCTTCGTCAACATTGTCGGCGGCTGTTGCGGCACCACCCCTCAGCACATTCAGGCGATTGCCAATGCCCTGAAGGAGAAACCCCCTCGCCAATGCCCAGAGCTTGAGAAGCAGTGTCGTCTCTCCGGCCTGGAGCCCCTCAATATCGGAGCTGACTCACTATTCGTCAACATCGGCGAACGCGCCAACGTTACCGGTTCAGCCAAGTTCAAGCGACTGATTCTGAATGAAGAGTATGATGAAGCACTCGATATCTGCCGGGAGCAGGTTGAAAACGGGGCTCAGGTGGTAGACATCAACATGGACGAAGCGATGCTGGATGGCGTCTCTGCCATGCAGCGTTTCCTGAATCTCTGCGCGGGAGAGCCTGAAATCGCGAAAGTACCGGTGATGATCGACTCTTCAAAGTGGGAGATCATCGAAGCGGGACTAAAGTGCGTACAGGGCAAAGCCATCGTTAACTCGATCTCCCTGAAAGAGGGTGAGGAGAAATTCCTCCATCAGGCCAGCCTTTGCCGCCGTTATGGTGCCGCAATTATTGTTATGGCCTTTGATGAGCAGGGCCAGGCAGATACTCTGAAGAGAAAAGTTGAGATCTGCACCCGTGCCTACAAATTACTCACCGAACAGATCGGATTCCCCGCTGAAGAGATTATCTTCGATCCCAACATTTTTGCCATCGCCACGGGTATCGAAGAGCACAACAACTATGGCGTCGATTTCATTGAGGCCACTCGACAGATCAAGCAATCCCTGCCCCATGCGATGATTTCCGGTGGCGTCTCTAACGTCTCATTCTCATTTCGCGGTAACAACCCAGTACGCGAAGCTATTCACGCGGTGTTTCTCTACCACGCCATCCGTGAAGGGATGGATATGGGTATAGTCAATGCCGGCCAACTGGCTGTCTATGACGAGCTACCTGAAGATTTACGCAGCGCGGTGGAAGCCGTCGTACTCAACCTTGATCCTCTGGCCGGTGATCGGCTGGTGGAGCTGGCACCCCGCTATCAGGGCGACAACAGCCAATCGACCATCAAAGAGGATGCTGAATGGCGCTCCTGGCCAGTCAACAAACGTCTGCAACATGCTCTGGTGAAAGGGATCACCGAGTTTATAGAAGTGGATACAGAAGAAGCGCGGCAACATGTCACAAAGACCCTGGAGGTCATCGAAGGTCCTTTGATGGATGGCATGAACCAGGTGGGTGACCTGTTCGGAGCTGGCAAGATGTTCCTGCCTCAGGTTGTAAAATCTGCACGAGTGATGAAGAAGTCAGTGGCCTACCTTGAGCCCTACCTGGAAGCTGAAAAGGCGGGTTGCGCGGTGCAGGCCCAAGGCAAAATTTTAATGGCTACCGTTAAGGGGGATGTACACGATATTGGTAAGAATATCGTCGGTGTCGTACTTCAATGCAACAACTATGAGGTTATCGATATTGGCGTGATGGTTTCAGCCGATACCATTCTGCAGACAGCAAAAGAGAGAAATGTCGATTTGATCGGTCTTTCCGGCCTGATCACCCCCTCTCTGGATGAGATGGTACACGTTGCCAGGGAGATGCAGCGGCTGGGCATGAGCCAGCCCCTGATGATTGGAGGGGCAACCACCTCTATTGCCCACACAGCAGTAAAAATAGAGCCTCAATATGATCACCCGGTGGTTTATGTCCCGGATGCTTCCCGGGCTGTTTCAGTCGCCTCCAATCTGCTCTCAGATGAGCATCGGGGCGCCTATGTCGATCAATTGCGTGAAGAGTACGAAACTGTACGGCAGCGTCGTGCGGCAGCCAATGAGACTAGAAACCTGATTCCCCTGACTCAGGCCAGAGAGAATCCAACACCTATAGACTGGCAGGCATTCACCCCCCATACCCCCAATATTTGCCGATCAGACTATCAGCCCCCGGCTGGCGCCAGAGTTCTTCCCCTGACTGACGAGGATAAGAGCGGGGATCATCCGGCGAGAATGGTACTTTTAGAGGATATCCCTATTGCAGAACTGACTGCCTATATCGATTGGACCTTCTTTTTTCATGCCTGGCAGCTGAAGGGCCGATATCCGCAAATCCTTCAGGATCCGGCAAAAGGGGTAGAGGCAGGCAAGCTGTTTGACGATGCCCAGCAGATGCTGAAACAGATTGTCGACGAAAAGTGGCTTCGAGCCTCTGCTCTGGTTGGGCTCTTCCCTGCCAATGCTGAAGCTGATGATATCAATATCTATGGGGACGAGAGTCGCTCTGCAATTTTGACCAGGCTGCACAATCTGAGGAAACAGGGACGCCAGCCGAAGGGTAAATACAATGAGTGCCTGGCGGATTTCATCGCTCCTGAAACATCCAACCAAAAAGATTATCTGGGCGCCTTTGTCTCTACTGCCGGGATTGGTATCGATGCCAAGCTCGACGAATTCGAAAAAGAGCATGACGACTACCAGGCAATTATGCTCAAAGCCCTTGCAGACAGACTGGCGGAAGCGCTGGCTGAATGGCTGCATGAACAGGTACGTAAGGATTTCTGGGGTTATGCTGCAGAGGAATCCCTCAACAATGATGAATTGATTGCTGAAGCCTACTCCGGTATCCGACCTGCGATGGGATATCCTGCCAGCCCTGACCATACTGAGAAAGATCTCCTCTGGTCACTGCTATCGGCGCAGGAGAACACCGGTATCTGGCTCACTGAAAGTAAAGCAATGGTGCCCACAGCGTCGGTCAGTGGCCTCTATTTCAGCCATCCACAGGCGAGATACTTTGCAGTAGGAAAAGTGAATCGGGATCAGGTCGAAGAGTATGCTGCCCGCAAAGGTATCTCTTTAGCTGAGATCGAGCGCTGGCTGGCGCCAAATTTGGCTTATACGCCTCAGAATTAGAAATTTCGTGATGCGGCTGATGGGCGGCAGTGGAAGCCTGCCCATGCTGGGCGTACACAAGGCTTTCAGCCCGGCTCACTATCACTCTTTAGGGGAGCATATGCACATCGGCCGACTGTTACCAAACATTATGGTATTCAGCGCGTTGAACCAGAGTTAATGCCACCCTTGCGCTGAAACCATGAGGCTAGGGCCTGTTAACACTAATCGAATCGGCCCTAGCACTTTTTAAAGTATCTGCTCTAATTCAAATCAACTTTGCCTTGCTTATCCAGTGGAATCTGAAACTCACCCAGCAGAGGGGTATCACCTGATGCATCCAATGAGCCACCAAGTTCATAGCTTAGACCGGAACCACCAATAAATGCACCATATAGACCTCTGCCCGCTTGCATCAAATCAAGTGAAAGGGGGATTTTAATCCGACCTTTTCCCCGCTGATCGATCTTCATCGATTGTGAAAGCACACCACCACCCACATCGATACCATTCAATTTGAGTTGGTAGTCAAGTTTATCGAGTATTACCGCGAATCGGTTCGGATTTGCCACCTCCAACTCGACCATCAACTCCGCCTTCTGCAGAGTCAGACGCTCTACATCCACATCACTGACCTTCACATCAGGTATTTTTGGAATAGGCATCCGCCCTTGATAGTTAACAGGCAGACGTATCCGTCCCAGTAGCGGAACATCCAAACCAAGCCCCAGGTCAATCTCATAGGGAACTTCATCCTGTTTGAGCAGTTGGCCATATTGCTGCAGTAACTGTTCAAACTCCATTCTGACCGGTAATTTAACCTGGCTGGGACCGTTCGCCGCCAAACTTACTCCCATCCCTTGTTCACCTTTAAGGAAGGAGTGATTCGATAGCTTCAGATCATAATCCAGGCGATCCAATGCAATTTTCACCGGATTAGGGTTATCGACCTGCAGATCAAAAATCAGATCGATGCCATCGATATCAAGTCCGGAGAGTTTAACGCCCTTCACCTCAGCGGTAGGCTGTTGTCCAGTGATGATCTGTTCAGCCTGCTCGAGGGTAGAACACCCCTGAAATATCAACAAGGACATTAAGGTGATGATATAGGGGAATTGCTTAACCATAGTCGTGTTCCGTCTTAAAAAAATGATCGCAAATATCTTGCATAGGTAATGGGTACTTCTATTGTTAAAGTTCTGAAGAGACCCTTTTGTAGGCCTATTACAATAAGACGCGCCTTCTGACTACAAACACAGCCAAGCCTAATAGTACCACTCCAAGATCCAAGGCACCTCCGCCACCGTGATAGTGACCGTCATCATCGCGGTAACTGTCTTCCAACGGTAGCAGAGCAAGGTCCTGATCATCATAGGGGCCATATTCACTCACCCACAGTTCATCATCAGCATCATAAAGCTCAATCAACACATCATAATATCCACTGGGATATCCATCCAGCAAACGGGTAACAACCTCATAGTCGTCATCTGTGCGATCTGTGTCGATCGGAAACGTCTCTGTGGTGTAGTAGTGGTTCCAGGGCCCACCCTCAAGACTGAGATAGAGCTTCGCATAGACCCATGCACGACCGCTGGAGACATCAGGATCGAAGGTCACGCTCAAACGATGGTAATAACCATCATCATCATCGTCTCGACTGATTACAGTATGAGCATCGAAGATCGAAAAACCCAAGCCGGCATGCTGAGTTGTAATCAGTTGCCGGTTCAGGCTCTTCAGGCGATCACCTGTAACTGACATTGGCTCATGAATTTCAATCTCAGCCTGATCGAGCTTTTCTACCAGAGCCTTTGGCTCTGCAGCCACAAAACCCTCAACAGACTGACTCAAACGCTCAGTGGCAGTCTCGGCCAGAACACCCTCTCCAGTCACTAGTAAAACAGCGAATATCATTGCCTTTGTCATATTCATAACAGGCTCTCCACAAATGATTAGTGATCGCGATGACGTCTGCGACGATCATGATCGCGTCCATGCTTATGACGGTCACGATGACGATATCCATGGCTATCGCTGCGACGATAGTCACGATGGCGGTAACGATCGTATCGGTGGCTATGGTGGTGGCCATAATTGTGGATGTGACCATAGTGCAATCCGAGTAACACCCCACCCAGTAATCCATGCGGTACGTCGTGCGCCTGGGCTGCAGGTGCCAGCATCATCGAAGTGGATAGGATTGTCCCCAGTGCCAGTGCTTTTAATTTCGAACTCATTTGAAGCCTCCATTGGTTTGAGCTTGTAGTTAAGCTTAAGGAGGCTTGGCTGAACGAAAGCTGAATGGCCTGGAGATGTATAGGCTCCATATCCGATGTTGGTTATAGGAGAGAACGCCTTCCCTGTAGATCTCCTCTACAGATAGCGGAACAATAACCGTTACATCGCCGAGTCATGAAAGTGCGATGTGTAGGGTGCCGGCCCTGCCGCACCACTCTGCCTGTTCGTATTCATTCCCATGCTGGAACGCGGGAATGAGGGAAAAGAGGCTGAATACTTCACAGTCTCTCTTAGTGGGATCGAAGAAAATGGATTCTGATACATAGTTCAAAAAGGTGCGGCAGGGTCACACCCTTCTACGTTTCAACATGGTTTTTGGTGGGGCATGGCCCCACCCTACTCCAAACTGGATCATGATAAGTGCGATGTGTAGGGTGCTGGCCCTGCCGCACCACTCTGACTGTTCGTATTCATTTCCATGCTGGAACACGGGAACATGGGAAAAGAGGCTGAATACTTCACAGTCTCTCTTAGAGGGATAGAAGAATATGGATTCTGATACATAGTTCAAAAAGGTGCGGCAGAGCTGCACCCTTCTACGTTTCAACATGGCTTTTGGTGGGGCATGGCCCCACCCTACCCTAAACTGGGTCATGATAAGTGCGATGTGTAGGGTGCTGGCCCTGCCGCACCACTCTGACTGTTCGTATTCATTCCCACTCTGGAGCGTGGGAACGAGGAAATAGATAGACTTCGATTTAAAATCAGAAAAGGTGCAGTTGGGCAATACCCTTCATTTTTTTATCTATTCCTCCGGAATCAAGCCATTGCGCTTCAGCACCTTGCTTATTTTTTTCCCTTGCCCCAACAAGCGGGAGAGGTCGGCAAATCCCGGCACTACACCATCTGCCAGCTTCATCTCCCACTCATCCAACTCTGTTTCAAGGTAGATGAGCAGTTTACTTGAACAGCCTTGACAGGAATCACCACACCGATCTTCACTATTCAGATCAAACGGTAGGGTCGCTCTGATCTGCTCAATCAGTTGGCGCATCGCAATTTGGGTATTGGGCTTTCTCTCAGTCACGAGCAGATCCACATTGATAACACTGGATATACTTATCAGATAAAAAGTATTACGACACTCAGGGCAACAAGAATGGCTCAGAACAAGCCCTATACAGCCTGCACTTGTTTTAGTTGCACTTTTTACCCAGCTCCTGTCTGCGTTTCTTACCTTTTTTCAGTTGTGCCTGAACAACCTTCAACTCCGTTTTCAAGCGTTTATACTTACTCGAGTTTTTCTCATTTTCCAGCTTACCTTGCAGGCGCTTCTGTTTCTTCTCAAGCTGGATCAGTAACTCATCGATTCGGTCACATTTTACCTTATCCGAAAGCTCTGCCTTTTTGAGCTTTTTTTTCAGATTTTGAAGCAGACTTTCTATTTTCATAAGTCAAACCTTCAGAACGGGGTTATTTACATAAAAGCATCTTTACTATCTCAATATTGCTGAGATACGAAAAAAGTAACGTTACTCTTCCGCTACTTCTGACTCCTCTGCTTCTTCTGCCTCTTCCGGAGTGAGGACAGTTTTCGCCATACGTTTTGCGAAATAGTAGATACGCTTCTGTTTTTCGATAATATCAACTTCAGTAGTGTATGCGGCAATCCTGTTGGGTTCTTCTGCAACCAACCGTGCCGCTTGATGCTGTGTCGCAGAACTGGCCAGAGCCGTAATCTCGTCCTTCATAGCCACCACCGCATGGGCGACCTCAGTATTGATCTGGGATACCGATTGAATGGCACCATCAACCGATCTTACAATCACCCGGTGAAACTCCTGTAATACAATTCTAGTCGGTTCACTGATAGAGAACCCAACCTTGATACGCTCATGCCCAAGGGCTACCAGATTCGTTTCTATGGTGTCACCTATATTTTCGAGGTCACCAACCGCCTCCATCAAACTCAGCAGTTCATCCGTTTGATTGTCTGACAGGCTCTGTTTACTGATTCTGCCTAAATAGTCGAGGATCTGCTCATATAGGATATCCACCTCATCATCCAGTTGAGCCACAGCATCCAGTGACTCACGACTTCCGCTGATGATCGCCGGCATTATCCTGTTAAGCATGGCTTGCACCTTCTCCCCCATATGCAGTACTTCAAGGCGAACTCGATCCAAAGCCAAGGAAGGTGTACTCAACAACTCTTCATCCAGATATTTTGCACTGACAGCGATTCCCTCCTCCTCAATCAGGCGCTCAGGAATCAAGTATTCGACCACTCTGGCAAACTGGGATGTGAACCAGATAAATATCAGGGTATTGGAGATATTGAATAGTGTATGGGCGTTTGCAATCTGGCGAGGGGTCTCTGCCCCCAGACGTTCAATCCCTGAGAGTTCTGGGTGTGATGGAGAAAATGAGACCACGAATTCTGCCAGTTGAGGTATAAACATGATCCATAGGACTACACCCAACACATTAAAAATCACATGCACCATTGCTGCACGTACTGCTTCCCTGGGTTTGCCAATTGAAGCAAGCATTGCTGTGACGCAGGTGCCGATATTCGCACCAAAGGCCAGTGCTATTCCTGCCGGCAGGGTTATAAACCCCTGACTGGCCATGACGATGACAATACCTGTTGTCGCTGAGGAGGATTGAATCAATCCGGTAAAAGCTGCTGCGACGAGAATCCCTATCATCGGACTCTCCATACTGATCATCAGATCCAAAAAGGGCTGGTAGGTCCTGAGCGGCTTCATAGCGTCACTCATGACACTCATACCGAAAAACACAAGCCCCAAACCCATGATCATGCCGCCATACTGTTTGATGCGATCTTGCTTGGAGATAAACAACATGCTGAATCCGACACCAATCATCAGCAAGGCCGCTTTGGTCACCTTGAAAGCGACAATCTGGGCGGTAATCGTGGTGCCAATGTTGGCCCCCATGATGACCCCAATCGATTGAGAGAAGGTCATTAATCCTGCGGTAATGAATCCAACCACAAGCACGGTTGTCACAGATGAGGATTGAATTATCGCAGTAACAAAGGCACCTGTTGCAGCCCCCATAACCTTATTGCTGGTCAACTTTGCGAGAATGCCCTTCATTCGCTCGCCAGCAACTGCCTTTAGAGCATCGGCCATCTGCTCCATGCCAAATAGAAAGAGGGCAAGCCCACCAAACAGCTTCATGCCCATAACACCCCATTCGATGTTCTGTTCGGCAGCTGAAGCCGCAAATACCGGGAGTGCAAAAAAAGCCATCACACCACACAGAAAGAGCAGTAATAATCGCTTTGGATTCAAATCGTTAAATTGCCAGATCATTTTAGAAAACATAGTTATATCTCATTCAACAACAGGCCGATACAACTATTAAAATCAAGCTGTAGGAGTGTTGTATCCCTGGCGAAGCCATATTCTTAAAATAGAGTGGTTTACAACATACGCTTTTGACAACCCTGGCTTAAGCCAGGGTTGTCAAAAGCGATCTATTGATTAACCAATATTAGACCAGCGCTTAAATAAGCCAAATCTATCTGAATTCTTCGATCCGATTCAGGTGCATGATTTTCGCTTGATACTCAGGTAAGACGCTCGACTCTAACTTTGACCACTGAGCGTTCATCTGCTTCGATAACAGTGATACGGTGCCCCTGCTCCTCAACGCAATCCCCCTCAACAGGGATATGACGAATCCGACTCACCACCAAACCTCCGATGGTCAAAGCCTCTTCCACTGAAAACTGTACATGAAGAATATCGTTAATCTCCGAGATGGGTGTACGGCCACTGAGCAAGTGCGAGTTTTCACTCTCATGCTCAATATAGAGACGCCGCTTCGGATGGTACTCATCGAAATCATAGCCAACATCAATTTCACCAACCACCTCTTCGAAGACATCTTCCATGGTCAAAATACCTACCGCTGAACCAAACTCATCCACTACAACCGCCATGTGATCCTCGCGGGCCTGCAACATCGGCAAGGCACGGTCGATGGTCTGTCGTGGCGACAGGTAGAGCACAGGACTGATGAAATCGGAGATCGGACGACTGTCCAGATCAGGTTGCATCAGATCCCAGGTATCCAAAGTCAGGATACCCTTCACATTGGTAATATTTCCGCGATAGACAGGCAGGCGATTGTAACCATGCTTCATCACCAATCGCACCGCCTCTTTCATGTGGCGAACTTCATTAAAACCGACCACATCCGGCAAGGGAATCATCGCCTCGCCTACTGTGGTGTCAGCGAAACGGATAATCCTTCTGATACGCTTACGATCAATGGTCTGAGGATCAGAGGCAGATTCAGATACATCCAGAAGCACCCGCAGCTCTTCACGGGTGATGAACATATTCTGCGGTACGCTGCCGCCGCCAACTATCCGCGTCACCAGCCTGGCTATGCGACTAAAAATGAAGATCACCGGGTAGAAGACAAATGAGAAAAAACGCAGTACGTAAATCAACCGGCTGACAAGGCTGTCAGCCTCTTGCTGAAATACACTCTTTGGCACCACCTCACCGAAAATCAGCAGCACTGGAGTTAAAAGAAGAACTGAAATCAGATCACCTGCCGGACCAAACAGATCGATGCAGACCAGAGCTCCCAGGGTTGAGATGATGACAGTTGCGAGATTGGTTCCAACCAGGGTTGTACCGAGGATCACATCCGGGGTCTTGAACAGCTTCAACACAAGTGCTGCACCACGATTGCCCAATTTCGCAAGATGTCTGAGCTTCAATTTATCCGAATTGACCATGGCGATCTCTGATCCAGAGAAAAACCCCTTCAGCAGAAGGAAGATTACGATGATCAATAACTCAACGCTCCAGCTCATCTTTCACCTCCTTAGCTTCAATCTTTCGCTCTGTCTCATCCGCCACTGGCTCTGAATCCTCATCCAGCGAATCGTCGTGAAGATCCAGATCCGAATCTTCGCTGTCGTTTAGGCTCTCCTCTCCATTGGTTTCAAGCTGCGCCTCATCTTCATTGACTTCTTCCAACTCCTCCTTGTTCGAGGCCTCCCTGTCAGAGACGATCTTGCGTACCTGAACCTTACTGATACGTAATCCTGTCACCTCCCTGGTGATAAATTCATAACCTTCATAACGTATCTTGTCACCCTCTTTGGGCAATCGATCGAAAAGTCTGAATGCCACCCCACCAATGGTACTCATGACAGGGTCTTCAATATCGAAATTGGTCAGGTTATAAAAATCACTCAGGCGCATATCTCCGGGAACGATATAGCTGTTCTCATCCTCTTCCTGATAGTATTCAAGCCCAACCATCTTGCCGCTGATTTCACCAAAGATGAAGGTCAGTACATCCTTCATGGTGACGATACCAAGCACCTCACCATACTCCCCGAGCACAATCGCTACACGGGTATTGTGTGCCTGGAAATAGTCGAACATCTCATCAACCTTTTTGGTTGGTGGTACAAAATGGGCCGGCTTGATGATCATCTCCAGAGTGACCTGCTCCAAATCTCCACCACCCTGGATCAATCGCAGAATATCCTCAGAATGGATGAAGCCGATGACGTTGTCCCAGTGTCCCTGATAGAGAGGAATGCGGGGGTGCTGATACTCACGGAATTTTTCAATCAACTCCTGTACCGGCAGATCAGCATCGAGAAACCTGATACGAGGACCAGGCGTCATGATTCGTGATATATCTGTCTCTGATGCTTCGATCACATTGTCGATCAATACCCGCTCTGTGGCTTCAATGACACCACTCTCCTCACTCTCTTCAAGGATTGTGCGCAGTTCATCTGCCTGGAGGATATTTTCACGACTGATTGCCTCACCAACCACAAGAGTTGTGATTCGGTCTGCCACCTGACGTACCACTTCCCTGAGCGGGGTTATCAATACTATCCAGCGAGGCAGGATTCTGGCAGTCAGGCGAGTGGCAAATTTAACCGGGAAGCTGACAGCGATGGTCTTGGGGGTAACCTCACCAATCAACAGCAGCAGCGGTACCATGATCAGGATATTGACCCAGCCTACATCCTGCTCAGAAACAAACAATAAGAGGATTGCCGCCATATTTGCAGCTGATGCGATATTCACCAGTTCGTTGCCGCAGAGGATCGATATGATCAATCGCCTGGGTTCATCGAGCATGGCATGGATATTTTCCGAGTGTTTGTCCCGGCTATGTCTGAGCTTTTGAAGGTCGATCCTGCTGAGCGAGAACAGGGCTGTCTCAGATCCGGAAAAAACGGCAGAGAACCCAAGCAGAACCACCTGCAAGCAAATCCGCAGTATCAGTTCCCAGTCCGCTCCCCCAAGCCCCAGGGAGTCGTATAGTGTTCTCAACTCTTCCATCAAAAAACCTGAACCTGTTAAACGCAGTTGTGGTAAGAACAAGAAGTACTGAGATAACAAAATAGAGTGATATCAGCACTAAACCCAGTGTAGAGCCACATACAGGATCCAAACTGATAAAACCCTGTCGCCCCAGCCCTGTAGTGATTGGAACGATAAACGGGCAGCCTTACAGTTCTTATCGTTCATTTGGAGCGAAACTCCACACAATACCTGAATCGGGATTTTGCTCAGTTGCAGTAGAACCTGTTTGGGCTGTGACAACAGGCCAAATAGAGACTTCTACTGACAAGCATTAGATAACAAAAATTCCCCCAGAGAACAGACAGACCCAGGATTTCTAAAAAAATCTGCCTGTGTTGTGCGGACCCCTCAAATGACACTCACTTGTATTAGGCTCAACTATTTCTAGAACTAGATCGCCGGTTTCCACCAGAGGAACAAGCTGAACTAATAAAGAGACAACCTACTATAAACTAGCAAGTGTTCTGGAAAACACAACTTAAACTATAATTATTACATACTTTAAGCTATATGAAGACCATCCTTGTAAAAAGACAACGCGATATAGCCGACACCCGGCATCCTAGAGGTAGACGTCATGTCCACAGAGAAATTAATATCTAAAATATTTCGTCTGCTTGATCGCGACCATAAGAAGCTTAAACCTGAACGAATTGCAGACCTGTTGAAAAAGATGAAAAAACAGGAACGAGCTGCCAAAAAAGAGTTACCCAAGGAAAAAGACAAGCGCAAACGAAAGCGCCTCTCTACCAAGATCAAGATTCTTCATACTCAGCGAAAGAAGGCACTGCGTCGCTACATGCAACTCATGAAAAAGTGTTGAACTGCCTCTAGCAATTAAGGGCACCCTTGGCTAAACAGAACGTCGGTTCCTGGCTTGTTCTGCGGCCACTTACCATCCAGGTCCATTCAATTCTTATATACAGCAGCAGCCAGGCGAAACCGTGTTTCGATCTCTTTGCGCAATTCAGCAGGGGATACCACTTCGACATCTGCGCCATAGCGCATCAAGTCCATAATCAGTTCCTCTGGATTGGCATAGGGCAAGCTGAGTTCGTATCGACCATCCTCAAGCCATTGACTCTTTTGTTGTGGATGCCACTGCTCATTCGCTACCCAACGTGCCCTTTGTTTACTGAACCGCAATACCGCTTGATGCTTTGCAGGCCCTGAAAAGATGCCATAGGCCTCTGAGAAGTGCGCCTCGAGTTGGCTCTCATCCACCTCAATTGACTGCTGCTGAGACTCATTTACCTCACTCATGGCATCCAAGGCAAAGGTACGTAAACCATCACGCAAATGACACCAGGCATCGAGATACCAGTTATCCCTATAGAGTGTCACGCGCTGGGGAGAGACTTGCCGCTGAGTAAAATCGTCTGTGCCACGATTGTAATATTTAAAGTCGACACGATGCCCGGCAGACAATGCAGAGGCAAAAAGCGTTAAATGCGGGCCGGCGGGACGTGCAGCCGCTTTTAACAGGCGAATATGGCGGGATAGGGGTTCAGCCTGTCCAGGTTGGCGACTCAATAGCTGGTCAATTTTACGCCGCAGGGGCTGAAGGTGGTTATCGAGCAGACCGGGCTGAATATCTGCAAGCAGTTGTTGAACTGTCAGTAGCGCCTGCAGCTCAGAGGCATTGAACCAGAGGCCAGGCAGCTGATACATCTCGCTTTCAGCGGCATCGTATCGATAGCCATTTTGTTTTCGATCGTAGACGATCGGTGCATTCAAATAGAGCCGCATCTCTTCAATAAGACGCTTCACAGTAGCCCTGGAACACTCCAGTTCCTGCTCTAACCGCTGACGGGAGACCGGATAGCGGGCTGCCTGGAAAATCCTATTGAGTTCAAAGATTCGGTCGAACCGATCCATTCAGATTATCAGTTTGATTCCAGGTTTTGATTTTTACTCTGAGGTTCATCCAGTGACCAGAGCCGCTCCAGATGGTAAAAATCGCGTACCTTTGGCAACATGACATGCACCACTACGCCATTCAGATCCACCAACGCCCACTCACCATCCGCCACCCCTTCTGTTCCCAGTGGCATTTCACCTGACTGCTTTGCCTTGAACTCGACACTCTGTGCAATCGATTTCACGTGACGATCCGAGGTTCCACTGGCGATGATCATGATGTCGGTTATGCTGGTTTTTCCACGTACATCCAGTACCACAACATCCTTTGCTTTCATATCGTCAAGGATTTCCAGAACGATGTCTCTAAGTGCTTCTGTCTGCATTGAGTCCCATATCGGTTGCTTTGTCTAATGACCGGTTGATAACAGCTATCATAACCCATTGAGGGGAATAATTTTCTATGATCTTCACAGGAATAGCCTGGAAATAGGCTGAAAACGCCGATTTCCACACCATTTCAACTCAACATACCCCAGCTCTCAATCAATTTTCATACAGGCCTTGCGCTAAAATCAGCTCAATAACCGCTTCAGGCATAAGGTACCGGGGCAGCTTGCCCTGACTCAGCATAGTGCGGATATTCGTGGCCGATATATCAAGCTGGGTCACTGTCTGTAACAGGATCACCCCGGAGGAGCGCCGATTAACCATTGATTTATCATGGCCTTGGGCTTTTTTCAGAAGGCTCTGAGAGGCTAAGGACAACTGATCTTCACCTGGCCTTTTCATCACAATCAGGTGAGCCAATTGTAGAATTTCATCTGGCCGATGCCAGTTGGAAAAACCATTAAACGCATCCATACCCATCAACAAACAGAGGGTCTGATGCGGAAAAGCCTCCCGTAAATCCAGGAGTGTATCTACTGTATAGGATGGCCCCGCTCGCTTTAACTCTCGATCATCAGCAACAAAACCCTGCTGCCCGGCGATCGCGGCTTCAACCATCTGCAGTCTCAATTCAGGCGAGGCCTGGGGAGGATTACGGTGAACCGGGCCATGCAGGGGAATAAATCGAATCTGCTCCAGATCTATTGCCTGCATCACATCAAGTGCTGTGCGCAAATGCCCATAGTGTATGGGGTCGAAGGTACCACCAAAGATGCCTATCATCTGCTTCAGCTTCGGATATGTCCGTCACCCAGAACAATATATTTCACCGACGTCAGCCCCTCCAGACCGACTGGCCCGCGGGCATGGAACTTGTCGGTTGAGATGCCGATTTCAGCGCCTAAGCCATATTCAAATCCATCGGCGAACCGTGTTGATGCATTCACCATGACAGAGCTGGAATCGACTTCTGTGAGAAATCGTCTGGCTCGGGTGTAGTTCTCTGTGATTATCGCATCGGTATGTTGAGAGCTGTGTGTATTGATATGTTCAATCGCCTGATCCAGACCATCAACCACCTTGATCGATAGTATCGGTGCCAGATATTCCGTATCCCAATCCTCATCGGTTGCTGCTATGCAGCTCTTGATCAGATTGCAACTCTTGGAACAACCACGAAGCTCTACACCCTTTTCTGCCAGAGATGGGGCGAGTTTAGATAGAATATCCTCAGCCACTCCCTCGGCCACCAGCAGGGTCTCCATGGTGTTACAGGTACCATATCGATGTGTTTTCGAATTCATCGCGACATCGTAGGCTTTTGTGAGATCAGCCTGATCGTCAACGTAGACATGGCAGATACCGTCCAGATGCTTGATTACAGGCACCCGGGCATCCCGGCTGATACGTTCGATCAATCCTTTTCCGCCCCGGGGAATAATGACATCCACATATTCCGGCATGGCAATCATCTCCCCTACCGCTGCACGATCAGTCGTCGCTACGACCTGTACCACCGCTTCCGGCAACCCTGTCTTGCGTAGTGCACTATTGATGCATTTGGCAATCGCCTGGTTAGAGTAATAGGCTTCTGAACCGCCTCTCAGCAGCGCAGCATTTCCAGACTTGAGGCAGAGTGCAGCCGCATCGGCAGTCACATTCGGACGTGACTCGTAGATGATTCCGACGACCCCCAGAGGGACTCTCATCCGCCCAACCTGGATACCGCTGGGCAGGTATTTCATATCAAATATCTCGCCAACCGGATCCGACAACGCTGCGATCTGACGGACACCTTCGATCATGCTGTCGATTCGTGCTGTAGTCAGCTCCAAGCGATCCAAGAGGGCGCTGTCGAGCCCTTTTTCCCTGCCATTGAGCAGATCCTTTTCATTCTCAACCATTAAGCCATCTCTGGCTCTATCGAGTTCAGCAGCTATTTCCTCAAGCGCACTGTTCTTTTTGGCTGTTGGTATTCCGGCCAGAGTGCGTGAGGCAAGACGAGCCTGCTGACCCAGTCCAGCCATATAGCTGGCAACGTCGGAGATATTATTGTCTAGCATTGTTTTTTTAACTCATTTTCTACTGAATTGCTTTGATTACTTTAACCTAAAAAGATCAGTTGGGCAGCGTGAAGTGTGCGCTTGTGGTGGTGCAGGACAAGGGTCACTCTTGCACATCCCTATGCCCGCGACACTTGTGCCTCCCTGCACGGCACGCAACGACGCCATGCGCCGCCACAATCGTACAATTCATGCTTTAGCATGATTCACCCAAATGGTGGCCATGTGAATTGTAGCTATTTTCTTCAAAATCTAGTACCTGCTATTAGAATGGAGCGGTCAACTGATTTTTTTAGGTTTTAGCAAAAAATCGATGTGAAATGCCGTTGATCTGCTCATTGTGAATCCAGAAAAGAGATATACCTCGTATCTTACACGGGAATAAATATCACGACCGATAACCAAAACATTTAAAGTTCGGCCCATTTCTACCGATCTTAGTAGTAAGCAACCAGCCGATGAAATAACGGTCCTGAAACAATGAACAAAGTCATACTATGTGCAGTAGTGCTAATTGGATATGCCGGACAACTCTGGGCAGAGCAGTTTGTGTTCGATATTCCTATGCACTCAAAAGGCGCTAACACCTTCTATATCTCAGGAAAAATCGGCAGCATGGCGGCATCCGAGTTTATGGTCGATACCGGCTCAAGCTATATGACCATTAATGAATCGACACTGGCTGAATTGAGAACGGTGGGTAACCCACGCTATCTTCGAGATCTGAGGGGGGTACTGGCTAACGGAGCAGAAATGCAGGTGCCTGTATACACCGTGTCCGATGTGCTTATTGGAGAAAAATGCCTATTGGAAGAGGTTGAAGTAGCTGTATTTCCTGGTAAAACACGGCAGATTCTCGGTTTGAGCGCTCTGTTGAAGACAGCTCCGTTCACTTTTTCCGCCGAGCCTCCCCAACTTCAATTGAGCAATTGCAATCTGACTGAAATGGCTACCAGTGACCAACCAACACAGTTGGCCGCTGGTATTTCAACCCCTAACTAGGGGTGCCAATTTCAAGCTATATTATTTAGCTTCAGGCATAGCGCTGGCTTCAAATGCGCTGAACTCAGCCGCATCAACACTGCCATCCTGATTAGCATCAGCAGCTTCCCAGCCTTTGTATAGGGCTTCATTTGCAGTCGCTTCTTCTGAAGAGATTGTTCCATCAGCGTTAGCATCCAATGCTGTGAAGACATCCTCACCGGCTACTGCAGTGGTGATAAATCCAGCTGTAACCAATGCCATTGCGGCCATTTTCATGGTTTTAGTTTTCATCATGTTCTCCTTAACGAATTATATTTAGTTTGGCCAAAGGTCCGTATCAACAACGTGGATCCTCTGGTGACCCAAATATGACACCGCATGGGCTCTTATTGCGGTGACAGGAATCACAGTTCCACAATTTTAATTCCCTAACAGGGTTCAGGTAAATTGTGGATTTCGGGTCAATTTATTAGTCATCAAATCCCTGTGATAATCCAGCGACCAGAACTATCTGGTCACCGGCATTCCACCATCAACTCAATATGAGTTGTTCAATTACTGAGCCTGAGGTGCAGACTCGAATGCACTGAATTCAGCAGCATCTACCTGACCGTCAGCATTGGCATCTACCTTAGCCCAATCCTTGTAGAGTCCTTCATCAGCTGTGGACTCTTCGGCTGAGATATAACCATCAGCATTAGCGTCAAGTTTGGTGAATGCGCCCTCTTCTGCAGCATTAACCGCTGCAAAAAAACCTGCCGCAGCCAAACCTACAATAATCTTTTTCATAGTCATAGTTTTCATCATCGATCTCCTTTTAATGATATTTTCTCAAATCAAAGCCCTCTTGATTGAGGCCTCTGTACGGGATGAGACAACGACGACGAAAAAAATTGGGTGACAGAAGTCACAAATGAAAAGGAACAGCTTTCCCAGGCATTAAGTTCTTAACAAAGGTTGTGCAGCTCATCACAAGCATGCAATACCAGAAACGCCTTGAGCCAGGTTTTTCAATACAAGCCAGGGATCAGTTCTGCGAATACCTTTGATCGCCTGATCAGCTTCTGAACACTTAATGAGTAGGTTCTGCCAATACGGAGAACGGCCATTGGAAAGCGCCTTTTTCACAATTGGTTTACGTTTTTCCCAAACTCTGAAGGCTGCCATAACCTGAGCTGTGTTTTGCCCTTGCTCTAATTCACAGGCCATTTCTGCCAGCATACGAATCTCACGACTGAATGCCCATAATACAACTGGCGCTGCCACCCCCTCCGCCTTGAGTGCAGAAAGCATACGAAGTCCTTTGGCGGCCTCTCCAACCATTAAGGTATCAAGAAAACCAAACACATCGAAACGGGCGCTATCGGCAACTGAGCGGGCCAGTTGCTCTTGAGTGATGATCCCTTCACCCTGCAGCAGTAAGAGCTTTTCAATCTCCTGACTGGCCGCAAGCAGATTACCTTCAACCCGATCTGCCAACATCTCAACCACACCTGTTTCAGGTACCAGACCGGCCTTGCGCAGACGTTGCTCTATCCAGGGAATCAGGCGTCCCCCTTCTACCGGCCAGACCTGGATAACCACCCCCAGTTGTTCAACGGCTTGCAGCCACTTACTTTTCATCTGCACCTTTTCCAGCTTCGGAAGGGTGACCAAAAGCACCGTATCCTCTGCTGGACGTTGGCAATATGCAGTCAACGCCTTGCCCCCTTCAGCACCCAGCTTGGCACTGCTCAGACGTAACTCCAAAATGCGACGATCCCCAAACAGAGAGAGACTTTCAGCGGCCACATTGAGTGCTGACCAATCGAAACCACTACCCTGATCCAATACCTCCCGTTCGGTATACCCCTGATCCCGGGCCGCCGATCGAATCTCATCTGTGGCCTCCATCATTTGCAGAGGCTCGTCCCCGCTGAGCAGATAGAGAGGCGCCAAATTGCGTTTCAATTGTGCAGTGAGTTGATCGTTGCGAAGTCTCATGAGCAGTTGTCGGCAAGTAATCGTGCCATTTCATCCTCAGTGTCGATGGCTGCAGGTAAGAGTTCAAAACATCCTACTTGAAGGTTAACCACTATCTTAACCCGGCTTCCAGCCGCCGAATGATCTGCGCCGATAAATCCCGACGCATATCGCTCTTCATTAATCTTGTTTCATTTCTTTGGCCAAGTTCGTCGCTACCACTGAAACTGAGCTGCCTGACCAGCTGCAACTGCTCTTCATGGGGCTTGTTACCGACGCCGGGAGAGGTGAGCCGGACTTTGGCTTGAAGACGCAGTTCATTATCCAGGGCCTTGCCATTGGCATCTACAGAGAGAACCCGGCTTGAGAACTTCTCCTGAAGCACCTGAAAGGCGTATTTTGCCGAGGCTTTATCTGCTGCCAGAATAACTCCTCCGGCCAGCAGATCACTCTGCAATACGCCTGCAAGCGTCTGCTGCTCATTACCGCCGACTATGTAGAGGCCGTTCAGTGCTGCGGACGGTTGCGCGTAGCCCTTCAGGTGAAATCCACAACCATTCAGCAAAACAAGCAAAACAGCCCCGACTATGCAGCTGCTGACCCTACCTCGCATAATGAGCTTATTTAGCAACAACATTGACCAGTTTATTTGGCACCACAATCACTTTTCTGACTGTGCTGTCGCCAATGAATCGCTTCACATTCTCATTCTCGAGGGCGATCTTTTCAACGGCCGATTTATCTGCATCTGCAGCCACCTGTATGGTGGCACGCACCTTACCATTGACCTGCACTACATATGGCAGACTCTCCTGCTTCAGTGCCTGCTCATCGGGTTGTGGCCACTCACTCTCAAGTATCTCTTCACCAAAACCCAGTGCTCCCCATAGATGGTGGGTGACGTGGGGTGCTATCGGCGCCAACAGCCTCAATACCAGGGAGAGCCCCTCTTTGACAATTGCCAGGTCTGCGCTTGAATCTCCCAGTTTATAGAGAATGTTGGTCATTCCCATGCAGGCTGAAACCACATTATTGAAACGCTGCCTCTGATAGTCATAGAGCGCCTTTTTCAACAACTCATGCAGCTCTCTTCGTGCCTCTTTCTGGCTATCGTCATAATCGATATCCGCAGCTAAAGGCTGGGAGAGTTGATCATGATTGGTCTCTGCCAGCGCCCACAGACGCTTTACGAAACGATAAGCCCCTTCCACACCATCATCACTCCACTCCAGGGATTGATCCGGTGGAGAGGTGAACATGGTATAGAGCCTGACCGTGTCTGAGCCGTAGCGGTCGATGAGCGTCTGGGGATCGACACCGTTGTTCTTCGACTTTGACATCTTTTCAATGCCACCAATCTCCACAGACCCGGCATCCTCTTTGAGTGTGGCACTCAGAGGGCGTCCCTTGTCGTCACAACTGACATCGACCTCAGTCGGGTTGTACCAGTGTTTACTCCCATCTGACTGGTCACGATAGTAGGTATCGGCCACAACCATGCCTTGTGTCAGCAGACGTGTAAAAGGCTCATCACTCTTTACCAGGCCTGCATCACGCATCAGCTTGTGGTAGAAACGGGCATACAGAAGATGCAAAACGGCATGCTCTATACCTCCGACATACTGATCCACAGGCAACCAGTAGTCAGCACGCTGATCCAGCATCTTGTCAGCACCAGGACTGGTGTAGCGGGCATAGTACCAACTCGACTCCATAAAGGTGTCGAAGGTATCGGTCTCCCGCTGGGCATCTCCACCGCATTCAGGGCAACTGCAGGCAGAGAACTCGGGATTGTCCTTGATCGGATTGATGGTGTTTTCGTCGTAGACGATATCTTCGGGTAATCGTACCGGCAGGTCTTTCAGAGGCACTGGCACAATACCGCAGTGATCACAATGAATCATCGGGATCGGCGCGCCCCAGTATCGCTGACGGGAAACACCCCAATCCCGCAGACGATAATTTTTACTCTTACCCCCTTTACCCCTGGCCTGCAGCCACTCAGAGATAGTCTCAAAGGCATCCTCGGAAGTCTGACCACTGAACGGCCCGGAATCCATTAAAACACCCTTTTCGGTATAGGCCTCGGCTTGGATGTCCAGACTTGAGCCATCCTTTGGCTGAATGACCTGTTTGATCTGGATACCATATTTTCGAGCAAAGGCGTGATCCCGTTCATCATGTCCAGGTACTGCCATCACGGCACCGGTACCATAGGTCATCAATACGAAATTGGCTGCATAGACAGGCACAAGCTCGCCACTTACTGGATGGACCGCATTGATACCAAGCAGCATGCCCTTTTTCTCGATTGTCTCCAGTTCTGCTTCGGAAGTGCCACCCTGGCGGCACTCTTCGATAAATTCGGCCAGTGCCGGATTCTGTTCTGCAGCGCGCAACGCCAGAGGATGCTCAGCCGCTACCGCCACATAGGTGACACCCATCAGGGTATCCGGGCGGGTGGTATAGATCGTCAAAAGATCATCACCTCCCTCGATGCCGAAATCCATCTGTACGCCAAAGGAGCGACCTATCCAGTTACGCTGCATGGTTCGTACCTGGTCGGGCCAATCCTCAAGCCGGTCAATCTCCTCCAGCAGCTCATCGGCATATTCGGTGATCTTGATGAACCACTGAGGGATTTCGCGACGCTCCACCAAAGCGCCTGAACGCCAACCCCGACCATCGATCACCTGTTCGTTGGCCAGAACCGTCTGATCAACCGGATCCCAATTGACTACCGCATGCTTTCTATACACCAGCCCTTTTTTGTAGAGCTCGGTGAATAGCCACTGCTCCCATTTGTAGTATTCAGGCTGACAGGTCGCCAGTTCACGTTGCCAGTCATAGCCGAAGCCGAGCCGTTTCAGCTGCTGCTTCATGTAGTCTATGTTTTCGTATGTCCATCCAGCAGGGGCTACCCGGTTTTTCAGTGCGGCATTCTCTGCGGGAAGACCAAATGCATCCCACCCCATGGGTTGCAGGACATTTTTTCCCAACATACGCTGATAGCGAGCGATGACATCACCGATGGTGTAGTTGCGCACATGCCCCATATGGAGCTTGCCGCTAGGATAGGGGAACATGGAGAGACAATAGAATTTCTCCTTCTCCGGATCCTCGGTGACTTCGAAGGTTTTGCTGTTTACCCAGTATGACTGGACCTCAGCCTCCAGGGTGGCTGGATCGTATTGATTCTGCATGGTCAGGCCCGAATTAAGATTGAAAACTACAATCGCGGAAGGATACCCCAGCCAGCTTCGGACAGAAAGAGCTCTAGTGTGGTGCTCGGTAAATTCGTTGCTAAATGATTATTGCATGGCTGCGAGGTTGACCTGTTCCTCTTGCGGATACATGAAGCTGGTAACCATTTCGATCGCCTCGATCCATGCCGCATGAACCTGACTGTCATACTCATCATCGTAGGACTTCACCGTGCTCATCAGCGCATCTGTCCACATATCCAGATGTCGGCGCTCAACCTTAAGACGGGTATGAATGCGGCCGAGCATCTCCATATAGAGCACCACGCCAGGCTTCCCCGCCACTACATCGTCCACCATTTGCAGCGTCTCTTTAAGTTTATGTATCAGTTGAGCCATATTGCGATTATGAAAAATCTTCGCCATTTCGTCCGACTGAGCAATGAAATACTCATAAAAGCTCTCGTAAAAACCCTCTTTCTGGCTTACCCGTCTGAGACTTTGCTGAAAGCGTTTTAAATTATCTTGTGAAATGGTGGACATACTACTCGCCTGTGACCTGTTCACTCTTAACGGCACAAATGGCTAGAACTTTTCCCATTATGTCCGTGAATTCATAAAAGAATGTAACTTTTGCCATACAGGTCACCAAATTTAACAATGATTCAATAAGCCGGGAGAGAGAAAACGCCGGCATAAAAATCAGCCATTCAGGCGTAAATTAATAGGGCCTTATCATTGTTTAATACCCTGGCGCCCCCAATTCAACGATAAGACTCTACCAACAATCTCTTGGCAATTCTTTATGACAAGAAATTTTATCGTGCAGCAACAAAGCCTTAGCTGACAAAAGCATCTGACTTCAGCTACCCTGCCCCAAACATCAACTGACTCATGCATTCGTATCAACAAGTGTTACTATTAGCACTGAGATTAAGAATATCGTTAAATCAGGGCAAAATTAACCCAAGCTTTCTTAGTGGTATACATTCGCAAGAGATTGCCCCGAAGCCTGCGCTCGCCGGAATGAGTTGTAAAACTGATCTGTACTGCGCTATGACCCATTGCACAAGAACTGATAATTAAAACCAGCAAGAGCTTAATTAATGAAGCTGATAATACAGATTCCCTGCTATAACGAAGAACAAACCCTGGCGGTAGCTCTGGCAGAGCTGCCCCGAGAGGTGCCCGGTTTCGATCAGGTTGAATGGTTGATCATCGACGATGGCAGCTCAGACGATACGCGCAAAGTGGCGTTGGAAAACGGGGTTGACCATGTGGTGGGATATACCAAAAACCAGGGGCTGGCCAGAGGCTTCATGCTGGGGCTGGATGCCTGCGTAAAGCAAGGCGCAGATGTCATCGTCAATACGGATGCCGACAATCAGTACAATGCCAGCTATATACCCGACTTAACCAAACCCATTGTCGATGGCAAGGCGGACATGGTCATTGGCGCCCGTCCTATCCATATGATCGAACATTTTTCCTTTACAAAGAAGATGTTGCAGCACCTGGGCAGTAGCGTAGTGCGCAAGGTCAGCCACACCGACATCCCCGACGCGCCCAGCGGTTTTCGCGCCTTCAGCCGTGAGGCGGCGATGAAACTGAACGTTTTCAATGAATATACCTATACCCTGGAAACCATCATCCAGGCCGGTATGAAACAGATGGCCGTTACCTCTGTACCTGTTGAGGTCAATGAGGACCTGAGACCCTCGAAGCTGGTAAAGAGCATCAGCAGCTACATTAAGAAATCGATCATCACCATTCTCAGAATCTTTGTCGTCTACAAACCTTTTCGCTTTTTCCTGGCGATCGGCCTTGTGCTGTTCAGCTTGGGAATGGTGCTCGGATTACGATATCTCTACTACTACCTGACAGGAGATGGCTCAGGACATATTCAATCTGTCGTCCTGGCTGGTGTCATGATGGGTATTGGCTTCCAGACTTTTTTAGTGGCATTTATTGCTGATCTGTTGAGCGTCAACAGAAAGCTGCTTGAAGAGGTACAGTATCGATTGAGAAAACTGGAGTCTGAGCCTCGATCGAATATCCGGGATTAGTGATTCTGCACAGGGCAAGTATCAGCCTATGCAAGAGTGAGAGATGAAAAATAAGATCAGCGGGATTTTCCCGCCCCCACTCGCCACGCCATGAAAAATAGAGGCATATAGGCCACCACCACCAGAAGAACCCCATAAACCGGCTTAAAAGAGGCGAGCCAGGCCAAAGGGGTCAACCAGAGCAAATTGATCAGCAACCCCAGCAAAACGACCCATTTATGGGCCCCGGCACGGGCCTGCTCTGGCGCCAATCCATCCGCTTCAAGCTGTGCCTGACGGTATCTTGCTGCGATCTGATAGGCGTGTTTGGCATGAGGTTGATACCATTTCTCCCCATTCAACGCCCTCACGCCCAGTGTCCAGCTTGCATCTGCTATGAAAAGAGCCAACAGAATTATCCAACTCCAGAAGGCGATGGGATAGTGGATCGCACTGAAACAGGCGAACACACCTAGAGAGAAACCCAAGAAACCACTGGCTGCATCCCCCATAAAAATTTTTGCCGGTGCCCAGTTCCATACCAAAAAACCGGCCACACCCGTGGCAAGCAGCATCAACCACAGAACAATCTGCAGCTCAGCACTATTCAGGATAAGAATTAACGAAGCGCTGCTGAGCACCGTGATCGCCTGCATACTGGCTATACCATCGATACCATCCATGAAATTATAGAGATTCAACAGCCAGACCAGCATCAGCACAAACAGCACACTGAGCCACCAACTCTCAGCTACAATCCAGCTCCCGAGGGAGAGCGGCGGCGTTCCCACCAGCCAGATCGCTAACCCAGCCGCAGCGAAATGAACCAGGATTCGTAAACGGGCCGAGAGATCTCTGTGGTCATCGATAAATCCGATCAACGCCACCACTCCACCACCGGCAAGCAACACCATATCGAGAGGCGCAATACCCTGCAGGCTGCCTGTATAGAAGCGCTTCGCCCATAGCAGCAGAGCTAAAAAGATCAGCACAAAAGCAAGCCCGCCCCCACGGGGGGTTGCTGTCAGATGTGAGCTACGGCTGTTTGGATTGTCCATCAAACCACGCTGTAGAGCATAGTAGCGTAGCACCCAGGTCAAGAGTACGGAGAGGATAAACACCACTCCAGCCAAGTAGAACCATTCCACATAACGCGCCATCAATTCGACTGCCTTACCATTTCCTTCAGCGCCGCCTCAACGGTAACTTTAGGCGTCCAACCCAACACCCTTCTGTTTTTACTGATATCGACCTGTAGATTTCCGCATAGGCGGTCAATAGCAGATGAGCGGCCAGTCACTTGTCCCAATAGACGTAACAACATCATAGGCACTGGAATCAGGCGCGGAGTAACTCCGATGGCCTGGGCAAGCTTGCGGATTAATTGCGGCGTGGAAAGATCCTCACCATCCGCAACTAAAAATACCTCACCGGCCGCCCCGGTGTGATCCAGGCTGATGGCAATAAAGTCGAGCAGGTTTTCAATGCTGACCAGGCTACGGCGGTTTTCAACTCGCCCCAGAGGCAGGGGCAGGCCTTTGCGAATCCAACCCACAAGGCTCTGCATATTTCCCTTAACGCCAGGCCCATAGACCAACACCGGACGCAGAATCACCAACTCCATATCCGCTTCTGCGGTTATCTCCCTCAATAGCTGCTCAGCCTCCCATTTAGATTGCCCATAGGCATCTTCCGGCGCCGCAGGATCATCAGCGGCCAATGGATGGTCAGTGCTTCGCTCTCCATTGACCTTGATACTGCTCAAATAGATCAGACGTTTCACCCCAGCCTCAGCTGCCTGACGCGCCAAACTACGACTACCCTCCACATTCACCTTGCGGAACAAGGTTAAGGGATCACCCGTGGATTCCCGCATCACATGGGCGCGCCCGGCCAAATGAACCACTACATCGACACCCTCAAGCGCCTTGCGCCAATCAGTGGCAGCTGTGATCTCACCTAACACCGCCTGCTCACAGATCGTCCAATCAGTTTTTTTCTCGCGCATCCCGGCCCGCACATCATATCCCTGACTGATCAGAAAGGGGCAGAGTTGAGTGCCCACAAAGCCACTGGCCCCAGTGACCAATACCTTTTTCATGACTCCAGTGCCTTCTGATAGATCGACATATGCTGTTCGACCACCGTGTTAATTGAAAACTCGGCCTCAGCCATCAGCCTGCTTTTCTCACCCATGCTCTGCCGAAGATCTTGCTGATCGATCAATTTAAACAGAGCATCGGCCAACGGCTCACTCTGCCGCGCAGGAACCAATAGACCATTCTCCCCATCAACCACCACTTCACGACAGCCCGGAACATCCGTAGTGACTATTGCGCGACCACTCGATGCGGCCTCCAGCAACACCTTTGGCAATCCCTCTCTGTAGGAGGGCAGGCAGATGATGTTGGCACAACGAAAAACCGCAGACATATCCTGACGATTTCCCCACCACTCAACATCATGCTCTCGGGCCCATTCAGCCAGCTTCTTCGCCGAAACCGATTTGGGATTACTTGGGTCGATACCACCAACCAGGGCAAAGCGTGCTTTGACACCTCTTGCGTGCAGTTTCTGCGCCGCAGCGACAAATTCTCCAACACCCTTATCCCAAAGCATACGCGCAGGCAGCACCACTAAAGGTACCCCACTCTGCTCAGGACTCATCTTGAACTGGATCAGATCGACTCCTGAACCTCTTATCAATTCAATTTTCTCCTGACTAAGGCACCCCTCATCAAGAAGATAGTGGTAGTCATCCTGGTTCTGCACAATAACCCAAAGACGCTCACGGGAAAAAAGCCAACGGTAGCTGTTTAAAACCGCAGCCCTGGCAAATGAGCTGAACCAACCCCGGGCAAGAAAAACAAAACCAAGTCCTGAGATAGCATTCACCACCGCAGGCACTTTAGCGATACGTGCCGCGAGGGTGCCATAAAGCACGGGTTTGATTGTGACATGATGAACCAGCGTCGGCTGCAAGCTGCTATAGAGTCTATATAAACCCCGGATGGTTTTAATTTCAGCAAGTGGATTTGCCCCACTACGACTCAGAGAGACAGCATAGTGTCGAAAACCCTCAGCCTCGATCTGCTCAACCCCATCACCTTCAGGCGTGGCCACCGCGACTCTATACCCCCTTTCACGGGCAGCAATTGCCAGAGGAAGCCGGTGCGAGAGAAAAAAACCGGCGTCATTGACAACAAAGAGCAGAAGTTGATGTTTCATTGTTAGGGAACCACTTTATCTATCTAGAGCCAGTAATTGACCCGGCGACTAAGTATGTCGTATTCAGCCTGTCTGTGCCTGAAGAATAGTTTCACTCTGCCCGCTCCACACGCAACGCACGCAGAACCCAGGCACGTTCACTATTTTCGAAAACATAGCGCCAAACCATGAAACTGAACAACAGCAGTGTAACTGAGGTGAAGAGCGCCTTAATGTAAAAAGCTTCAAGTTGAGCGGCGAGTAAAAATAGAGTGACTGCAGCAAGCAGTGCCAAGGCAAACCGCTTTGTAGAAGCACGACACTCAGGAATCAGTAACAGGGCCATGACGTATAGTGCCAAGGCATCTACAAAGGCTCTGATTGTCCACACTATTGCAGCACCTAAAATACCGAATTCAGATAGCGCCCACCAGAGTCCTGCCAGGTAGAGGGGCAGCTCCAACAAATGTAGCTTGGCAGACCACTGTGGATAGCCGGCTGATTGCACCAGAGAAAATGGAACCAGTGACATGCCATAGAAGAACACACCAACACCCAGCCATTGCATCACCAGATAGCCATTCTCAGCAAACTCCTGCCCCACCCACAAATTCAGTCCGTCAAATGAGAAAGCGATAATCACCATAATCAGTGGAAACAGTGCAATGGAGATATAACTGAGCCCTTTATCGAACAGTCGCGCCGAGTGTTGCCGATCCATCCCTCCCCCTCTCGCCAGTGTGGTCGACTGAGCAGGCAGCAGAACTGCAACAACAGCGGTGGGAATAACCAGCAATCGTGAAACAATCTCATAAGGTGTCGTATAGAAAGCAACTGCAGTAACCGTCAACACCGCACCGATAACAAAACGGTCCATTGACACCATCAGGGGTACCGCCATATTACTGACCGTCATCCATCCCCCAAAACCCAACAGAGGCCTGACCTGCTTCTTATCGTACAGATAGTGTTGTCTGATGCCGGGTACGACATGAAACATGAGAATCAGATGGGCAATGGTAGCCAACATCCTGCCAAACACTAAAACGGCCACAATCGGATAGAGACTGTTTGAAAAGGGTAGAACTGCCACCGGTCCAAGAAAGGTCCACATTCCCATCGGAATTCTGATTGCAGTCAGCAGATCAAAGCGCTGATAGGCTGCGACTACACCACGCAATCCAACCGTTGTAATTACCAACGGCATCGACGCGGACAAAAGATAAAACGCATTGAGTGTCTCTTCTTTAAGCGCTGGAGGAACATTGAGTACCTCTCCCACCAACCAGGGGGAGAGTATAAGAATCACCCCAAACCCAAACACCCCTAGCACTGCCATCAAAGTCAGGGCTGTCCAGACCAATCCAGGGATTTCCGACTCCCGCTCCTCACCCAGATATTTGGCTACCAATACACTCAGAGCACGACTCAGGCCAAAATCAAAAAGACTGAAATAGCCAACAAACATCCAACTGATCGCCAGCAAACCAAATCGCTCTTTACCGATCTCATCAATAAGAATGGGGATAGTGACAATGGCAACCAGGAAAGGCACCAGCACGCTGACAAGATTCCAGATGATATTTTTAGCCAGACGACTGCCACTTGTGAGTTCTTTCTGTCTAATGTTCATCGGATCTCTATTATGGTTCAACCACCTGCAAAGAACCAAATTTCACCATTTGGCCTGATCTGGCAATACAAAGTAAATCGGATGGTGTCACCTACTCCAGCATAGCGACACTTTGGATGGTGTGGCATTTCATAAAATCTTGAGCTATCGAACGGTGTCTGGATTTTCAAAATGCCATGAATAGCTAGTGTGGTGCACCACACTAGATAGTAGCCAGCTAGCTATCAGCAAGTAGTGGCTGAAGCGCATCAGCTGCATCCTGAGGAGTAACATTACCACCCCCTGCAGTCACGTTGAAACTTGCCACCACCCTCACCAGTTGAGCGACTTGACCACTCGGTGGGGCATGGCCCCACCCTACCTCTCCGTTTAGGCGTAGGGTGGGGCCATGCCCCACCACAAAAACTCTCTTGTAAGGAGAGCGGATATTGGCATAGGAATATAATCAGTATCCAACGGACCTCTGCAGGCACCTCGAAACTTGCCACCACCCTCACCAGTTGATCCACTTGACTACTCGGTGGGGCATGGCCCCACCCTACCTCTCCGTTTAGGCGTAGGGTGGGGCCATGCC